>JAFGES010000032.1 GCA_016931455.1 Desulfobacterales bacterium | reverse complement strand
TCATTAACTGAAACACTTTTCGGACAAATTTACCGCTACCCATTCGAATCGTCAACGGAAATATATGCAATAGGAAAACATGACATAACTTGCCAAACCTACAAAAATATCAATCCGATGAAATTTTTTTGATATAATTCGGATATCCCGACTTTATAGAGTTTTAAAATACTGAAAAAGATAGCAGTTATGTTCAGTTCACAGATACGAAAAAGGCAGAGTCATTAGCTGACCCTGCCTTATATAGTAGCTTTCACATCAGTTTAGGGGACTATGCAAATCTCGTCGGTCCCTTGTATTTTTGTTCCGTCGACCAGCATACCGGTGAGCGTCGCGGTACCATTATCAGGAGACCAAGATCCAGCATCATCTACAAAATGGCACACCAGATCAGGAATTCCATCAGGTGCTCCTTCGGGTGAGGTGAAATCTCCGCTTACATCCTCAACTGAGCACTGAGGAGTTCCATTACCTTTAACTCGTACATCAAGTCCACCGAATTGGATCGTGCCAATATCAATTTGGTTCACATCCAAGACTACGCTTCCGAGAATGGCGACGGGGATTGCGCCATGCCCGTTGATGTTGAAGCAGTTGGGATAGCTGCCAGGTTTGATATCAATACCTACATCAAGCGGAACCTCAACAGTCTCACCGTTTAGGATTACAACCGCGCTACTCAAATAAGAGTGATAACAGCAGTCATCGGTCTGGGTAACAACCACACGATTCACCTCTCCCATATTTACCAGTTGTGTTACGTCGGCTATTCCGCTGCCTCCTAGAAACACATAGCTTCCAGGAACAACTTCACCGCTAGGATGGGTAGAGTTGAAGACGGTAACGCACACTCCGTCATCTATTCCTGTGAACGATATAGTGAACTCGGTTACAATTACATTAGATGGGACATTAACGAAAGTCTGAAAGTAGGTAAAATCAGCTCCATATCTGCATTCCATTTGGTCGCAAAGAGTCGATGGCACCTGAGAGTAGTTGATGATATCTGGATCTGGAGCTGGTCCCCAGCCAGGGTCATCTTCAGCTGGAATTGTAGCATAATCATATTCAAACATGGCACCATGTTGTCCAGAATCATAACCCCACTCCACGATACCCTCTCCGTAGTGCATTTCCCATGCGGTACGCGTCTGCGTATAGGCTATGTTAGAATACAATAGGCTTAAAGCAAAAAACGCCCCAAAAAAAATGGTTTTCAAAAACAAATGTTTTTTCATAAGGTTCCTCCCTTTTCCAAAAAGGTTGTAGAAATTAAAATGCCTCAAAAGGACACACGACCCTTTTGGGGTATCATATCGGCATCTTCAGAAAACCTTTATGCATAGTTTCCTCAGGAAGATTAAGGGTTGTGAGTAACTCATTTAAAACTTGTTGCTAATAGGTGATTATCTGCTCAAGATGAGGTGGAAGTGAAGGTCGGTAGTCGGACAAGAGGAATAGATAGAAATGAGAAATTCGTTTCTCGGAAAGGAATCTGGTTGATAAAAAGTGATTATGTTTTTGTTTATATCTGAAATCGAATGAGCTGTCAATAAATGAATAGAAATCATTATATGGTAGTATTTGATAGAGTCAACTTTGGCTTGTGCTAACTTGCCAGTCTCTGTAATTCGACACCAATCTAAATTTATGGTGATAAAATTCGAATATCACACGATTTTCAGGTTTGTCAAAATATCATTAATTACAGTTTTTACTAAATCGTATAAATTTGTCTGTGCAAGACTCCTTTTTAATACAATATATCGTATATTCTTAATATTAAAAATCACAATATATTGCATAAACAAGCGATTTAAGCCTATCATTTTAAAAAAGCCATACTTACAAAAAGTCCTGAAATATCGACGATTTTTAACGTCTGTAGTGTTGAATATGTTATTTGCAGATAAATGTCAGTCTATTTGTCGCATTAATTATAAATAATTACAGGATATTATTTTAATATTGGCATTTTGTTTGTCGGTGAAGCGGGCCCCGGATTTACAAGAGGCAGTTCGTGATAGAAAGCATGTAAAATTTTGTGGGGTAGGGTGTGGGGTATGAAGTTCGGGAGGAGATCCCTTTCTTGCAAGGAAAAGGAAGCAAACTGATAAATATTTCTATAGAAATAAGACACTTAAATACTATAAGGTTGGAAATTGAAAATTAGGACATAAAAAAAGGACTTAAGATTTAATCCTAAGTCCTTGTTTTCATTATGGTAGCGGGGGCTGGATTTGAACCAACGACCTTCGGGTTATGAGCCCGACGAGCTACCAGACTGCTCCACCCCGCATCAATGAAAAGTAGATTACTTGAAACTTTGAAAACTGTCAATATATTTTTTTAAGTTAGTAAAGATTCAATTAAACTTTTAAGATGTTGTTGCTCACTTTTGGATGCCTTTTCGTCTTTATATCGTAAAAGCATCTGTTTATTTCTGCTGGTAAGCCCTGCGATTATTTCTAAGGATGACTTGGGAACCATCAGGCATTTTGCCAGATAATCAATACACATCTTGTTGGCGGCTCCGTCGACGGGAGGAGCTGTCAGTTTAATTTTGATAGCATCCCCATGAAGCCCGGATATCATATTTTTAGATGATCGAGGCTGAATAAAAACCTTGAATACCACACCTTGGGGATTTTCATGTATGCATAACATGTTGATTTTTATTTTATTGATTCAATGGATTGAACCGTATCCATTGTTGAACTGTTTTTCTTGTTAAAATTTAAAAATAGGGACCTACATATTCTTTGCGATCAGTTGTTTTAAAAATTCAGGTGGTCGAACGACACGGCCTTTTTTGTCAACACAGGCGTGCTTGGTATACCCTTCCGCCAAAATCTTTTTTCCATCTTCGTTGAATATGCTGTAATCAAATTTGACCGCCCCTTTGACATTAGCGTCGAGTGTCGTTTCTATAATCAGCAAGTCATCATATTTTGCCGGGTAAATGAACTTGCAATGAGCCTCGGAAGCCGGCAGGAAAATTCCTTTGTCTTCAACAGCCTTGTAAGTCAGCCCCCAGGCTCTGAAAAGCTCGGTACGGCCGATTTCAAACCAACGCAGGTAGTTGGCATGATAAGCAAAACCCATGTTGTCGGTATCACCATAGATTACGCGGCATGTTGTTTGATGGGTAAGCATGGTTTATTTTCTATATCCTTGAATTTTTTTTTAAGCGGCAACTTATAGATGATCGTTTTCAAGCGTCCTTTGAATAATGTCTTTAAGTTCGCCGTAATTATAGGAGACCGGAAGTTCCGGAAATTCGTTTTTTACATTTTCAGGCGGTCCGAAAAGAATTCCCATGTCGGCTTCCTTCAGCATGGAAATATCGTTATAAGAGTCTCCCACGGCGATGACGTTAAAGTTGAGTGCTTTTAGTGAAATGACGACCTTTTTTTTGCTGTCGTTTTGCCGTAGCTGATATCCTGTGATCGATCCATCCGGGCCTAAGACCAAAGAGTGGCAAAAAAGGGTCGGCCACCCCAACTTTTTCATCATCGGACCGGCAAATTGAACAAAGGTATCTGATACAATGATGATTTGGCTGCATGATCGAATCCAATTCAGAAATTCCAAAGCACCTTCAAGAGGTTCCATTTTTTCAATTACAGCTTGAATATCTTTTAATTTAAGGCCGTTTTCGTGCAGAATGGAAAGTCTTTTTTGCATTAAAACGTCATAATCCGCAATATCACGCGTGGTTAGTTTCAGCTCTTCAATACCTGTCTTTCGGGCGACATTGATCCATATTTCAGGAATAAAAACGCCCTCTAGATCCGAACAAACAATATACATAAGCAACCTTTCAATATTTTTTTAAATTAGATCTTGTCCGTCTTCATCCTCGATGCGGATAAGAACCGGCCGATCACACATCACGTCCAGGCAAACGATTTTCGTTAGTGCTTTTTGAACGTTTGCTTCTTTCGCTATATGGGTCAGCATGACAATGGGAACCGAACCATTTGATTTGCGTCCTTTTTGATGCACGGACTTTATGCTGATGTCATGATTGCCCAGAATACCTGAGACTTTCGAAAGAACGCCGGGTCGATCGGCGGCGGAAAATCGAAAGTAATAATGGGTTGAAATTTCATCAACCGGCATCACGGGTATCTTTTTTATATTTTCCATTTGGTAGGAAAGCAAAGGGATTCGGCCATGCGTGCCGGTTAAAATATTGCGGGCAATATCAACCGTATCGCTGATAACGGCACTGGCGGTAGGGAGCATTCCCGCCCCATGCCCGTAAAGCAGGATATCGCCGACGGCATCACCGGAAATCGTAATTGCGTTGAGGGTACCATTGACATTTGAAAGCAGATTGTCAAAAGGTATCATTGTCGGATGAACTCTGGCTTCGACCCTATCACCTTTATTTTTACTGATAACGAGAAGTTTGATCCGGTAGCCGAACTGCCCTGCGAATTCAATATCCATCGGTGATATTTTTGAAATTCCCTCGATATAAATATCCTTTAAATTGATTTCCATACCATATGCTAAGGACATGATGATGGCTAATTTATGCGCGGTATCGAATCCTTCCACATCCAAGGTCGGGTCGGCTTCGGCATAGCCGCGGGCTTGCGCCTCGGAAAGTGCCTCTTCAAACGTGCTTCCATCATCTGTAATTTTGGATAGGATATAGTTGCACGTGCCGTTTAATATACCGGTCATCGATTTGATATGATTGCCGACCAAAGATTCCCGCAGTGTTTTGATAATCGGTATGCAGCCGCCGACGCTCGCTTCGTAGGCCAGATCAACGCCTTTGTCCGCCGCTGCCTTGAATAGGGCATTACCCTGACCGGCGATAAGGGCCTTGTTGGCCGTGACGACTTGTTTGCCGTTTTTTATGGCTCTTAAAATAAGGTCTTTGGAAATACCATTGCCTCCGATCATCTCAATAATAATGTCAATTTCAGGATCATCGACCACCTTTTGAGCATCGGAGGTGAAAACGCCTTCATCAAATGAGATGCCTCTTTCTTTGTTTAGATCGATATCGGCAACACGTTTCAAAACCAAAGGAGTTCCTACTCGAGAACGGATCAGTTCACGGTTTTCAATCAAAATTTTTGCCACTCCGGTACCCACGGTGCCACAGCCGAGTAAGCCGATATTAATTTCTCTCATAAAGATTAGGTCCTTTAAACGATCATTTTTTTATCTATGTTATTTTTTCAGGATCGATCAAAAAAAAGTTTACATTACTTTTCGAATACCTCTTACTGCCTGATTGATTCGCATGTTGTTTTCAATGAGTGCAAATCTTACGTATTCATCTCCATATTCACCGAATCCAAGACCGGGTGAAACCGCCACCTGTGCTTCTTTAATCAAAAATTTTGCAAATTCCACCGATCCCATCTTTTTAAACGGTTCGGGAATTTTGGCCCAAACGAACATGGTCCCTTTCGGACTTTCAATATTCCAGCCGACACGATTGAGACCGGATATTAGAGTGTCTCTGCGTGTTTTGTAAGTTTCACGAATTTCTTCAACACAATCCTGCGGACCGTTTAGGGCGATGATCGATGCAATTTGAATCGGCTGAAAAACACCGTAATCCAAGTAACTTTTTATGCGCTGCAAGGCCGCAACCATTTTTTTATTGCCGACACAGAAACCGACTCGCCAGCCCGGCATATTATAACTTTTGGAAAGTGAGAAAAATTCGACACCCACTTCTTTGGCGCCTTTGGCCTGTAGAAAACTCGGTGCCTGGTAACCGTCATATACCAGGTCTGCATATGCGAAATCATGAATTACCATGATGTCATGCTCTTTGGCATAGGCCACGATTTTTTCAAAAAATTCAAGATCGACAACCTCGGTTGTGGGGTTGTGGGGATAGCTGATCAATAAGATCTTGGGCCTTGGCCAACTTTGGCGGGTGAATTCGATCAGGTTTTCAAAAAAATCAATGCCCGGTTTCAAAGGAATTCCGCGTACATCACCGCCGGAAATAATAACGGAGTATGGATGAATCGGATAGGTCGGATTGGGTGTAAAAACCAGATCGCCGGGACGGATGGTCACGAGAATGAGATGCGAAATGCCTTCTTTGACCCCAATGGTCACAATAGTCTCGTTGTCCGGATCAATATCGACGTTAAATCGGCGTTTGTACCAACCGGCAATGGCCATCCTAAGTTTCGTAATCCCTCGCGAAGCTGAATAACGATGATTTTGAGGCTTTTGGACCGCTTCGATGAGTTTTGTAACGATATGATGGGGTGTGGCAAGATCAGGATTTCCCATTCCCAGATCAATAATGTCTTCGCCTGAGTGTCTGGCTTGCATTTTAAGGTTATTAACCGTTGCAAATACATAGGGCGGCAGACGGTCAAGCCTTGCAAATTTAGTCATTGAGTTAACCTCATACCTTTTATAAAAAATTTTATATCCAATCCGGTCCGAAAGAAAAATAATTACAATAGTGAGCATGGAATGTCAAAAAAATTGTTTTGACTTTTAAGCTAAATCAGTTTAATTTTTGTCTTTTTTTATGTGACTTTAGTTATTAAATGGAGAAATAAGTATGGTGGATTCTCTGACGTATGCGGATTCCGGTGTCAATATCAACAAGGCAAATCAGTTGGTAGATATCATTAAGAAGATAGCCAAAGATACACCTCGATCCGGGGTAATGGGTGAAATCGGTGGTTTTGGGGGTCTTTTTTCACTAAACGTGGCGGATTATGAGCGGCCTGTTCTGGTGAGCTCAACCGATGGAGTGGGAACGAAACTCAAGGTCGCTTTTATGTTGGACAAACACGATACGGTCGGTATTGACTTGGTTGCCATGTGTGTGAACGATGTTGTGGTTCAGGGGGCAAAGCCCTTGTTTTTTCTCGATTACCTTGCGATGGGAAAACTGAAAACAAACATTGTTGCCGAGATTATAAAGGGTATCGGAGTGGGATGCCAACAGGCCAACTGTGCTCTGATTGGGGGTGAAACAGCTGAAATGCCCGGATTTTACAATCCTAACGAATATGATCTGGCGGGCTTTTCGGTGGGCATTGTTGATAATAGCAAAATTGTCGATGGTTCCGAAATTCATGTCGGCAATAAACTGATTGGAATTGTATCCAGCGGATTACACAGTAATGGTTTTTCTCTGGTACGCAAAATTTGCTTTGATATCTTAAAGCTCAATGTCGACTCCTATGTCCCGGAGTTGGGTAAAACACTTGGTGAGGAGTTGCTGACCCCCACAAGAATTTACTCTGAAATGATTCATTGCATTCTCAAAGACTTGCCTATTTTAGGGCTTGCACATATCACCGGAGGGGGTATCGTCGATAATACTGTTCGTATTATTCCCAATGCATGTAAGGTATTAATTCGTCGGGGAAGCTGGGATATACCTCCTATTTTTAATTTTTTGCAACAAGCCGGTAATGTATCCGAAACGGAAATGTTGCGGACCTTTAACAATGGAATCGGTATGATCGCGGTGGTGCCTGAAAAAGCAGCTCAGGATATTCTTGAGCGACTGACCGCTATGAACGAAAAAGCCTTTGTGATCGGAGAAATTGTTGAGAGGAAAAATTCAACGACGCAAATTGAATGGATTTAAGATAGCGATTCGTGATCCCCTTTTCAAACTGTTTGAGTGGATCGCCGGAGGGCAAAAGGGTCAGCCACCCTGTAAAAGTTGAGCTATTCGAATCACTGAGCATCCGGCGGGTGCCTGCAATAAGAAAAGCCAATCAAAATTAAAAAAACAGGAAAGCTAAGGGTTTCGGAAAATAATCAATCCACTCAAGATGGTGGAGTTCGTTTTTGCCGTGATCCTAAAATCCTACCTAAAAAGCAAGTGCTTTGTGCACGTAACCCTGCTTTTTTTGCCAAATAAAAATGCCTTATTTTTTCGCTTCGTTATCATTTTTTTTATGTCTTTTATCAACTCCGGTTGTGCGGCGGATCGCTTTGCAAAAGGGGGGGGTGGCATATCCGACGGAAGAACGTTGGCATAAGCGGCCGACAGCTCTTTTCGGCGGCATTGCCATTTACCTGGGTATAGCTATCCCTCTTTTTTTTGTTTCAGATTTTAGTACCATTTTGCTGCATTTAAAAACATCATCCGACCTTCCGGCGTTACCTTCCATCTCAGCGGTGTTATGGATCGGTATGACCCTGCTTTTTGTCTTGGGGCTCTTGGATGATTTTATCAATATCAAACCGCATACAAAGCTCGTGGGGCAAATCCTGGTTGCTTCCATGGTAACTTTTTTTGGTTTTCGGTTGCAATGGTTTACGTCCTTGACATTGGATACTCTGATAACGATTTTTTGGATTGTAGGGATCACAAACGCCTTCAACCTGCTGGATAACATGGACGGTCTTTGCGCCGGCGTTGGTTGTATTGCAGCTTTGTATCTCGCATTTTTATTGTCAGGGAAGCTGCCTGAAGGTTTTCTTGCAGCAATGATGCTTGCCGGAGCATTGATTGGTTTTCTATTCTACAACTTTAATCCTGCTTCAATTTTCATGGGGGACTGCGGCAGTCTTTTAATTGGATTTATGCTTTCGATGCTCACGCTTCTCTATCCGGAAGCAGGAAGTGCAAATGTTTTATCATCCTATGCAGTTCCGATCCTTGTGTTGCTGGTTCCGATTTTTGATACCACCATGGTAACGTTTATAAGGATTTTAAGTGGCCGCAAGGCCTCCATAGGGGGTAGGGATCATACATCCCACCGCTTGGTGCTGATGGGACTCACTGAAAAAGGTGCCGTCCTTTCTCTTTATGGGATTGGGATGATTTCCGGTATTGCGGCTCTGTTTGTCGACAAGACGGATACATTGACTTCACCGGTTGTAATCGTGCCGATCGTTATTTCAATTCTTCTAATGGGGATTTATTTAGCTCAGATTCGCGTTTATCCTGAAAAAGAATTTTCACTCTTGCGTGATCGACCTTATACTCCGATACTGATCGAGTTAACTTATAAACGACAGATTCTCTTGGTTTTGCTGGATTTTTTCTTGATTGCATTTGCCTATTATTTTTCCTATCGGCTGCGATTTGATTCCGATACATTTCCTCTTTATTTCAAAGTATTTCTGCGATCGTTACCGGCCGTTATTGCCTGCAAGTTTATTGCCTTTTTCAGCATGGGGATCTACAGGGGGATCTGGCGATATATGAGTACCAATGATGTCTTTCTTGATCTCAAGGCCTCTTTTGTGGCGACAGTTTTATCGGTGGCGGTGATTATCCTTATTTATCGATTTGAACCTTTTTCAAAGGGAATCTTTGTCATTGACTGGTTGTTGACCACCGCTTTGCTTCTGGGCACACGCGGCTCTTTTCGGCTTTTTGTCGATACCATGAAGCAAAAAAAGCTTGCCGGTGAGAAGATCCTAATATACGGTGCCGGTCGTGGAGGAGAGATTCTATTGCGCGAAATTTTAAATAATGAGAAACTAAAAATAAAGCCGGTCGGTTTTATTGATGATGATATTTTGAAAATCGGAAAAAAACTGCAAGGCTATCCGATTCTTGGAACATTTAACGATATCGAAACGATTTTAAAAAAAGATATGATTGACGGCCTGCTTATTTCTTTTTGCAATAATGATTCAAACCATCTTGACGCCGTTAGGGCATTTTGTTCGGCAAATGGTTTATTTTTAAAAAAATTTTCCATCAGTCTTGAGGAGATAGATCTTCAAAGAAAATAGAAAACAGACAGGTGTCTGTTTAAGATAAAATCAAAACATTATGAAAATTCTCGGTATTGAAACATCCTGTGATGAAACGGCAGCGGCTGTTGTAATTGACGGACGAAAAATTTTATCTTCCGTGGTTTCGTCTCAGATTGCAATTCATCATCCCTATGGCGGAGTTGTGCCTGAATTAGCTTCTAGAAAACATATCGAAGCCATTGTTCCGGTTGTTAATGAGGCGATCCAAAACGCCGATATCCATTTAAATCAGTTAGATGCCATCGCGGTGACACAGGGACCGGGTTTGGTTGGTGCGTTGCTCGTAGGTTTTTCTTTCGCCAAAGCGTATTCCTTTGTTCTCGAAATTCCCTGGATCGGCGTCAATCATCTTGAGGGTCATGTTAATTCCGTATTTTTGGAACCTGATCCGCCTCCCTTTCCATTTGTTGCTTTATTGGTGTCGGGCGGGCATACTAGTATTTATCATGTTACCTCTCACACCCGGCTGGAACTGCTCGGACAAACGCGGGATGATGCGGTCGGCGAAGCTTATGATAAGGTCGCCAAAATGCTGGGTCTAGGGTACCCGGGCGGTAAGATTATCGATACACTTGCCAAACAAGGAAATTCGGATCAAATTGTTTTTCCAAGAAGCTATTTAGATAAATCCGCTTTTGATTTCAGTTTTAGTGGAATAAAAACAGCCGTCAACCGATATATCCAAACTCATCCGGACGAATATAAAACACAAATCCAAGATATTGCGGCTGGATTTCAAGAAGCGGTCGTCGATGTGCTGGTCTATAAAGTTATCCATGCTGCCATCGAAAAAAATTGTGATCATATTGCTATCGTAGGCGGCGTGGCCGCAAACAGCCGATTGAGACAAAAAATTCGGCAGGATGCCGAAACTAAAGGGATCCGGGTCCATATCCCATCCTTTGATCTTTGTGGGGACAATGCGGCCATGATTGCCGGTATCGGCTATTATTATTTGGCAGAGGGAAAAAAATCGGATTTTCGATCGGATGTATATTCCAGAACAGTCTAAGCAATACGGTCTTACAAAGCCTCCCACGTCAAGGTGTGTTCAAGCGAACTTCTCTGTAAAGCCTCTCTTGGACCTTACTTAACCAAGTCACATTACCTCCGGCTTTGCCGGAGTAATTTGACGGTCAGTACCTCACCTCTAACTTTTTCATTTCCACCATAGATAACCAACCCAATTGATCGAATTTATCAACATTATAAAAATACAAATATGAATGCATTTAATTTTATTACTTTAAGCGAAACAAGGTCAAAAAATTTTATAACTTATTGAAAAAATAGTAAAAAATTTATTAAAAACATAAATATTTATATATACATCTTTGTATATAACTATTGATTAATTTACAATAATGTGTAATATGAAAAATTAATAATATTATTTTACGCTTCAGCTTTAATAAAGAAAATTAAGAAATCGGAGGCTGAACAATTTTTAAATTAAGAAGAAGGCATGGAACTTAGAGCCGTGAATAAAGAATTTATCGTAAATAGAGAAATTGAAGAATTATCCCTTTTATGGGAGGTCAGCCAGGCTTTGGGTAGCAGTATGAATCTGCGCGAAGTGGTCGGTCCGGTTCTCAGTGCGCTGGCGGAACGAATGGGTATGACGCGAGGAACCTTAACATTGCTGAACCGGATGACTGGTGAGATTTATATCGATGCTGCTCACGGTCTATCGGAAAATGAGAAAAGACGGGGCAGATATAAAATTGGTGAGGGGATAACCGGAAAGGTTGTGGAAACGGGTCAGCCATTGGTTGTCCCTCATATTGATGATGAACCGCTGTTTTTAGACCGAACCGGATCCCGTAAGAATCTGCAAAAAAAAGATATTTCCTTCATATGCGTGCCGATTAAAATCGGCAATGAAGTCATCGGCACTTTGAGTGCCGATAGATTGTTTGATGAGTCGGTTTCACTGAAAGAAGATTTGCGCCTTTTAACGATTATCGCTTCTATGGTGGCCCAAGCCGTACGTCTGAGACAGGAAGCGCAAGAGGAGCGTGAACTTTTAATTCAGGAAAATTTGCGGTTGCAGAATAAATTAAAAGAGCGATTTCATCCTGCCAATATCATTGGAAAATCAAAAGGTATGCAGGATGTTTACGAACTGATTGCACAAGTGTCTGAAAGTAATGCAACGGTTTTGATACGGGGCGAAAGTGGAACCGGTAAAGAATTAGTAGCAAATGCGATCCACTATCACAGCCTTAGAGCCAATCGTCCGTTTATCAAGGTCAATTGTGCCGCTTTACCGGAAACAATTCTGGAAAGTGAGCTTTTCGGTCATGAAAAAGGAGCCTTTACCGGAGCGACAAATCAAAGAAAAGGGCGGTTTGAACTAGCATCCAAAGGTACTGTTTTTCTGGATGAAGTGGGAGATTTTCCTCCTACGGTTCAAATAAGGCTTTTGCGGATACTCCAGGAATTTGAATTCGAACGGGTAGGGGGGAATTCGACCATCAAGGCTGATGTCAGGGTTATCGCCGCTACTAATCGTAACCTGGAATCTTTGATGGAAGAAGGGAAGTTTAGAGAGGATCTATACTACCGGCTGAATGTATTCCCAATCTATGTCCCACCGCTGCGTGAGCGTAAAACCGATATTCCTCTTTTGGCAGATTTTTTTGCCGAACGCTATGCTAAATCAAACCACAAGAAAATTCTGCGTATATGTACCCATGCCTTAGATATGTTGATGAGCTATCACTGGCCGGGCAATGTCAGAGAACTGGAAAACTGCATTGAACGTGCTGCTCTGCTAAGCAATGACGGTGTCATTCATGGTTATCATCTGCCGCCGTCATTACAGACATCGAGCTCTAGTGGGACTATTTATCACGGCACGATGCAGGATGCACTTGATAACCTGGAAAGAGATTTGATTATGGATGCATTAAAAACATCTCGCGGTAATATGGCAAGATCCGCTAAACTTCTCGGAATTACGGAACGTATTATGGGACTGCGGATCAATAAATATCAGATTAATGCTAAGCGATTTCGTACTTAGAGATAGGTTTAATCAAAGCATTTTTGATGGGAAAATAAAAGCCTTAAAAGTAAAGGAGCAAAAAATGGCAAAAAGAGATAAAGCCTTTGTACTCAATCAGATAAAAGAACAAAATGTAAAATTTATTCGACTTTGGTTCACGGATGTACTTGGATTTTTGAAAAGTTTTACGATCTTACCTGAAGAATTAGAAACTGCCTTTGAAGAAGGAATGGGGTTTGATGGATCGTCGATTGAAGGATTTGCCAGGATTGAAGAAAGTGACATGATTGCCAAACCGGATCCTTCTACATTTGTTATCCTACCTTGGCGCGTCAGAGAAACTACGAATGTGGCGCGAATGTTTTGCGATATTCTGAAACCCGATGGTAGCCCTTATGAGGGGGATCCACGCTATGCATTAAAGCGTAATCTGAAAAAAGCTGCGGATATGGGATTTCAGTTATATGTAGGACCGGAGCTTGAGTTTTTTTATTTTAAGAATGCCACAGGCAAACCTGAAATATTGGATCATGGCGGATATTTCGATTTGACCCCTCTGGATGTCGCCAGCGATTTGAGACGAGATACAATCCTCGCGCTGGAAAGTATGGGAATCAAGGTTGAGTACAGTCATCACGAAGTGGCACCGAGTCAGCATGAAATTGATTTACGCTATACAGATGCACTTTCCATGGCCGATGCAGCCATGACCTATCGCCTGACGGTCAAGGAAGTTGCTTTGCAGCATGGTGTTTATGCTACTTTTATGCCCAAACCCATATTCGGTCAGAATGGCAGCGGCATGCATGTGCATCAGTCCCTTTTCAAAGGCAGCGAAAATGCTTTTTTTAATCCCAATGATAAATATTATCTGTCTGAAATCGGTAAAAGCTATATTGCCGGACTCTTAAAACATTCCAAAGAGATCGCACTGATTGTAGCCCAATGGGTCAATTCATATAAGCGATTGGTTCCCGGTTATGAAGCACCGGTTTATATTTCATGGGCGCGCAGGAATCGATCAGCGCTGATCCGTGTTCCGATGTATAAACCGGGGAAGGCAAATGCCACTCGAATGGAGTTTCGCTGTCCGGATCCGGCATGCAACCCGTATTTGGCCTTCGCTGTAATGCTGGCAGCCGGTTTGAAGGGTATTGAGGAAAAGTATGCATTACCCGATCCGATTGAAGAGGATATTTTCGAGATGACACCGGAAAAACGTTCGAGTAAAGGAATCGACTCTTTACCGGGTAGTCTGGGTGATGCCATACCAATAATGGAAACCAGTGACCTTGTACGAGAAGCATTAGGGGATCATATTTTTGAAAAGTTTCTGATGAATAAAAAGATTGAGTGGGACAATTACCGGATGCATGTCAGTAATTTTGAATTGGAAAAATATTTACCGATTCTTTAAAAAAAATAGTGATTATCGGATCCGTTTAGAGGATCGTTGCTTGTTCAAAAAAAGCTGAATGAGTAACAAAGTGGCAGTGAAAGCATTTGAGGCAATCGCACCTCCCTGAGAACACAACTCAAGGAGGTGCGGTTTTTAAGATAAATTATGGTTAAAAGTCCGGTATCTTATCAATTACCCAATCTGCATACTTGGCTATCACAGTAAATTGCGCACATTTATCCCCATGAAGAATTGAATCGACATCCTCTAATGCATCGGCAAACGATTGCATCCAGCCTTCAAGCCTTTTCTTAAATTCCAGCAACTTGGCCAGTTCATCGGGAACCGGAATCGGTATGGTCCCCGAGTTATACGCATCGTAAAGATCTTTGAGCAGGCCGCTAACCTCTGTTTTGACGCTGATGATATCATTACCAATCTGCTTATAAGTATCGACAATAGCCGCCCCGATGGCTGCAAAACCTTTTGCAATCTGATCTCTCGACTGATTTATAAGGAGTTCACCGCCAGGCAGACCACTAAATATCATATCAAAGCCGATATCCTGCATTCGGTAGGCCGGCTCAATTGTGCAATAAATAATCTTGACTGCCTTGAAAAAGAACTTAAGCAGGTTTTTGGTATAAATGGATCTTAGGGTGGTTTGGATGGATATAGAGATATTGATTTCAATAAGGGTCATCATTCCGGTCGGATCCACAAAATTGACGGGATTATCATTGGCATATAGATACCGGTGGAGACTTATCGGGGTTTGAGGGTCTCCCATGACCGGATCCATGCTAAAGAAGCGGCCTGTATTCTGATCATAGTACCGTGCCCGCAGATAATAGAGTCCGACGTTCGGGTCAAACTGCTCGCCGGCAAAGAGGTAATTGTTTTGTGTGATTCCGCTCGATGAATTCAGTTTGCCATAAGCGTCAAATGTATAGGTATCGGTCACCTCTTCAGAGTCGCTGGTCAGCGCACGAGTACTTCCAAGCCCGTCATAATGGTAATACGAGACTACACCACCGTGATTTTGGGAAAGCAAATCATTACCATAGACATAAAGTGTTTCGAGGGTACCTGAACCGTCTCTTTCCTCAAGAACCTGTGATAGTCCGCAATTGCTGCAAATGTCGACCAGATAGTTGACTTCGCTTGAATTGTCTTGTTTTTTGATTCTGTTTCCGTCAAAATCATAAACATAGGCGGTAGTCTCTCCGGCGAAGTCTGTTGATTGTATCAGTCTGTTTGAAAAGTCGTATTCGTAAGTAGTGATATCAGTTCCTTGAGTCTTTTTAATCACATTTCCATTGGCATCATAATCATAATTGACAGGGCCTTCTGACAAGAGGCGATCATTTGAATCGTAAGCATAGGCTGTTATTATGCCGTCACGCTCCATTGAAATCCGGTTTCCTACAGGGTCGTAAGAGTAACTGATGTTATATGGATCCGTTCCGGTTCGTGTCTCCCTGATCAATCGATGATTGTTATCATAGATATAACTGACGGAACTACCGTCATGTTCATTAACTTGTGTCCTTAAACCGTTTGTATCAAGAACGTACTCATAAGAGTTGATAACACTCGAATCGCTTTTGAGATTGGTCAATTTCTCAAGTTGGTTTCGGCTGTTGTATGTATATTCCCCATAAGAGCCATTAGCATTGATAACTTCCACTTGATTTCCGACGGCATCATACAAATATTCAGTAATTCCAAAGGCAGGATCAGTTACGGTGGAAAGCCGATTGAGCGCATCAAAAGTGTAATTTGTTACACCACCTGGGGTAATGACCTGAATTTTGTTTCCGGCATCGTCATAGATATTGGATACAAACTGACCGGATGGATAGGTTACCTCCAGTAGTCTGTTTCTGCCGTCATAAAGGAGAACGGTTTCACCTTGACTGTCATTGACTCTGATGCGTTGTCCTTCTCCCGCATATACAGTGGCCACACTGAAGCCATTCGGGTGTTCAATGAGAACCTGACGGCCTGCCTCATTATACGTGTAGATAATAGTGGCGCCGTTAAAATCGGTATGCCGTATCAGGTTACCGGCCGCATCATATTGGAACGTTTCCCTCTGACCGCCGGGAAGCTGTCTTGCTGTACGACGACCCAGCAGATCATATTCAAAAAGTGTTACGTGGCCGTTTGCATCTGTCTGTGAAATCAGGTTTCCTGCTTCGTCATACGCATAGAGCGTTTCCGGGTTCGGATCACCGGCTTTCGGGGGAGGTAAAGAAACGCGAATGAGATGGCCTAATTCGTCATATTGGAAGGTGGTAGTTAGTCCGGAGGTATCGGTGCGTTCAATTTCTCTTCCCAGTGCATCATAATCAACGGTTGCGATGTTTGTGTCTGGAAAAGTTGTAACGGTCTTTCGGTTTTCTTTATCATAGGTGAATTCTGTCCTGTTTCCGTTTCCATCTGTTACGGCAGTCCTGTTTCCATTAGCGTCATATTCATATAGCGTTAGCGGTCGCTCATTCGTGCCGGTTGCTGCATTAAAAACAAGCGGTTGAATAGTACTGATTCTACGTCCGGCAGCATCGTAAGTATGGTCTATCCGATTTCCGCGTTCATCGACTTCAGCGATAAAATTGCCAACCTCATCGAAAAAGGTTTGACGGGTGGCACCGTCGGGATAGCTAGCCTGCACGATTCGTTTAACGGCATCGAATTCATAAGTGGTTTTTTGACCGTTACGATTGGTAACAGAGATTCGGTTGCCGTCTGAATCATATTCGCACAAGGTTGAAGTTCCATCCGGATATTTGGTTTCTATAAGATTTCCGATATTATCGTAGATATATTCAATGCGAAGACCGAGAGGATTTATATCTGCGATTTTCTGCTCCGTAGCATCATATTCCGTTCGTGTCACATTACTCATAGGATCAGTGACGGAAACAATCCGATCATTGTTGTTATATTCATAAACCGTAGTCAGTGGTATAGAGGTGCCGTTTTTCGTCACATATAGGGTTTCCTTGAGTTTATTTCCGTTGTTGTCATAGGTAAATTCCATTAACCTGAGGCTGATGCCGCCCATTGAAAACATTTCTTCGCGGATTTTGTTTCCCAATGGGTTATAAGTGTATTCGACGTAATTACCCAATGGATCGGTTTTCCGTGAAACAAGACCTTGTGCATTGTAATTGTAAGTTGTAACATTTCCCAAACGATCGGTTCGCGAGGTAAGATTTCCATTGGAGTCATAAGTATTGGTGACAACATTGCCTATGGGGTCTGTGACCGTAAGTACTCTACCTGCGCTGTCATAAGTGTAAATAGTAGACAAATTTAAACCGCCAGCATCTATTGTCTTGGTAAGGAGTTCATCCTTGGCAGAATAGGTAAATTCGGTAATTGATCCATTCGGCTTTGTTTGAGAGATCAGATTATTGTTAGCATCATATACATAACTTGTAACCACTGCCTGGGGTGTCCCGTTAACTTCAGGAAATTCAGTCTTTTGGACTACATTGCCGTTAATATCGTACTCATAAATAGTCGGGTTTCCCCTTTTATCTCTTACGATCTCAGTGTTTGAACCTAGGTCGTATTCGATTTCTATGCGACCGCCCTTTGCATCGGTAATAGCTATCAGGTGACCCTCTTCATCAAATTCCTGGCGCTGAACTGCTCGACCCAAGGGATCGTTAATTTCCAGGAGATTGTGATTGGCATCGTAGATGAACTCGGTACGATTGCCCTCGGCATCGATCACAGCAGCCAAATCCCCTCGTATATTGTATTCATAGGTGATCTCATTTCCGTTGGGGTCTAATAGAGATGTGATTCGTCCCTCGGCATCACGTATAAACTCAATACTCAGCCCATCGGAACGGATCAATCCGGATGGATTCAGTGTTATGGTTGTTCCGTTGGGATCGGTAATGCTGGACAGATTGTACCTAAGCTGTGAGACTGAGTTTGAATTATCAAAATAATAACTGTATCCGTCAGGCATTGTGTATTTATAACCAGTCGGGTTATAAAGATTTACACTTAAATCCAAAAGTTCTACCTCTCCAATCCCTCCATATACAAAATAGGGTTGTATGTTGGGAACCACTGTTCCCCGTGTGTCTCCTACGGGCACATAATTCATGCTGTCAAGGTATTCGATGGGAATTATGGATGAAGACTGCGGGTTAGGCTGAGGTCTGAAATTCAATTCTTCTTCATCACCAAAGTTAATGGTAACGAGATGGCTTTTGGTTTCTACTAAGTAATAAGTGGGAAACCAACCTCCGCTGGAATACTGACGCCAAAATTCTCCTGGTTTACGGTTTATAACTAGCTTGGCGTCGTTTAGATCCAGCTTCCATCCGTATCCGAAATCGCCTTTTGTTTTGTCGCGGCTATCGTAAGTGCGGGAGACTTCAAGGTGGAATTTTCCGATGGGGACAACCTTGTCCTTAAAGGATAAGGTGAAAAGCCCGACTTTCCGCTTTCCTATTACCTGAACGATTTTCGTGGATACAGCATACTGTCCACCAATGCTTATTGCCGTCAAACGGATTGTGTAGAGTCCGTTGGCCAGCAAAGTCGGATCAAAGACCCCGAGGACATTATCTGTAATCGGGCTTGTATCTTCAGCAAATATTATATAGTCATTGCTTCCATGCGGTGCATATTCAAGAGTATATTGCATAAAATCCGATCCGGAAGCAGTTCCGATAACATTGGTCGTTTCATACAGTTCGCTGTCTTCTTCCGGAGAAGTTATTTCTGCCGTAGGAATGGAACTGATATCCGGATCTATCACGATAAATTCCACACTGTCACTAAAAGAGTTTCCTGCTGCGTCTTGTGCCGTTGCTGTTGCCAAAAATGATCCCGGCGTATTTGATGAAAAAATACCAATACCATTAGCATCTAAAGGTACGGGAATACCATCAACATTCAGTTCTAAGAGAACAACACCAACATTGTCTACAGCTACTATCGTAATCGTGATATTCTCTCCTTTATTAACGGGCGAAGGATTTGCGGAAATCGTTAATATCGGGGGTATTAAATCATCTGTAACGACCGGGCCCAAGGATACGACTAGATCCACGGCAGTACCTAAGATAACGGCAGTGCCTTCAACCGGGTTTTGACTGATGACGTTGCCGGCCGGGACTGTTGCGCTGTTAGCGGTAGTGACCGTTCCGACGATCAAACCGGCGGCAGTAATGGTCGTTTCTGCATCGGCCTGGGGCTGCCCGACCACACCGGGCACGGGAACCATAACCGGACCCAGGGATACGACCAGATCCACGGCCGTACCTAAGATAACGGCGGTGCCTTCAAGCGGGTTTTGACTGATGAC
>JAFGES010000031.1 GCA_016931455.1 Desulfobacterales bacterium | reverse complement strand
TCATGGCGTTCGTTATAATGGATCAGCGTTTCAGCGTAGCCGCTGAAGTACTGAGCCTGCAGATAGAAATTCAAGCTTTTGCTCATCAGCTGGGTCATGGGATAAGTCAGGTCCAATTGCACCGAGGCACCTTCTTTTGCCCAACATAGATGAGAATTCAGTGCCAACCCCACCGGATCAACGATCCCGACCTCCAGATCAAAATATCCTCGGTAATCCATCAGGTCGTCGTTGGTGCTTTCGGAATTGCAGACATACGTGTATATTTTGGGAGCAATCTTAAGATAGAAGCCGTCCATCAGGTCGACGCCTAAAATAGGTTTTAAATACAAGTAGTTGGTGCTGCGAGACTCATCATCGCTCTTGCCGTTTGACTCGTGCTCAAAACCGCCTTGAACACCGAATGCGGCGATGCGTCTGATATTCAGGTCGATTTTAGGAAGCAGGTAAAAGAGTTCCGGCATATAGCTGGTGTCTTCAAAGGGTTTGGAGTCGTTTTTCAAATTCCAGAGAGAACGTTGAGTATAGCCCAGATGGAACCCCGACACCCAAGGGGCTATTTCCGCAAGATATCCCTTTGGATTAAAAAGGCGGTATTTGAAACTGATCTGAAATTTACTCTGTTCCAACCCCGGTTCCACACCCAGCAGAAAGTACATGGGCTCATGCATGGACAAGTTTTCCAGAAAAGACTGGGCCAATATTTCACCTTGGTCAAGAGGCATCTGCCTGCCGGTACAGGCTTCGGGCCGTGCTTTTTTCACCGGGATGATGAGGGAATCGTTTGCCCAAACGGTGGCGGTGACCATCAGCAACATCAGCTGTACGACTGTGTATTTGATATATTTGAGCATCGTAGATCCCTTTCTTTAGAGTCGCATTGAGCCTTTTAGATGCTCTGATTGCTTTCCGGTTGTGAAAGTATTATAGCCACCTGCCCGATGACGGTCAAGCCGATTGTATTAGACTGCGAACAACCATAAAATACGATTAGAAGAATCTTTCTAAAATAGTGCTGAACAAACGACTTTATCAAATTTATAATCACTCTGGATTCAATTAATTTCCATAATCGGAGAGTGAAAAAGCGGGAACATATTCTATCGCACAAAAGAAGTTTAAAAAAACTCTGGAACCCAAACTGGAACAGGTTTCCATAGTTCTGGATAATGCAAAATATCAGATCTTGCAACTTTCCGTTCCACAAATATTGACAAATGATATATAAAAGGTATATTATTTGTATAAATATGAAATTTGAATATGACAAAAGAAAAAGTGATTCAAACGAACAAAAGCATGGCATAAACTTTGAAAATGCCCAGTTGCTGTGGGACGATTCTGATCGCGTCCAAATCCCGGCCAGAGAGGTTGAGGAACCGCGTTTTATGCTTATAGGCAAAATAAACAACAGACACTGGTCGGCAATATTCACTTATCGGTCTGAAAATATAAGAATAATATCCGTGCGAAAATCTCGCATCGAGGAAATTAAAATCTATGAAAGCTAAGACTTTAGATAAAAAATTTGATGAGGGTAAAAGCGTTTTGGAACATTTTGATGTCTCAAAGGCAACAAAACCCGGGCAGGAGCAAAAACGGGTTAACGTGGACTTCCCTACTTGGATGCTTCAGCTTTTGGACAAGGAAGCAAAACGATTGGGTATACCCAGACAATCGCTGATAAAGGTATGGATTGCTGAGAAGCTTGAAAAGACCATTTCTATGGGTCAGTAATTTATCTGTTATTGAAGCTTCCCGGCATAAAGATCGTAGTCAGAAACATACCCAAAAGAGCGGGCGGAATGCTCAAAAAAAAGATATAGCGCCAATCGAAACTATCGACCATCATCCCGTCCAGCATCGGCCCGAAAGCCGGAGCCAGCACCGCACCGAGCGCGTAAATGCGCATGGTGGTGCCGCGCTTTTCGGGTGAGAAGACATGGAAAATTACTTGCATGGAGAGGGGTCGAAGGACCCCGGCTGCCGCGCTCTGAAGGGTGCGGGCGAGAATGAGAACCCCCTTGCCCGAGGGCCAGACCGCCCCCGGAATCCAGGGTAATGACGAAAAAACCGAAACAATCATAGACGACTCATTACTCTCGGAGCCTGCCTGCGCGTGACCGAACGCAGAGTGGAAAAAGCTATTTTTATGAAGCAACATATACCCTATTGTCACCCCAAAATAAAAAAGCCTTAGAGAATTTTCTCTAAGGCTTTATTTTTCTGGCGCGCCCGGCAGGATTCGAACCTGCGACCTACGGATTCGTAGTCCGGCACTCTATCCAACTGAGCTACGGGCGCAAATTAAAATTAATTAGAATTTGTTTGGTTTTTAAGCTATATGAATTAAGTTGTCAATGCTAACTTGAATATTTTTTATGATGAACTCAATACATACCAAATACATGCAAATGGCTCTCTGCGAAGCCGTCAAAGCCGGAAAGAACGAAGAAGTTCCGGTAGGGGCCGTACTGGTTTCAGAAAATGGAGAGGTCCTGTCTAAAGACCATAACCGCACGATCGCGCTTAATGATCCCACGGCGCATGCGGAAATTTTGGTCCTGCGGACAGCAGCCCGAAAGGTTATGAATTACCGGTTGTTAAATACAACCCTGTATGTTACGATCGAGCCGTGCATTATGTGTATGGGGGCAATTATTCATTCTCGGCTTGCAAGAGTTGCTTTTGGCGCCTGTGATCCCAAATGGGGAGCGGCGGGTTCTCTATACAATTTTGCTGAAGACGGGCGATTGAATCACCGGTTGGAAATTTTAAGCGGTATCTGTCGGGATGATTGCAAAGCCCTGATCCGGGATTTTTTCCGCAAGCGCCGGGTGTTAACCCCAACGCAGCGAGTAATTTCCTGAAAATTATATTTTAACCTTTGTATGAGTTGATTATATTAAGGAGTATTTCATGTCGAATATTGTAATTATCGGAACCCAATGGGGAGATGAGGGCAAGGGTAAAATTGTAGATCTTTTGGCGGAAGATGCCGATATTGTGGTTCGGTTTCAAGGCGGAAACAATGCCGGTCATACCTTGGTTGTAAATGGTGAGCAGACCATCTGTCATGTGATTCCCTCGGGTACGCTGCAGGGAAAAACCTGTTTTATCGGCAACGGCGTGGTAGTTGATCCTGCCGTTCTGATTGAAGAATTGGATTACCTAAGCAGCAAGGGTATCGATGTAGGACCTGATCGAGTAAAAATCAGTGAAAGAGCGCATGTTATCATGCCATATCACAAACAGCTCGATCTGGCCCGCGAAAAAAAGAAGGGCGATAAAAAGATCGGAACCACCGGACGCGGGATCGGACCCTGTTATGAAGATAAAGCCACCCGCAGAGGTATCCGATTCGTGGAACTGCTTGATCCTGAAGTTTTCAGCGAAAAGGTGAAGTCTATCCTGGAAGAAAAAAATTTCTACCTGGAAAATTATCTTTCAGTTGAAAAAGTGGATCCGGATAGTGTGATCACGCAATATAATCGATTTGCCCAGAGGCTTGCACCTCATGTTGCCAATATTTCAGTTGAAATCACTGAGGCGATCAAAGCCGGAAAGCAGGTTCTGTTTGAAGGCGCGCAGGGAACCCATCTAGATATTGACCACGGCACCTATCCCTATGTGACCTCCTCCAACACGGTTTCCGCCAATGCCTGCTGCGGGTCCGGTATCGGACCGAAATATATTACAGGAGTCAACGGTATTGTTAAAGCTTATACTACGCGTGTGGGAAAAGGGCCCTTTCCGACTGAACTTTTTGATGAAGTGGGTAAAAGTATTCAAAAAAAAGGAGCGGAATTCGGTGCCACCACCGGGCGCAAACGCCGCTGTGGATGGTTGGATACCGTCATCGTTCGAAACGCCGTTCGCTTAAATGGTCTGACAGGTCTTATTATCACCAAAATGGATGTTTTATGTGGGCTGGAGACAATCAAAATCTGCACCGGTTATGAATGCAATGGTGAGATTCTCGATGATTTTCCGGCGGATCTTAAAATCCTTGCCGCCTGTAAGCCGATTTATGAATCTCTGCCGGGATGGTCGGAAGATATTTCCAAGATCCGCAAAATCGGGGATCTACCGAGAAATGCGATCGAATATCTTAACCGGATTGTGGAGCTTACCCAAACGCCTATCAATATCATATCCGTAGGGCCGGGCCGAGAAGAAACAATTGTAGTAAAAAATCCTTTTATTTAGGATCGATCTGAAGAAAGATAGACGGCAGAAAAGTCAAAAGTAAATAACTATGCTGAAATCTTGAATTTACATTATATAAGAGACAAATATTGTTTCACAAAAGTATATTTTTGATTGACAATTTCTTGTTCGTAACATAAAAAAAGGCCAATTAAAGTCGGGACGTGGCTCAGTCTGGTAGAGCACAGCGTTCGGGACGCTGGGGTCGCTGGTTCAAATCCAGTCGTCCCGACCAAAATCAAAAATATAATCAAAAAGAATAAGCCGCGTTTTATAATGCGGCTTTTCTATTTTTTAGCTGTACATGTGCTGCCTAACTCATTTTAGTATTTTTCCTATTAGGGTAGGGTGCACTTCGTTTTCAATTATTCTGATTTTATTGTTTCCTCGACTTTGGTCCAAGTATTATCGGGATCAAATATTTTTATGGCTTCGGCTTTGGATTTTGTATCCTCACCCAGATTCTTTTCGTAAATGATTCCCTTCTGATTTACAATAAAGGTCATAACGCCGGAATTTTCATATTCTGCAGGATAAGCGACAAGAGCAAAGCCGAGGATCATTTTTCTCTTAACCACATAATCGTATGCTCCTCCGTCGGCATGTTTCCCTTGGCTCTTCAGGATTTTGAAGTAATAGCCGTGAAACGGCGAAAGGTCTGCATCGGCATATCCTTCCTTTGCGGCCTGCGCGATAAGAGGACCGAGGGGACTTTCTTTTTCGCCTTCTTGCGCATCCCAGTATAGTCCGTCGCGTTTGCCTTCGGTGCTGACCAGTCTCTGCGCAAATTCAACCAAACCTTCACCCCTGCAATCTTTGCTTGCGTATTCGTGCTGGGCATCAACATAGGCATTAAGAACGTTTATAACATGCAGCTCGTTTCTGCCTATTCTCCGGTTCAGGATCTCCTGTTTCCCTTCCTGTATGTCAAATATCCAGCTTGCATCCTTCTTCACGATGGGGATGGGCAAAGGCCAGTTATCAGTACCAATACAAAGAACCATTTTGACCACCGAATCCTGCTGAAGGCTGTTCATCTGATCATAGAACTCAAGAAATTTTTCACGATCGAGTCGGTCTGCCGTTTCATCGCCGGAAAAAATCAATTCCTTGCTCTCAATGCCTAAAATGGCAAGCATTTCTTTTGTGTCATTCGCCCGGACTGCGGCGACCAGAGACTTTACCGCTTCCTCAGGGGAACAAAAGTTTTTCTGCGGTATGTCCGCATCTTGTGCAGCCGACACGACCCATAGCTGGAACACGGCAACAACAACTATGAAGCCGGTTAGAAGGGGCAGCCGGCACCGTACTCTTTTCTTATACAATGTGATGATATTCATTTTTCCTCCCTTGTGCATGTATCATTGCTGAAAAGAATTCAAGACAGCCCGATGGTCTTTGCTATCTGCGGAAACCCCTGCCTTTCCTAATGTCGGGTGATCTGCCGCTTTCTTGACCTTGCCTATCCGGATAATCGGTTTCTTTGCCTTTGCGTTTTACGTCATCCATTCGTCGACTTTGGCCTCCACGCTCACTAGCTCTACGCTCAAATTTTCCATCACCGATTCCTCTAAAGGGGGTATCCCGTTTCGGGGTAATTCGAATTTTTTCACGTTTTGTTTTTACCTTAGGCGCAACCGCTTCCTTTCGGGGCTTGTGGGGGGGCGGTGATGGTTTTACATCCTTTCTTTTAGGGCTTTTTAGCGGGTATCCACGCATTTCCGGGCCCACAATCACCCGCTGTGAGGGTCTATGTTTAAAGCGCACACTTGTTTTTCTATCTCTATAAGCAACTCCCCTTCTATGAATAGGGTCATGTCGCCAAAAAGGCCGGTCGACTTTATGCCGGGTGTGGTCGAATCTGTGGAATCTTCTCGTTCTTTCGAGATCTACATGAATGCGGTGTCTATGCCAGTCAAACCAGGTCCAGGAGGATATGCCGATTCCGACAAAAAATCCGAAGTTAAAGCCGATATATCCGCCGGAAATAACAACACCGGGTGGATAGTACCAGTAATAAGGTGGATAGGCGGGATACCACCATGAACCATAAACATACAGTGGATTGTAAACCGGTACGTAGATTATCGAAGGATCAGCCGGTTCAATTCGTATGACTTCCTTTTCAATGATAACATTCTGTTCTTTTGTCGTCGCGAGATTCCCCTGTTCATGCGCTTTTCGACGTAATTCCTGGATGGTTGCCATCACATCATCCTCTTGATTCAAAAAGGCATTTCCCAACTTTGTGGTTTGGTCCAGCTTGTCGCTCAGGGCAAAAAGGATGCCCGGGAAATGACAGAGCGACTTTACGCTAGGGTCCCAAGTCTTTTCCTGCAAGGCGTCATCTAGTGCATCACCTTTTAGATCTTCATTTTGACGTACCCAGCGTTCGGCTTCAACAATTTCCAGCGGATAGGTCGATGCCATCAGTATCTGAGCGATCAGCGAATCCGTGTAAAGGGCGATCGGTGCAAGCATCTGCACCAGTTCTTCTTTTTTAAATCTATCGGTCTGATCCGTCTCTGCTAAATCCTGCGCCTGTATTCCAGGAGGAATCACGAGCATGACGATGATCATCCACGCCAGTGCTCGCATAATAATTCGTTCCGTTTTCATGGTACCTCCCTTTTCTGTAAATTAAAAAAAAATCGAGACTTCACGGGAAACCCTGACTGAGTCTTTCGTGACGATTTTTAAAAAAAAAGAGTCATTGAAGTAAATTAATTTTTATTATATCATCAGCAAAATTGCCCTACAAGTCGAACATATTCTTTTTTTTTGCTTTGTTAACCTATTTAAACTTTTGAAAAACAGCTCTTGCCTGCTTTTAGAAAAATCAACCCATTGATGCCGGCTGTATTTTATTTTCATAGTCATTAATCCGATAATAGCGACAACATGACGGATTGTCAGCCCAACTAACGGGAGGGATTTATGAAGAGAATATATTTTTTTATAAGTACGGTTTTACTTCTATCTGCAAGCGTATCTTTCGCCGCTGAAATCATCCCATCTGAAATTAAAGAGGTGACGTTATTTTCCAATCAGGCCCTTGTAACCCGGGAAGCATTTCAAGTCATACAACAAGGATTTCAGGAGTTGCTTTTAGAGGTTGATGCCTTTCGCGTGGATGAAGATTCGGTATCGGCAAAAGTTTTTGGAGAAGGAGAAATATTAAGCGTTCAGTTCAAAGAGATTGCGACGACTGAATCGCCTCAGGAAAACATCCGATCCCTGGAACGGAAAATAAAGGATTTGAAACAGTCCAATAGAAAGTTAATGGATGAAAAGTCGGTATTAAACAAACAAGAACAGTTTTTAGATGCCCTGATCCGGTTTTCCGAGGTTCAGATCCCCAAGGATATGCAGACCCGCTTTCCGGAGTCAAAGGATCTGAATCAGACGCTTGATTTCTTGACTTCCGGTTTTCAAAAGATTAACGGCCAAAAGCAGTCGATAGAACCTTTAATCGAGGTAAAAAATGAAGAGATTAAAATACTTGAAGAAGAATTGGCTGCTTTGCGTAAAGGAGATAAAAAAACGAAAAAGGTCATTGAAATTTTATTTGATTCCCGGAAACAACAAAAAATCAAGATTCAAGCAAGTTATATTTCTCAAGATGCATTATGGCACCCCTTGTACAAGGTTTCCGTCCCCTTGACCTTGGATGAGGCTGATTTAACAATGTTTTCAAAAATTCTACAAAAAACCGGTGAGGATTGGAAAAAAATCGGGCTATCGGTTTCCAATGTAATTCCTTTAAAAGGGATTCGGCTTCCTTTGCTCTCGACATGGATTTTGGACATACCCAGACCGAGGACTCAAACATTTCAATCTGCAGAACGACTCGGATTCGGCAAAAAAGCTGTGAGGTCCGCTCCAACAGCCGGGGGTGACGAAATAGAGACCGATTTTCAGATAACGGAAGAGGCGGCCGAGTTTGCTCCGGCGCGTAGAAAAGAGCTTGGCTTTTCTTTTGAATATCAAATACCTCACCCGGTGGATATTGAATCCAGAGATAAGGAAACGATTTTGCCGCTTTTTAGTAAAAAGGTCAAAGGAGAATTTTTCTATTATTCGGTTCCTAAAAGAAGTAACCTAATTTATTTGGTTTGCAAAGCCTCCGCAGATAAGGAGCTTTTGAGCGGTCTTTTGAATGTTTATTTTGGAAACCGGTTTATCGGCAAAACCGCTTTAGAGGAAAAAAAAGCCGGTGAAGCTTTTTATGTAAATCTTGGGGCAGATCGAGAAATTAAAGTTAAACGCGAAAAAATTACGGATAAAGTAAAAGAAACCTTTTTTGGCAAGCTGGAAAGAGATACCCTCATTAGAGAACTTGAATTTAAAATTACAGTGGAAAATATCAAAGATAAACCGATTCGAATCAAATTACTGGATGCACTACCTGTATCCGGAACAGACAAAATTGAAATCAAAGATGTTAAAATAACTCCTGAACCCAATGAAAAAGATTATCAGAATAAAAAAGGTGTGATGCTCTGGGATTTGAAGCTTGCGCCATCTGAAAAAAAAGAAATTGATATTGCATTTGTGGTCTCCTATCCAAAAGAATTTCCATTGACCGGAATTTATTAGCCTTGGGTGGATAAAATCTTTTTCCATTTCTAATTGCTTTTAATTAAACCTCAGGCTATGCCTGAGCGACCCGAATAGTTCGGACAGTTCCGGCGAGATTAATAAGTGTGTTAAAG
>JAFGES010000030.1 GCA_016931455.1 Desulfobacterales bacterium | reverse complement strand
TGCGATGAAAATTTCAAAAGAGGGCCCTTCTCCTGATGTAAAAGCCAAAAGTCAGGCCGTTTTGAGCCATTAAAACCCGGGTCGAAAATTAAAATACCGGCAATTTGGCGCACGGGTACTGAAACATGCCCAATGATATTCGCTGGTAAGGCTGTTGGTAAAGTTGACCAATACCGGATAATCAGTTTGAGCTGTTATCCGGGCTTACCCCGTGCTTCAGGTTTTACAAAGAAAATAAATTTCAAATCATGTCCGCAATGGCTGCATTTAATACCGGGTATTTCCGGTTCCGGGATTTCAGTAAAAAGTGCAACAATGTCATGAATGAATGAAATAAATTCACGGATTTTTTCTATGGGCAATGCACTGTTGGGATTGAGAAAACCATAATGCCTTATTTTCATAAATCCTTTGGGAAGAACATGCTGCAAGAATCTTCTGATAAACTCCATGGCATCCAGTGCCATGATTTTCCACTTTTTCTTTTCACGGTCTTTGTACAGAAATTTAATGACATCATTGTCAATGCTTTTGATGCGATTATTGGAGATGGCAACCCGGAACACATATCTTGAAAGATATCGCAAGGAATTTTGTCCCTGTCCCACGGCCTGACTGTCAATCACCCATTGCTGTTTCCAAACTGCGGGATCTATTTTATCGAGCAGCCCGGCTTTTTTCATGGCATCCTTGAATTTGGCTTTGAAAATGATCTCCAAAGGTTTTGTGTGAACAAATAGATCCTGCCTGCAAGAGAGCCATTGATCATTGTTATCCGATAGGGCTCCTCCGGCAATGACCAGGTGTAAATGGGGATGATACTGGAGCATGCCGCCCCATGTGTGGAGGGCTGCCAGATATCCGATTCGATCCGATCCGATAAATCGTGTGTCTTGTGCTAATTTTTTCAGCGCTTCATTGGTGCATGAAAACAAGGCGCCATAAGATTGTTTCTGGTGAGATCTTACAACATCCCGAAGGCCCTGGGGAAGCGTAATGGTTAACAGGAAGTAATGGGTCGGCAGCAGTTTTTCCATCTGCTGATTAAGCCATTGATCCGCTTTATTCTGCTGACAGTTGGGACAATGGCGGTTGCCACAGCAACAGTGGATAAAATGCAAATTACGGCACTCATTACACTCATATACCATTGTTCCAAAGGAACCATTTCGGCAGTCAATGATATCCCGGATGGTTTTCTTATGGGATTGCGGCATTCGATCACCATAAAGTGCCATATACTGTGATCCATACATTTGGAAGATTTTTTGAATAGCACTCATGACAACACCCCCTGCATGACCTTGGAGACTTTGTCATTGGAATCAACTTGAGCCTGTGTGGTCACATGCAGATAAATCATGGTGCTCTTAAGCGTTTTATGGCCTAATATTTTTTGAACATGTCGTATGGGGATATTGGCTTCCAACAGATGAGTCGCATACGCATGGCGGAATACATGAGGGTGAACATGTTTTTTAAACTTCAGGCGTTTCAAGGTAGATCGCAGGACTCCTTGAACCCCACTGTCACTCACATGATTTTTGGCATATTGAGCGTCCTTACCGCCATTGCGGCCCAAGGCAGGAAATATCCATTGGGGGTTACGATGGGTTTTATAGTATTTGCGTAAAGTCAACAGGGTAATTTTAGGCAAGGGTACCGTCCTGTCCAGGGCACCCTTACCGCCGTGGATATGCACAAGCCCCCTGTCGGAAAGGATATCTTTAACCTGAAGTGTTGTTGCTTCCCTCAAACGCAGTCCCATGGAATATAATGTCAAATAAAAAGTATGACTTTGCACGGTGGGAAGGGCATAAATTATCTTCCTGACTTCCGCCAGACTCAGAATAGTAGGTAAGGCCTGCTCACGTTTCCATTTGATGTTGCTGAAAATGTTCCAGGATCGGACCAGCGTTTTGGTAAAAAAATGCTGGATACCGGCGTAACTGATACGCAGTGTTGCGGCGCTCCAGCCAAATTCACTTTGACAACAAATCCAATATTGACGCAGCTGCTCTTTGCTGATATTTTCTAATGGCTTATTGTAGAAACGCTGTAATCGTAAAACGGAGCTGACATATGAATCAATGCTCCTTTGGGCATAACCGGCAAGTTGGAGATCTTCTTTAAAACGTTTGATTAAATTGCTCATGGTATCTTCCTTTCTTCTTTAACCTTGTCGGGTAGAAGATACCGACCTGCAAGCCGGTAAGAAGATACCATGAGCAATGGAATTAAACAATGATGGCACCGCTTAATCTCTTAATCTGCCGCGTAGCGGCTTACTTGAACCAGGCGCTGCACCAGAGCGCGAATACGGCGTAGTTTTTACACGCTCACCAACGCGCCTGGTGAGCTAAACGTTAGCCACCAAAAGGTATAGCATGCCAAAAAGATCCAATCATTTCCAGCGATTAGTCACGTTAGTGCACAAACATCTGAACGAAGATTGGGTTGTAAAGGAGTCTGAATTCTTGACTCATCGCCTATCAGGTGAAGAAAGAGAAGTAGATATCGTGCTAAGGAACTCAGTAGGCATTCATGATCTAGTAATTTCTATTGAATGCACTGACAGAAAAAGAAAGGCTGGGTCAGAGTGGATCGAAGCCATGTTCTGTAAACATCAATACTTAGAAACTTCAAAACTTATACTTTGGTCAGCGAGTGGTTTTTATAAGCCAGCCATTATTCTTGCAGAAAAATATGGTATTGAACTTGTTTCACAAGAAGACACCAGTCTATTCGAGTGGGCAACATTTTCTAAAATGCTTCGGGATTGCAGACTAAAACTTGTTGAATCTAGGTTCACATTTTTTATCGACGTAAAGGACAGCACAGACAAGAAAATAAGGTTAGAGAAGGCTCATGACTACCTTTTCAAAAGAAAAGATGGAGTTGAAACTTTTACTATCCAACAATTAATGCATTACATAATGCACAATGAGCAATTTGGGTCTGCTCTTTTAGATCATGCTACTAAAGAAAAAAGTGATTTTTGGGTTCAATTTACGCCTCCATGGGAATGCATTGTTTTTGATGAAAATGAAGTCTCATATGAACCATTTAGAATTGGTTTTGGGGTCAAGGCTATAGTGGAAGAAACAGTACCAAAAACAATGTCAGTAAAATACGATAATAAAGTGGCCACATTAGCAGTAGCCGAAATAGAAGAAAAGCAATTGGAATTTTTATAACTGAAGAAGAACCAAAAAATAAATAAACAGCTAATATTATAAATAAATTTGGCTATCCAAACGCTCCACACGGACTCGCTGAAGCTCGCCGGTGAGCTCTACGTTCGGCGGGAATGGCCCGGCGGACATATCGAGCTAGGCGTGGGGCCATAATTGAGTTATCCAGGAGGTTCGACAATGCGCCAGATATGGGTTGCGGCCTGTCTTGAGAGAGAATGGCGTCACATCTTGAACAGTGTGACCCCCGACACTCAAGCGACGATTATTGATGCACATGTTAAAAGGGGCACATTTACAAACATAAAATCAGCAATCTTTTTTAATGGGGGATGCTGATATGCTTAGATTATTAGCCTTTACATAAGGTAATCAGGTTTAATCTATTTCGCCCCACTTGTGTTGCAGATAGGGGAAAAGTTGTTGCACAAAAATTTATATGGTTCTAATTAAGTGGAAAATAAAAAAATAAATATCAATGCCTTTTTTTTTCTAAGGTTCCTGGCAATATTTATCATTGTATTGCATCACCTGCCCCCTGCCGTGAACTGGCAGCCAAAGGGGGGATTTGGTGATATCGGGACCTCATTTTTCTTTGTTCTTTCAGGTTTTGTTCTTCCGTTGGGGTATAGCCGGTTTGTTGGTATAAAAGATATTTACTCTTTCTTAAAAAAAAGAGTAATAAAGCTGTACCCCATCCACTTAATCACATTGCTTGCAGGTATTCTATTGTATGTCATCAACAAATGGCCTGTTCCGACCCAACAACTGTTTGCCAATCTCTTTCTATTGCAATCCTGGTTTTCTCAGAAAAGTTTCTTTTTTTCATTTAATGCCCTCAGTTGGTTTCTTTCCTCGCTTATATTCTGTTATATCATTTTTGCGGTTGTCTTAACAAATCCGAAAATATTGTACCCATTTGCCCTTCTATTCTCTGTCGTCTCTATTGTACTTTCTTTTGTTTATTTGGGAAATATCCCATCTGCTGAAAAAACGGAAAAGACGCTTTTCTTATTTCACGTTTTCCCACCAAACCGGCTCTTCAATTTTTTATTCGGAATGGGCGCTTCGTATGTTTTCATCAGGTTTATTCGAAATCTGTCATATAAAATATCTCCATCAATATTTTTTGTTTTGGAATTTATTATTATAGCTCTTATCGCCGACCATCTCTGCAGTAAAATATTAGTTTCTTATTTGTATCAGTATATAGCTAAGTTATATGTGTCTGGGACTGGTCTTGCCCTCTTCTATTTCACCAGTAATTATATTTATTTCCCAATAGTCAGCATTTTATTGCTTTTCATCATCGGTTGTGAAAGAGGTCCCATCTCAAAAATGATGCAAACCCCGGATTTGATTAAATTAGGTGAGTTGAGTTTTTGTATTTATATGTCACATCAACTTATATTTAATTTTTTTGGCATCTGGCAAACCGGATTGTTAAATGCTTTAGGGAAACCGATGACCGGAGTCACCGTCTTTTTTTTCGTTATAGTGCTCTCTTCTCTGATGAGCAAATATATTGAAAAGCCAATTAATGGAGAATAGGCCCTTTAAGGGGAAGACGCTTTGCGCGACACGTGCGCGACACGGCGGCGACACGGCACGGCGGCGACACCCAGCGACACACCGACACGGACACCGACACGGGTCGGACCAAGCAAACATATTGAAATAATATTAAATATACTAAAAACGGCCATCTGAATACAGCTTAGCGCACACTTTTTGGTGCCCAAAAGAGGCCTTTAAAAAAATTACATGCAACTCGAACAG
>JAFGES010000029.1 GCA_016931455.1 Desulfobacterales bacterium | reverse complement strand
TCCTGAGCGCGGACATGCTCCTGGGCCGTCTTGAGATCTACGGCCTCATACTCCTCATGGCCCTGAAATTCTGGAAATAGCATCATGGGATAAACTGGGGACGTCCGTGAAATATGGACATTCAAGCCTTACTTCTTTCAGAACAGCCTGGTATTCATATCAAATGTCACAATTTCACGGACGTCCCCTCACTGCGCTCGCTGCGCTATTGTTCTAAAGAACGCGGATCATTTTTTGATGATGGATCGTTCCGTTGATTTCAACAAAGCATTGGAAAAAGCAATTATTATGCTAACAGGAAAATGATCGAAGAATTCGAACCAGGGCTATTCAGTGGACGCAAAAAAGTCGCGCCGCTTAGCTTTTCGTTATGTCTTAGGAGCACCTCTCTGTGATGGGCAAAGAAAGAGATAGAAAACGGGAGGCCAAGTGCAAGAATCTTGAGTACGGAGATATGAACCCAATATTATCTTTGACAAAATTTGATCAGATCGGAATCGCGGTGAGTGATATGGATCAAGCTGTTGCCTTTATGAATCAATCTTTTGGAATCGAATTCTTGACCATGGAGATGCCCCGTGCCAAGGCTTTTCTCCGGGGAAAAAAAGTTGAGTTCATTCCCCGGATCGGTATTGCCAGGGTGGGAAAGATCGACCTGGAACTAATACAGATCCTGGAAGGTGACCATATTGTAAAAGAGTCTCTTTACCGTAATGGTCCCGGGCTTCACCATCTGGGTGTTTATGTCGACAACCTTCAGACTGCCGTGGAACTTTGGAAAAAGGCCGGTGGTAAGGTTGTCCAGGAAACCGCTCATCCTGATGGAGTTGGCACAGTTTATCTGGACACAGAAAACGAACTGGGTAACTGCTACATCGAATTGATCAAGCTTTAAGGACAGCCCGATAAATATATGAAATATATTGTGTCGGTTCTTTTTTATTGACATTACGTAAGTGCTGAATTTTGTCGGATTCACATTCCAAATAATGTCTTATCAAAAATAAATTATTGCTGATCTCAGGCGGGTTGAAAAAGATTCCTATACCGTTATTGTTTTATAAGGAAAGCATAATGGTTATAGTTTTAAGAAATTATGGAGATTAGCATGACAAATATAAAAGATGACAAGAGCACATGGGCTATTGGCGGATGTTTACTTGCAGGCATGGGTGTCGGGTTCTTTTTCTTACAGGAATCTGCTCTATACTTTATCGGATCTATGTTCTCAGGATTAGGCCTGGGTTTGGTGATAACTTCCATTATTTCAAGTAAAAAAGAGCAAAATTAAACTCAAAAAGGAAAGAGGGTCAGGGCTCAACAATCAACATTAAATTTGATTCATTTTGTCAAATGTTGAGACGCGACCTCTTACGACCCCTTGGGTGAAACAGGGCGGCAATGCCACTTACCTGCCCTTTTGATTAAAAAAGACTGAACTGTAAAAGGAGAATATTTAACCATGAATCCAAATGAGAAAAAAACGGCCTGTATCACCGGGGCCACCAGCGGAATAGGCGCTGCATTTGCCGGGAGGTTTGCCAGGCAGGGCTATGACCTGATTATCACGGGAAGGAGAAAAGAAAAGATCGAATCGCTCTCGCAGGCCTTGTCACAGGAATACAACATCCATGTAGAAGTAATCATTGCAGAATTATCGAACGATAAAGAACTTGAACAATTGATAGAAAAAATCAGTCAAATACAAAACCTGGAAATACTCGTGAATAATGCGGGTTTTGCCAAACAAAATTATTTTCATCAAGAAGACTTGTCCGCCCATGAAGTCATGCTGAAAGTTCACAACCTGGCTGTGGTAAAATTGTGTCACGCCGTAGTGCCCAACATGCTCTCAAAGGGAAAAGGAAACATTATCAATGTTTCCTCATTGAGTGCGTTTTGCCCGTTTCCGACAAATGCCATGTACTGCGCGACGAAGGCATTTATCAATCTGTTTACTGAATCCATTGCGTTGGAACTGAAAGGCACGGGTGTGAAAGTGCAGGCATTATGTCCGGGCATGACCAGAACGGATTTTCATGAAAAAATGGGCCGGGATAAAAATACGTATTACAAGGATTCAGGCATGATGAAAGCAATGACGCCTGAAGAAGTGGTTGAAATATCTCTACAGTATCTGGAAAAAGATAAAATTATTTGTGTTCCCGGCATAAACAATAAAATATCCCGTCTTCTGCTCAAAATATTACCCCAGGCGGTGATCTACAAAACAGCTTCTTCAATGATGCAAAACATCTAATAAACAGGAACAGGGGGTACCTTATATTGGCAAAATATGTTTGTCCATGGTGGCTGGCATATACATTTGACAATCCATTAAGGGGTATATTCCACAAGCCGGAAAAAATATTTGCCCCTTATCTAAATGAAGGAATGACTGCCATCGACATTGGTTGCGGCATGGGATACTTCTCAATCGGCATGGCCAGGATTGTTGGTAAAACCGGAAAATTAATTTCCGTTGATCTTCAACAAGAAATGCTAAATACCTTGATAAAACGTGCAGATAAAATGGGCGTTGCCAAGCGCATCACAACATTTTTATGTGATGAAAATAATATAGGTATAAACGAAAAAGTTGATTTCGC
>JAFGES010000028.1 GCA_016931455.1 Desulfobacterales bacterium | reverse complement strand
TAAATGTACTTTACCACACTACCATCATACAATTCCCCCAATATTCCCGAATTATCATCATAAAAAAACACTTTAGGTACACCCTTAATTCGGGAATTTCTGACACCGAAAATTTAAATAGGTGTTTAAAAGAATCCCAAGATTTTACTCATCAGAATCGGATTTCAAAGCTATTCACCAAAAGTTAAAGCATCTTAATTGCCCATTTTGCAGGACCATTGGTAATCTGAATCTCCATGGCTTTATTTATGGTTATGATAAGAAACGACGAGGTCGGAGGATTTTCTGTTCCAACCGAAACAGGAGAAAAGGCTGCGGCAGGACTTTCAGTCTTCTTCTGGCAGGGTTTTTGAGGAACTTCAGGTTAACAGCCCATGAGCTTTGGACCTTTATCTCCGGTCTTGTTCAAGGCTTGAGCAAGCAGGCCGCTTGGGCACAAAACAACGTTACTATATCCGAATCATTTCTCTATGATTTATCAAGGCGTATAGAAATCAATAAGCCATATATTAAAACCAGGCTCTTTTCTCTTTCTCCTTCCCTGAATTATACGTTTATAAAATTACTGGACTGCTTTCCTGCTACTAATCCCATCGCGGCATTTCAACAGCATTTTCAGGATAATATTCTGAAAGTCAGAGTCCGATCTCCTGTTCTATGACCAAAGCAATTTTAATCACTTCATCATAACCGGAATCTGCATTTTTCAGTTCAAAAGCAGCAACAGAATAACGGTGATGGCCCCCATTCCGTTTGTCATTTATTCTGAAAGCATTATAACCAAGGAGGCCAAATCACGATGAAACAAGTATCACCTTATCTCAAAATGCAGGTACTGGCGGCAATCGATTATGTTGAAGGCAAAACAAGGCGTGAACGGATCAAAAAGGTATCTCAATTGAAATTCAAAGATGAAGATGGCTGCGACAGATCCTTTACCTGGAGAACTATATCTACCTGGTATTGCCGCTATACCAAACACGGTATTACTTCGGTTAAGCCGAAAGAAAGAGCAGACAAAGGGAAAACCAGAAAAATCACACCCGAAATATTACTTGAAGCCATCAATCAGGTCTTGCCCTTTTTCAAAAATCGATTCCGAAACAAAATGGACATCTTCAGGAAGATCATAGAACTGGGCATCATTCATAAGCATCAATTAGGCCAAACAACTTTCTACAGGTACATCAGAGAACACGATCTTCTCTCCGATTCGGAACCAAAAGACAAGCGCAGGCTGGCCTTTGCCATGGAATATGCCAATCAGCTTTGGCAGGGAGACACCATGTACGGCCCCTATGTCAGAACAGCTTCAGGCCATCAGCAAACAAAGCTTGTGGCTTTTATTGACGATGCTTCACGAGTCATTACACATGGTCAATTTTTTCTGAGTGAAAATATCGATGCCCTTATTACAACACTAAGGGCCGCCTTTTACAAGCGAGGTGTTCCTGAACAGATCTATGTTGACAATGGCGGGATTTATACCTCAAAGGAATTGATACTGATTTGTGCAAGAGTCGGATGCATTCTTCGCCATGCTCCTGTGAGGGACGGTGCTTCTAAAGGCAAAATCGAACGGTTTTTCAGGCGGGTCAGAGACCAGTTTCTGGTACGACAATTGGATTTATCTTCACTTGATAAACTCAACAGGCAATTTTCTTTATGGGTTGAGGATGAATACAATGCTCACAATCATTCCGCCATCAATATGAAGCCGGTAGACCGCTTTGCCATGGATTTAAAAAGAATCCGATACCTTCCTCCCTCTGAAATCAACGATGAACTCTTTTTTGATGAGGATACGAGAAAGGTCAAAAAAGACAATACCTTTTATTTCCGCAACAAACGTTATGAAACCCCGGCGGATTTTAGAAACAAAAGCATAACAATTCGTTTTGATCGATCCAAGGCAACACGTATTGTGGTTTACTACAAGGATGCGAGGATTGGAGAAGCTAAAGTGCTGGATCTAATTGCCAACGCGAATTTACGAAGAGGAGGAAAAAAATGATACGATCATATTTTGGGATTGAGAAAACACCCTTCCGTCAGGAAGACATAAATCTTTTGGAAGGACAACAGGAAATCTATGACATCTTAAAAGTCCATTCCCATCAGGGCGGGCTCTGTCTTTTAATGGGAGAACCGGGAACCGGAAAAACAGTAATCAAGGATACCTTCAAAAAACAGGCGGCCAAATTAACTACTGTGGTCACGGTAGCCAGGACCTTGCACACCTACACCAATACCGTGAAGATCTTGTGTGACGCTTTTAATGTTGATTTTACAGGCACTCATTTCAAATGTGAACGAAGACTCATCGAAGAAGCTTTGAACCTTTACCGCACAGGAAAATCTCTGATCATCATTATTGACGATGCCCATCTCATGGAAGTCCAGACATTAAGACGCCTCAGGCTGATGCTCGAAGACTTCCCAAAGAACCACAATCTGATTCTTGTGGGACAGCCGGAACTGTTATCAAATTTTGCTCTCAAGGTCAATCAAGACATAAAAAGCCGAATAACCTATTCGGTGGTGTTGAAAAAACTGAATCCTGACGATATGGCAGATTTCATTTTAAGCCAATTAGATAATGTAGGACTGGGGCACAACACCTTTACTGAAGATGCTCTTTCACTGGTTGTCCGGTCAGCCGAAGGTTATCTCAGGCAGGCCAGAAATCTCTGCCTCTCATCCATGCTGGAAGCTGTGCGGGCCAGAAAGAAGACTATCGATCTTGAAATTGTAAACAAGGTTTTGATTCAGCCCCACTGGAGGACAGAAGATGATATCAAGCATATATAAATCTGAAGATATTTTTTTCTTTCATCATAATTTATCCGACATAGCCAAAAGAATTGGAGTTGAAACCAATTATTATATTCTCAAAAGATTTGAGAAGGAGGTCAGAATAGCATACAAAAGGCATCGGGATTTTTTGAAATTGAAAGCTATATTCAAAGCAGAAAAACTGGAAAAGGCTTGTGCCAGGGCGAATTACTACAATGAAAAAAGTTTTACAGATTTGATTTGGCTACTGGATAATGGTTTGGAAGAATTGCCTTTAAATAATGAAATAGATTTTTTGGGCCAGAAATATCTTGATTTTAGCTAGC
>JAFGES010000027.1 GCA_016931455.1 Desulfobacterales bacterium | reverse complement strand
TTTTAACTTTGAATCCGTAATGATTTGTTTTGACGTGGACAAAATAAATTTTTCAAATTTTTCCCGACTCATTTGTAATTCTTTCCATGGTTTTCCCGCCAGATATTCTTTTTTGGATATACCCATCTTTTGCCAGGGCTTTATTGTAGGTTTATTTTTCATAAAAATTTCCAACCGCATTTTATTGATTGAATTAAAAACTGTGCTATATTGAGGTAGTAATGTAACAGAAAAATCATTTCAGATCAATTACGCTGTTTCTCTTATGATAAAGAATAGCACCTGAATGAATATAAAACCTTTGAGAATCCTTGAATTGACATTTGCCGGATTAACTGCCGAACTGAAGCAGCGTTACGGCAAAGGGAAATACCATGCCGCCGCCGTTTATCGTGAGGTCTACCGGAATGGAAATTCGGATTTCAGCGGGGCATATGAATTTTCTAAATCAAAAAAATTTCTAAGCGAACTTGAAAAAGATTTGGTATTTGATCCGGGTCCGGTAGTACGAACAAAAAAAGAAGGGGACTTGGTAAAATTTATCACCCGCCTAGAAGATGGTCTGGAAATAGAGTCGGTTATCATTCCTATGGCAACGCATAAAACAATCTGCGTTTCCACTCAAATCGGATGCCGGATGGGGTGCAGTTTTTGTGAAACCGCGCAACTGGGCTTTCGGCGTAGTCTGACGGTGGCGGAAATTGTCGGGCAAGTTTATTCAGCGAAATTTGTATTTGATTTGGAGGTCAGGAACATCGTTTTCATGGGCATGGGGGAACCCCTGGATAATTTTGAAAACCTAATCCAAGCCATATTGGTGATGCAAGATCCACGCGGGCTTGATATTGCTCTCAGCCATATGACGGTTTCAACTGTGGGTAAGGTCGAAGGTATTCGACGACTGGCAGCATTGAATTGGCCGCGCTTGAATCTGGCGATTTCTTTGAATGCACCCAATAATCGGATACGATCTAAAATAATGCCGGCAAACCTTACAGATTCCATGGATCGGATTAAAAGCGCTTTATTGAAATATCCTCTAAAGAAAAAAGGCACATTTTTTATAGAATATGTTTTGATCAAGGATGTAAATGATTCCCATAAACATGCTCATGAATTAGCTCAATTTTTAAAACCCCTACCGACTAAATTAAACCTAATTCCTTACAACCCGCGTTCAAATTCTCCATTTAAACCACCCTCTGATGAAGACCTCGACCGATTCCGTGGATGGTTGGTTGATGAAAAGCTGTTTGTCCGCCGACGCTCGGCTAAAGGGCGGGATATATTAGCCGGTTGCGGACAGTTGGGCAACCGGCAGGTGCTGCGTTTGCCGGATAAAGAAAATAGGATGAAATAGATAAGGGCTATCTATTTCGCGGTATTTTGATTTAGATTGAAAAATATTTTTTTTCAAAATAATATGGGTTGCCGCATAATTGGCGATATATTTTAAAAATAAAGATATAATTTCAAATCAAGGTAATCTAATGTTTTCAGAGCGCATGAAAAAGTTGACACCCTACATTCCCGGCGAACAGCCACAGGACAGGAAGTACTTGAAACTCAATACCAACGAGAATCCTTATCCGCCATCACCCTGGATTAAAACCTTTTTGAAAAGTTTTGATATTGAAAAACTCAGACTTTATCCGGATCCACTCTTTCAGAACTTGCGTGCAAAGATTGCCCAAGGATGCGGTGTTCAATCGGAAAATGTATTTATCAGCAACGGTTCGGATGAGGCTCTTTCGTTCTCTTTTTATGCCTTTTTTGACAGCTGCCAAGGGGAATTGCTGTTTCCTGAATTTACTTATAGTTTTTACCCGGTTTATTGTGATTTTTATGGAATAAAATATGAAAAGATTCCTTTAAGAGATGATTTCCGTATTGATATTGAAGCATTTCTTACAAAAAAAGACTCTTGCGGCATTATTTTCCCCAATCCCAATGCACCAACCGGAATTTGTCTTTCAATTAAAAGTTTAATTCATCTGCTTGACAACTATTCTCAAGACAGAGTTATTATCATTGATGAGGCATATGTCGACTTTGGCGGCGAAAGTGCCGTCAGCTTGATTGATCGATACCGTAATCTGCTGATTATCAAAACTTTTTCAAAGAGTATGTCTTTGGCAGGGCTTAGACTCGGATTTGCGATCGGCAGTAAGGAATTGATTCAGGCGCTTTTCACGGTCAAAGATTCCTTTAATTCATATCCCGCCGGAATGCTTGCTCAACTCATCGGCGCAATTGCAATTAGCGATACCGCCTACTATCAATCGATCACTGAAAAGATTATTCAGACCCGCGATTATTTTTATTCCGAGCTCAAGCGGCTCGGTTGGAATGTTTTGCCCTCAAAAGCAAATTTTATTTTCGCTGAAAAAAAAGGGACGCCGGGCGAAGAAATTTATCTGAGACTAAAGGCAAGGGGTATACTTGTCAGGCATTTTAACGTTCAAGGAATTAATAATTTTGTCAGAATCACTATCGGTACAAAAAAGGAAATGGATCTTTTTCTGGATGAAGTTGAGAAAATATTCTAGGTAGATTAAAAAGTTTGCTTATTTTGACTGTATTTACAAATTAAAACCGCCCGAATAAATCGTTTTTTTGGAAACGAAAAAATTTTCGGGCGGCTTCTTATCATTTAACCACTTAGGATTATTTATTTTCCTGCAACCATTGGGACAACTTCGCGTTTTCTTCTTCCGCTACGTTAATAAAATTGGTCAGTGTTGCAATAGTCATTTTTACAATGGATTTGTAATTGTTTGCATTGATTCCATCCAAATCTTCGCGCAGGACGGAAATGAAATTGATAACGCCGGCCCTATATTTGTGCTCTTTTAGCGCTGCGATCCGTTTGGCATCTAAGACCTCTTTTTCAATTCGGGTTTCTATCGATTCGGCAGGATATTGGTCATCCGCAGACGGAATTTCACTTACTTCTTTTTTTACAGGGATAGCTGCTTCAGACTCTGTGCTTTCCTTTTTTGTCAGTGATTTTTTTAAATTTTTTAAAAATTCCAAGAAACAACCTCCTTTAATGCTGCCTTCTATTTATGATAAATACTTTCGTATTTGTTATATTCCTAGCATATCTTAATTTAATCGGCGCTGTTTTTAAAATATTCAAACTAAACAAAAGCTTGTCTTTTAGTCGGCGTATTATGACTGAAGGGTACTCAAGCGTCAAGGGTATAATAAATTAATTCCCTTTTCTTGTAATTTTTATGTTTGCTGTGATATTGCCTTTTTTTAAATGATACAAAACTACACAACAAAATTCGAGCGAAAAAACCCATGGGTGAAATTTTAAACCGTATTCTAGAAAATACACTATATTTAGGGACTAAGACTGCTTTCATCTACTATGAAAATGATCAGGAAAAAACGCTTTCCTATATTGAATTTCGCAGGCTGCTTTTGTCTTTTTTACAAAACATTCGAGCGAAAAAAATTCCGCCCGGCACATGCTCCGTTCTTGTCGGAGAAAACACACCCCAGTGGCCGGCGGCTTACCTTGCGGCTCACATGGCCGGGATTTCCGTCATTCACGGCGATACGCGTTTTACGGCCGTAGAATTTGAAAATATTGAACGGTTTACAAAACCGGCTCTGATTTTATGTGAGAAAAAATTTTCCGCCTTCTTTAAAAACACTTCTGAAAAGATTTTTTTGGATGATGTTGAGCCCTTGACCGGTGAAACTGATTTTAGGGTTATTCCACTTGCCGATAATCAACCCATGTCGATTATCTTTACATCCGGAACAACAGGCGATCCTAAAGGGGTAATGCTCAGTGAATCTAATTTCATGTCGAACCTGAATGTATTTAGTGCCATGAAAGACCTCGTAAAACCTAGTGACAGGGTTGTGGCCGTACTTCCCTTTCACCATGTTTATCCCTTTACCTGCACGGTTCTTGCCCCTCTTTATTTCGGCGCGTGTCTTATCTATCCCCGGTCTTTAAAAGGGGAAGATATTTTTGGGGCGATTCGTGAGCATAAGGGAACGATTTTGATTGCGATACCCAAGGTCCTTGAGCTTTTTTGCGAAAAAATTTTTCAAAATGTTAAAAAGCTAAAGGGAATTAAGCAAAATTTATTCTCCATTTTTTATGGGATTTCAAAAGGCTTACAGCCGTTTAAAATTAACGGGGGTAAGATTTTTTTCCGCGATTTGCATCGCAACTTTCCTCAATTTCGTTTGTTCGGATGCGGCGGGGCACGCCTAGATTTTCAGATTCATAAACGGTTGAAGCATCTTGGCTTTAACATTCTCGAAGCTTACGGGCTTACGGAAACATCTCCCATTGCGGCGATAAATTCCCTTATCTGTCCGGTCTTAGGTTCTGTGGGAAAAGCCCCGCCGGGAATAGAAATCAAAATAGAAAAAGAGGATCAGAGCCTTGAACACGGCGAGATATGCATTCGAGGCCCCAATGTAATGATGGGGTACTACCGGCGTCCCGACCTTACGGCGAAATCTGTAATTAACGGCTGGTTTCATTCGGGAGATCTTGGATACCTTGACGATAAAGGCTATCTTTTTATTACCGGCCGAAAAAAAGAAGTAATCATTCTTTCCAACGGGAAAAATATTTATCCCGAAGAACTGGAAAAGCTTTACAAGCAGAGCGACAAAATTAAAGAGCTTTGTATCAGTGTTTTTCGTGAAGATAACAGAGAATTTCTGACATGCATTGTCTATCCGAATAAAGAAGTTTTGATGCGCATGCGAAGCGCCAATATTTATCAGGAAATAAAGTTTGAAATCGAAACGATCGCACAGAAATTACCTTCTTATCAACGGGTAACGCGCATCGAGCTTGTTGATGATGAGCTTCCCAAAACTTCCCTTGGAAAAATCAAGCGCTATAAAGTCGCCGAAATGCTGAAGGAGAAAAAGAACGTCTTCTTAGAAGAACCTTCGGAAATTTCAGGTGAAACCCCGGACCCTTTTATCACTTTTGTTATGGATCGCCTGAAACTGAAAAAGCCCCCTAATATCCAGAGCAATTTGGAGACGGATCTTGGACTTGATTCGCTGGGTAAGCTGGAATTTTTTTCAGCCGTCGAGAAGCGGTTTGCGGTAAAAATCAGCGATACGCAGGCCGTTAGCCTCTTAACGCTTAGAGATATCAAGAATTTGATACCGCAAGCTTCGGCCGAGGAAGGAGAGATCAAGGAGACCCTTTTAGAGCAAAAGATAGCGGTTTCTCCTCATCCCCCCCTTTATGAGCATGTAAGTTTGGAAAATAATTTTTTTCCTACGGCTCTCAGGTTTTTTTTTCATATCATCATTAAAGTTTTGATAAAAATTTTATTTAGAGCACATCTGGAAGGAAAAAAATACCTCTATGACACACCAAAGCCCTTTATCATCGCACCGAATCATAATTCCTTAATTGATGGGCTGATTATTTACGGGCTTTTTCCGTTTCAAATCATCAACAGATGCTTTTTTCTATCGCTTCCCATGTATTTTGAAACGTTTCCCCTTTCTCTGGTTCAAAAGATCGGAAGAATCATTTTAACCGGAACCCAGGATACGGCACTAAAGTCACTCCAGTATTCCTACCAGGTCTTGAGCCAGAAAGAAATCATATGTGTTTTTCCCGAAGGGCAGCGTTCAGTTGATGGAAGCATTGCCGACCCTAAAAAGGGTATCGGCTATGTCGCCCAATTAAGCCAAGCGCCTTTGATTCCCGTATATATAAGCGGAACGCAAGCTCTTTATTCACGCAAAAATCCAGGTTTTCATAAAGCGCGTATCAAAGCCTATATTTTTCCATCCATAAAAACAAAAGCAAATATGGAAAAGTTTCTCCATTGCTGGCGAAAAAAAATGCAGGACTGCCATGAGCAAGACCGTTAAGTCACAGAAATCAAAAATTATTTCTTGGATTCTGTATGATTTTGCAAATACGATTTATTCATTTATTGTGGTCACGTATTATCTGCCGCCTTTACTTGAAAAGGCGACTCAATCGAATTTCCTCATGTCTTTTGCTACGATTTTTTCCATGATTTTCGCCGGTGTGAGCGCTCCCATATTGGGAGCGCTCACGGACCGAACCCGAGCCGCGAAGAAGTGGCTGATCATTTCAACGCTTCTTTGTTGTGCTGCTTGCAGCGGTATCGGTATAGTCATGCGCGGCAGCCTTTCACTTACCGAATCCCGCATTATATTTATATTTTTTATGCTCGTAATTGCCAATTACACCTATCAGGTCGGGCTGATGTTTTACAATTCGTTCCTTCCGACACTGGGAGAAAAAAAGGACCTGGGAAAGATTTCGGGACTGGGTATTGCTCTTGGATATGGCGGGCCTCTTTTTATTCTGCCGCTTTCCGAACGGATCGCCGATATTAGCCCTTGGCTGGTATTTCCGTTTGGAGGCTTTGCATTTTTTATTTTTGCGGTGCCGATGTTTATTTTTATCCCTGAGAGAAAGCCGGTTATAGAAGAAAAGATAAATTTTTCAATTATCAAAGAGGAAATGGGAGAGTTTTTTAATCATTTTCGAAGAACACGCGAAAATAAAAACCTTCTTTTAGTGCTTTGTGCCAATTTTTTTGCCGTTGATGCCATCAACACGGCGATCATTTTTATGACCACCTATCTGGAAAATGCCGCCTGGCTCAGCGCCGCAGACAATATCCGCAGTTCTTGGAAAATGAGCATGATGTTTGCCCTGATCATCTGCTCGATGGGCATGTCTTTTTTTATCGGCTGGCTTTCCGATAAAACATCATCAAAAATGGGATTTTTGGTTTCAGTAGTGTCCATGATTGCTGCAATTGTTCTGGGCGTACTTCTTGCGGATACCGGAAAATGGATGATTTTTATTGTTTCACCGCTGGGTGGAGCCGGCCTCGGTGGAATTTGGACCGCAGGCAGAAAAATGATGGCCGATATAACCCCGCACGGCAAAGAGGGAGAATATTTCGGCCTCTATGGAATGGTAGTAAAGATATCGGCATTCGGCACCATCATTTTTGCGGTTATGACTTGGGCTCTACCGCAGTTTGATTTTACGAAACCGGCTTCCTATAAGGCGGCATTTTTGTTTCAATGTGCGGCCTTAATTCTTTCTTTGTTTTTTTTAAAAAAGGTCCAAGTTGATAATGGGTCGCTTTTATAAAGAATCATACCCAATGGGCTCTGTACAGCGGTTCATAAAAGGCACGGACTAAGTTTGTGGCAGGAATTTTCGTTTATCCGGCTGTAACTGATAGGCCCTATAGCTATTTTATCAAATCATCGGACTCGAAAGACATAGACGATCTCTGCCTCTGCGGCATAAGTTCCCCTTCCGTGCCACCTATGACGTTTCGAAGATCGTTTATTGTGTCGACCGATAATCATTGTCATAGCCTCCCAATAAACTTTAGTTTATTCCTTCGGTTAATTTGCGAAGCAATTTATGTGCTCCTTTTATTGATTCCAAATTTTTTCGGAAATCCTAAAAATCTAGAATAAAAATATCGTATTATAAAGTCTTAGCCGCTTCCCACCCTAACATTGCTTTTTTCCTTGCAGTTCCCCAGCGGTATTGATGAATCTTTCCAGATCCGGCAATTACCCGATGACACGGTATCAGATATGCAACCGGGTTGACGGCAATGGCATGTGCAACGGCGCGAAAGGCTTTGGGATTTCCGATATAAACAGCAATATCCTGATAACTTATAAGGTTTCCTTTAGGGATTGTTAATAAGGCTCGCCAAACGTTTACCTGAAAATTTGTTCCTTTAAGAAGCAAGTGAAAAGGATGGGATTTAAAAGTAGATGTTAAACTAAAAATACGATTTACAATTAGACTGATACTCGCCTGATTTTCAACCCATTTTGCTTTAGGCCAGGTCTGCTGCAAACGATTTAGTGCTATAGAGCGGTTATCATCAGCAACAAAAGCAAGATGGCAAATTCCTCTGTCGGTTATAGCCAGTAGGCACTCTCCAAATGGTGTGAAATAAAAACCATACTCTATCTTCAAGCCTACCCCCATTTGTTTGAATTCTCCAGGTGTTATTGCCTCCAAGGTAACAAATAAATCATGCAGGCGACTGGGTCCGGAAAGTCCGGCATCAAGGGCAGCGTCAAGAAGGCTTCTGGATTCGATCAGTTTTTGTTTGGTATATTTGAGGGTCAAAAACTGTAAAAATTGTATGGAGCTGATACCTGCCCAACGTTTAAATAGTCTATTGAAATGATATTTGCTTAATTTTACACTTTTTGCAATTTGATCCAAAGTGGGATAGAATTTATGGTTTGCCTCTATAAACTTAATTGCCTTCTCTATACATCGATAATCTATGGATTGTTGAGCCAAATCTTTATCATTCGTATCCATATAAATGACTTATTTAGTTTTTTTTAAAATTTCATGGTCGATATACAAGCCCTAAACCTAACTCTCACATAACCAATAAAAACTTAAGCCGGGAATCACCAGTCTATTTTTGAAAATATCAAGCTTCTGCCCGGTATATAAATCAACAAACCGACTATGCTGTGTGCCAAACCAAGTGCCAACATCCTCCAGATTAAGATGCTGATGTTTACCGTCAAAATTTGCTATCATTAATACACGCTCGCTTTGCTTATTGAGGTTGTAGCGCCCAAACACAAACAAGTGTGGATTTTCTACTTCAATAAGTTCACGGTTATTAAAGTCGGCAAACACATCGATTTCTTTATGCACTGCGATCATCCTTTTGAGTGCACTGAAAACCTTATACTCAACCGTACCGGGGGTATTTCTACGTGCGGCCTTCTCCCAGTCAATTGACGGGCGATGCACCCATCGGGTATCGCGCATTTTATTAGGGTCTTCAAGGTATGAATCGTCGTTGATGGTTCCCAGTTCATCGCCATAGTACAACAAGGGAATACCACCGAAAGAAAAAAGCATACTGTGCAAAAGGAGGATGGTTTTAATGGCATCTTCAGTAGCACCTTCATCTCCTGTTTCCAGAGCATATTGCAAACCCACCAGTGAAGCAAGTGACCCCGATATTCGAGCATCACCGGTTTTTTTATTTTGACCGAAAGGAAGGCCGCGCGCATGCGAGTCAGCAAACTTTCCTGTGTAATAGTCAACAAGAAATTTACGATGACTGGATGGCTCATAACCGGCCAGTAAAATATCCATGTCATCAAATCCAAGACCGATATCATCATGACAACGCACGTAATTCAGCCAGGTCGCACGTTCCAGTTTGACCGGCAGGCTTTTGATACCCTGATTCAGGAGCTTTGCATTTTTGGTTGCCACAGCATCCCATAACAAAGACATAAAAGTAGCATTATAGGCTATTTCGCATTCTTTAGCGATAACTGCATCCTCACCAAAGTATTTGATAACTTCCACAGGCGCCACAATCGCTTCGGCAATGAACAAAACGCCCGGTGCGGTCACCTGACAACAATCTTTCAATAATTGCAGAATTAAATGGGCCTCGCGTTCATTTTGACAGGTGCTTCCTATTTTTTTCCATAAAAATGCAACGGCGTCCAAACGCAGGATATCTGCGCCTTGGTTGGCCCAAAATAGAATGATGTCGAGCATTTCGATAAACACTGCCGGGTTGTTATAGTTAAGATCCCATTGGTAATCATTAAAAACCGTCATGACCCAGCGCCCCATTTCCTCATCCCAGGTAAAATTGCCCGGTGCGGTTTCAGGAAAAATCTCCGGCATGCTTTGCTCGTACATATCGGGCACGTCACGTGATTCAAATGTATAATAATAATCCTGATAGACCGAATCCCCCGCACGAGCCCGCTGAGCCCATTCATGTTCATTGGATGTATGATTCAACACAACATCCAGGACCAAAAGGATATCACGTTTCTGCATCTCATTGGCCAGTTCATTCAGATCCTGTAGCGTACCTACGCTGGAATCTATCTCTCGAAAATTACTTACCGCATAGCCGCCGTCGCTACGCCCTTGCGGACAACGCAGGATGGGCATAATATGCACTAAGTTTATCCCCAATTCCTGAAAATAATTCAAACGATCGCATATACCTTTTAAATCACCGGCAAAGCCGTTGCTGTACAAAGCCATGCCCACCCATTTTTGACTGAGAAACCAGTTGTGATCCTTTTCCCTGTCAATATCAAGTTGTCTGAGTTTCTCAGGACGATTGATATACTGTCTTGCCATGGTTTCCACAAGACGCTGGGCTTGTTGTTTAAAATCGGACCGATTACCATATAGCCTTTCAAGCAAAGAGTGAATGGCATAAAAGTTTGCCCCCAGTCGGGTGTAAAAATGACGCAGATCCTCTTTGGATATCTCCGTTTTTATTTGATTGAGAATATCGTTTAATAGTGAGTGTGAAACCTGCTCGTACATAACCTTCCTACCTAATATATATCTAAATCAACCCATTGGATTTACCACTAAAACAAAGTGGTTATATAAACTCATCAATAAAATCCTGATAAAAAAAAGGATCCGTTGATATTGCGCCACGTAAACCAATCACCTTGGCGGCAAACTGTTGTGCAACGTATAATGTCTTCGATAAAGACCAGTCCGATATTAATCCCTTAATATATATAGCACTGAAAGCATCGCCCGCGCCTACCGTATCGACAAGTTGCTCTATTTGTTCAGGAATCACATTATGAATTTGCCCTTCATTGGTGCAAACCATCGCACCTTTCTCGCCACGAGTAAGAATGACCTGCTCCAGGTGAAACCGTGATTGAAATTTTGACATTTCATGCTCGATATCAGCAGACGTCGAACCCAGCAACCGAAGTTCATCCTCATTCAACTTAACCCATCGCGCGTTTTCCAACCAGTAATATACTTCTTCTTTTTGCCACCAGGGTGAGCGTAAATTGACATCGAGAAAAATCGACAAATCCGGATTTTGAGATAGCTGCATAAAAGCCTTTCTGGAAACTTTATGACGCACGCCTAAGGTGCCGTGATATAAAATACCACCAGCAGATAAATTGTTTATTTCATCAAAATCAATAAAATCATAAGCACAATCCGGGGTGATATTATAGTATGGTTCATTTTTAATAATTTTGACTTCAACACGTCCTGTCCGATGCATAGGATCAACCTGAATTTTTGATGTGTTCATACCCCATTTATTCATGGCATTAAGAATTATTTTTCCAAGTTCGTCATCACCGACACGTGAAATAAATTGAGGTTGAGCACCCAAAGCCTGTAAATGCCAGGCAACATTAAAGGGTGCGCCACCCAAGACCTGTTCTCCTGTTGGGAAACAGTCAAAAAGCACTTCACCAAAAATAAATACCTTTGATTGATCGCTCATGGAAAAATACCGGCTTGTCGCAGGGCATCTCGAAAATCAGGTGCAAAATGCCAGACACCCTGCAAAACACCCGCCGAATAATTGCCGTTCATATTCAGTTTGTCGGCCCTGGCAATATAAAGTGCTTCTACCTGCCCATTTTGCTCAGCCGAGTGTTGTGCAAGCTTTTTTATTTCATCGCCGGCATTGGCCACCAATACAGAATTAATTCGGCTGCACAGAACAGGCAAATCATTACCGCTATCGCCGGCGAATATCACTTCATGCGGTTTATATCGCAGTCGCTGTTGCAAAAATTCAATGGCATGTAATTTGGTAGCGTTACGAGGTATCACGTCAAGCAAACCTATGTCTTTAGGTTCGTCAATACTCCAGATCACACTCGCGGCTATGCCTTCTTGATTCAAACACTTTTCTATTCGATGGATCACCTTATCTTTATCAATATTCATCGGCAGATAATAACTTAGTTTGTGTGTGTTTTGTTTACTATTTTCCTGGAGATTCAATTCGGTAATATTACTGAGTAACTGCTGTATCTGCTCACGATTTTTCCCATGCCAGTCTTTGTCTATTTCTTCTTCCCAACTACGCAGTTCAAGCCATTTATCATCGATAACCTGATAGATCTTGGTACCTACATCCGTAATGACAAAATCAGGTTCAGGTAACACAAAGTTTTTTATCGCTTGTTTCACCAATGTTTGATGGCGACCTGTAACGTAGACCAGCGAAACCCCGGGCTGTTTGCAAAACTTCCTAAATCGCTTACGCGCATCCGGATGTTCAGGTTGAATGCCATTGGGTATTACGGTTCTATCCATATCCGTACACAACAGCAATTTAGGCTGATACATGATAATGTTTGATCTCCTTAGAATCTTTGTATTTATTAAAAAAGTCGTAGTGATCAAGGGCTTCAAGAATTCCTTCGGCATAGGCGTTATCGGAAAAATAAATTCGGTCAATATCCGGCAGTTGAGACAACTCTTCATGATGACGATTAGCTACAACTGCAGCCAGCGTATTGCCACGCATCATGTCCTCATCCGCACCGGAACCGCCGGCCACGAAAATATACTCCAGCGGAATTTGCCATCGATCGGCCACATAACGCAAGGCCATTCCCTTGGAAGCACGTAATGGTAAGATATCGAGGTATTGTCCAAAAGCCATCTGTACGTGTACGGATTGCTCCTCTTTATAAAGCAATCGTTTGATTTCTTTGATATCGGCAATCTCAGGATCAATATAGTAACTAAGTTTGAAACGACTTTGTTCAGACTTCGGCTGTTTTTCAAGGCCTGGAAAATCATCCAATATCTTCCGCACCTTATTAGGTGACCACATAGAATCAATATGCCTGGCCCAGGCATTATCAACAGTCAGCTCGGGTGCATAGTAAATTTCGGTGCCGCCGCTGACGATCAAAATATCCGGCTCAGGAATTTTGTGTTTTTTCATCACCCGTAAGGCCATATCCAAACGTCTGCCTGTGGCTATAACAAATAGAGTGCTCTTGCGATGTTCACGTAACACGGCAATCAATCGCTCCAACGACCGATCATCACCGATCAGGTTTTGGTCTAGATCACTAACGACGGCACGGTCCCGATATAGCTCGGCACGGCGCCGTAAAGGCTTGCGAATTAACTTTTCGGAACGTTGTGCAATAGGACGGATCAAATTCAAATAACTCTTGGCATGAGCATCCCACGAATAGTTTGCCCGAACGCCTTTTAATCCCTTTTCTACACAACTTTGCCATAGCTTTTTGTCGGTTAGCAGTTTTAACAAAGCATCGGTTATGGTACTTGATTCCAACGGGTCGATTAAAAAACCATTCCGACAATTACCGATAATATCACGCGGTCCACCATCTTCCGTCGCTAAAATGGGCAATCCGGAAGCCGCCGCTTCGATCAATGTTAAACCAAAAGGTTCAGTGAGGGCCGGGTTAACAAACACACCGCCGGATGTAGCCGCGATCCGATAAATCATAGGCACCTGATCACGTCGATGATGCTTCGGCACCGCCACTTTACCGTATATATCATAGCGATCAATCGCCACCAAAAGCTCATGAAATACTTCCTGAGCACCTTCTTCGAGATCATCGATATCATCACGATTTCCCGCAACAATCATCAGATTAGCCATCTCCTGCAATCTTGATGATTGTCCATAAGCTTCAACCAAAACCGTAATATTTTTTCGTTTATCCGGTCGAGACAGGGCCAGTATAATCGGTTTATTGGGCTCCTTTAAATGTTGGACAAATTCATCGAAGATAGCGGAATTTAATTCTTCCCCTATTGGGGGCTTAAATTGTTTAAGATTGATACCGGGTGGTACTACACACATTTGTTCCGGTTGGTAATAGTCATAGAGATCATACTGTTCCTCAATCTCCTGGTGCGTGCTGGTAATGACCCGTTCAGCCGTCGCCAATGTCTTTTCTTCGGCCTCGATACGATTGGTCATGTTATAGCGGTCTTCAATTTCCTGAGCTTTAAGTCCACCGGCTAAAAGGCGACTGTGTTTTACCCGTCCCAGGGAATGACCGGTATGAATTAATGGTATTCCAAATAAATTAGCCAGATGCGTACCGACTAAGCCCGCATCCGCATAGTGACTGTGGATGATGTCAGGCAATTGACCACTGGTTCCAAAGAAAGTGGCAACATTATCGGCAAATTCATCGAGATGTTCCCACAACTGTTCCTTGCGAATATATTCATCAGGCCCTGCGTTTATGCGCACAATCCGTAAATTGTCCGAGAGCATTTCGACAGGCTCTGCATAGTCATCCGCAACAGCCTCATCTACCACTCGCCGCGTTATCAGATCCACCTGCCTAACATCAGGATGGCGGGATAGTGCCTGAGCAAGCTCAATTACGTACAAAGTCTGGCCACCGGTGTCGGCGTCACGTCCCAGCTCCAGATTCTTGCCGCGGATTAAACCGTGGATACTGATCAAGGCGATATACAATTTGTTTTTTTGTTTGCTCATAAACGTTTTTCTGCTTTCTTCAATATTCGGATATTTTTCGATTTTTAAATACCCATGCTGACGTTTTAGTAAAATATCTATTAAACCCAGCTTGTTAAGCAGCTCTAATTTCGCAACTCCATATAGTGCCGGCAATTGCCGGAAGATAAATCCAATCTGCATTAATCTAAATGGAGATGGCGTGATTTTTTTTGGTTCTTTGCTGCATCATGCAAACGGATGTGGTTTACGACCACATTAATGATTTAGAATCGCTCTTTATCGCGATCTGCTTTTTTATCTATACCCCATATCATACCATTCTTAAAATTCATTGTCAAAATTCGGCAAAATTGCTGTGTATAGGACCAGGCAGGGCTGGTTTACGTCTTGCGATGATAAACCTAATGAAGATTACGCCGATGCTGCAGCAAAAAAACGCGGCATGTCAAGATCATCATTTCTCATTCATGTCGTGCAGCATGCAATTCAATCGAATCACTCACAGGCGTCCATTTAGACTCGAATGAACCCGTCTTGAAGAAGTAGATTTTTATGGAAATTGTTGGAGCTTATCCCTTTCAAATAGTAAGCAATACGGTTACATGCATCACGAAGGAGGTGCCTGGCTTCTGGGTCATTGAGCATTTGCGGTTTATCCGCAAGATGTAGAAGTGCAGATCCGTTTGCTGTATCTTTTAGAGTCTTCGGAAGAAAAACTCCCGCCTACTTGATTAAATTTCTTCTTGAATAATTCTTTATAAAAACTTATTATCGTACTATAAAAAAAATATTTAAAATACTGTTTTGGAGGTTTTTATGAATATTATTACAGCCAACCAATTGAAAACCAAAGGTGTATCTGTGATTGAAAGTAAATTAGCTAATGAGAATGAATTAGTCATTACCGTGCGTGGGAAAGAAAAATATGTCGTTATGGATATGCAACAATACAATTATCTGCGTGAATGTGAGCTTGAAGCTGCCTTGCACGAAACAAGGGCGGATTATCAAAATGGAAAATTTGTTATCGAAAGTGTTGAAGAACACATAAAGCGGGTAACAAAATGAAATATAAGCTGATATATACAGATAGCTATATTAATAAAGCAAAACGATTTGTAAAAAAACATCCGGAGCTGCTTGCTCAGTATGAAAAAACTCTTAAAATATTGGAAGTTAATCCCCACCACCCCTCATTAAGATTACATCCGTTGAAAGGTAAATTGAAAGATTTACATTCTGTTTCCATCAATATCTCCTACCGAATTACGCTTGAATTTTACTTTAACGACAAACAAATCGTTTTAGTAAATGTCGGGCACCATGATGATATATACTGATCTCCTCCGCTTTATCGCTTCGCCGATGATTTCAATCTGTCGAATGACGCCGTCTTGGAGAAGTGGATTTTTATGGAAATTGTTGGAGCTGATCCCTTGCAAATAGTAAGCAATACGGTCACATGCATCACGAATATGGTTTAGATACACGGTATCATCACGCTTCATAAATCACCAGAAGTTCCTTAAGTATCCTGTCCTTAAGATATGGACTAATGGCACCTTCGGTCAGCAGATCAACCTTTTTCCCCAAAGCTTCAGAAAGATTACGTTCGAGACTTACCAGCGAAAGAAGGCTCTTAGGTTTGGATAATTTTACAATAAGATCTATATCGCTTGATTCAGTGGCCTCATTTCTGGCAGCGGATCCAAATATTCCGATCATGGAAACATCATTTTCGCGACAAATATTGATAATTTTATCTTGATCAGCTTTATTCATACTTTCTCTCCGGTTATCATGAGGCATGGGCCAAATAAGGGTTACTACGGCCCGAACCACATTCCGCGCATTTCAAGGCATTTCATTTATATATTTCTAAAGGCAAACATATTATATGATGAAACCTGATTCCCTGAAAGTACGCACTAATTGCCCAAATGAAAAAAGTTTAAATTTCTGGAAACTCTCCTCATCTACAAAAACGAAATCAAATGTCTTATCCTCAATGCCGAGGTAATCCCTGGGAAAAAGTACACAGCTTTGGTCGCAGGCAGTCACCAACAGGGTAACAATGTCAGTTTCATTATTGGTTTTAAATTATCATAAGCGGAGTTTGCAGACAACATGATAAATTTACCTCTTTGTTTAAACTTGGGCTGATGAGAGAAGAAAATTTCCTTTCCGATATATTCAATTAAGATTAAATAGTTGAATCAGAATCACAGACATTTTGATTCCGAAACAGCGTGCATATCGATAACCATAAGATTTTCAAATAGATTGCCCCCCAAACGCTCAATGTCTTGTGGTATTTTCGACAAGAACATTTTTTTTTTTTCAGAAAGCCCAATAGTTGAATAATATTAAAATTAAAAGAAATAATGCCTTGTTTATGATAAGAAGAACCTTTAAGTTCAAAAAATAAAAAATGAAGATCGAAGAGCATATTTTGTATTGGGTGGAAAGTGCCGAGCATGACTTTGAAACTGCGGAAAGCCTCTTCGCTTCCGGTAAATATGACTGGGGTTTATTCATTGGCCATCTCGTTTTAGAAAAAATTCTCAAGGCATTATATGTCCGTGATAATCAAAATCAATTGCCACCTAAAATTCATAATTTGATAAAACCGGCAGAACATACTGATATTGAATTAGACACGGAAATGAAAATTTTCTTGGATGAAGTGAATGATTTTAATCTTGAAGTTCGATATCCAGAATATAGACATGAATTTTATAAAAATTGTACCAAAGATTTTGCAGAGTCATATTTTTTTATACGTAACACTCACACCTCCCAAGACACAGCAGTAGTGTTGAGGTTTGCCATCTCTTTTCATATTTCAAAGAAGGCATTCCCACTTCATG
>JAFGES010000026.1 GCA_016931455.1 Desulfobacterales bacterium | reverse complement strand
TTTACTCGATAACGTAACGTCTGAATCTCCCATCATGCAAGAGGAAATATTCGCACCGGTCTTACCTGTTATCACCTTTGAACAGATTGATGAGGTTATTTCATTTGTAAATAATCGGGAAAAGCCGCTGGCTTTATACCTTTTTACAAAAAATCAAGCCGTGGAAGAGCGCATTCTGACCGCTTTATCCTTTGGCGGCGGCTGCATCAACGACACTATCATCCACCTGGCTACCTCACACATGAGTTTCGGCGGCGTTGGTTTCAGCGGAATGGGAAGCTATCATGGAAAAGCCAGCTTCGATACCTTCAGCCATTACAGGTCCGTCGTCAAGAAATATAATTGGATCGATTTACCGTTCCGTTATTTCCCTGCTTCGAAATTGAAACAAAAAATAATCAAAACGTTTTTACATTGAAACAAAGTCTGTATATTACTGACTTCTTTGTTCGATTACAGACAAAATACCAAGTAAAAAAAGCATAAGAAAACATGTCACGAACCCGAATGGATAGGATCTTATCAAGATCCATCCCTATTCCTTTTGAATAATCAATTCAAGGTAGGGCTGGTAAAACCCTTTATGTATATGGGGACCTACTTTTGCCAAAAAAGATTCATATTTATACTCTGTCATTAATCGCCAGATTAGATCTCTTAGTATGTTTTTTTTCCTTAGATACAAAGGCAGACAACTTATTATTTTTAATGAATCTAGCGGTGCCATGAACAGGTCAAATTCGTGAAAACTCACCCCGCGTCCCTCGCGGATAAATTCTTCTCTCGCGTTGTCGTCTCCTGGAGATAAAAGGCGACGGTAGTAATCAAGAGGGCTGTTTACTCCATATAAAAACGCAATATCATCAGGAAGCCAATGAAAAAAAGGCAATAATGAAGAATGGCTGTCGTAATACCATAGACGGTTGGGCGTATTACTGATCACCCATAATCCGCCTTCGGGCAGCATATCCCACGTTGCTTTCATCACAATTTTTCTTTCGTTAATGGTCATATGCTCTAAAACTGCAAAGAATAAAATAAAATCAAATTGTTGTTTTGAATACATTTTTACCGCATCGATGGCATTAGCTTTTTGTATGGATACATCAAGTTTATACGCCTTACATCGATCTATAGCGGTTTTCAACGAATTTTCGTTAATATCGATTGCTGTGACCTGAGCACCTTGTTCGGCTAAGGCTACCGTAGAACAACCGGAACCACATCCGATTTCTAGGATTTTTGATCCATCGAGCGCTTTGGCGTTGTCCAACCATGATATATATTTTTCCCTATAACTATCGAGCCTTGATAGCAAATGACTTTGATAATCCCGTTGTCCTTCATATGTCTCGAAATAGGCTTTCGGGGTATTTAGAAAATGGTTTTTCATCAGTGAGCTGACAAGTAATTCTTTTCCCGCATTATCTAATGAACGAAATTTATTTTTCAATCTCTTTGGGACCGGCGGCTCGAGATACTTTTTAAAATTATCTCGAAGGGTATTATATAATTTTTTATCCATGGTTTACATTTACCTTTCAATCTCCACAATTTTGATTTAGCAATAATCCGATTGAAAACATCAATAAATCACTCTGTTAGTGTAGCATTCTTTCTAGAAAATGTGGAAAGTACTGGCTAATAAATGCAGAAGAGAAAGTACAGCCGGCAATGTAGAAGTAAGCTGCTTCTGCTTCCCGCCGATCATGCTGTAAGTATTCTGTTCTGATTCGTGGATGTACGTTGTCGTTTTTGTCCTGGAGCAGCATCGATTTATACGGCATGTAAATGATCTTGTGTTGCAGGTCATTGAAATGTATGTGAACTATAGTTTTTAGGGATTCACATAGGCAAAAAAAAGTTGCGTAAACCGGTGGTATTGTATTAAAATCAGGCTAGTACAAGGAAAGTATTTTATTATTTTTTGGATTTTCAGCAGAAGAAATTGCCGGATTATCCGCAAATTTCATTCAACCTCAATTATCAACGTTTGTGGGAAGTCATTAATATTACACAGTTGAAAAAACACAGGGGCGTTTTACTACAACATGCCTGAAATTTATTGAGGACATACATTAATAGAGCTCCCTAAATATAAATCTAATGAAATTATTTTTTGAAACCTGGAAAGACTTTTTTCGAAGCTTTAAGGCACGGTCTCTTGCTGCAAAGCTGTCCATAGCAAGCGTGGTATTCGTATTCAGCCTGATTATTTCGCTGGGTTTATCGGATTTTTGGTTTTCCATCAATTCTGAAGTGCCGTCTCCGAAACAACTGTTGCTTTACTCTCTGATCGGACTATTCCCAGTCATACTGTTATTAACCCTGCTGGTTCCGGTTCTGATTAAAGAAATTAAAAAGATCCGTCTATGGTATTTTCTATTTCCGCTTGTAATACTTATCATCACATTCGTCTATTACCAATTCCAAAAAATTGATTTTCTCTTGAATACCACCGTAGTTATTACCACCGACATACCCTCTAAAGATGAGCCGATATGTTTTTACGACATTCGTGATGATGCCGAACAGAAGATACTCTTTTATAGCGATCGCTCCAAAAAAGAATATTGCGGTAATTACAAAGGATACCCTATCAGAGCGAACAAGCCCCTCACGGTTAACTATGATGGCGCTTTTGGGGGAGGATATTTCCCATTAGTTTCATATAAAGGGCAGTTACCTGCGAAAATGTCGCTTTCCGTATCATCTTCGTTGGTACCCAATATAAGCCAAAATTTTGATTATACCTTCACTCCAGCCTCCGGCAACACACTCCAAATTACCGGGAGTTCCCAAAATTTT
>JAFGES010000025.1 GCA_016931455.1 Desulfobacterales bacterium | reverse complement strand
TCTCGTGCCGAGATAGCTCAGTCGGTAGAGCAGGGGACTGAAAATCCCCGTGTCCCCAGTTCAATTCTGGGTCTCGGCATCTGAAATTTAATTATAAAAAAAGGGAGTTAGCCAACATGGTTTTAACTCCTTTTTTTATTGGATTCCTCGGTTGCAACCATTTTGCAACCAGTCCGGTTAAAAACTGTATTTTCCAACCTACAAGCAGCCTGCTGATTGACGGGGTTCATGAGGTGTGCATAGACGTTCAGTGTTACTGTCGGATTAGCATGCCCCAGTTGGCTCTGTATATATTTGATGTTTTCCCCTTGCTCGATCAAAAGGCTCGCATAGGTGTGTCTGAGATCATGGAATCGAATCTGAGGCAATCCTGAGGCTTTCAGGGCAGGATAAAAATGCCGTCTTAATACGTTTCCGTGATCCTTCGGCCCGCATGCCTCATTAGGGAAAACAAGATCAAGCTCATTCTTTGGGCAAGCTAATCGCCATTTTTTTAATTCTTTCATCATCGCTGGGCCTATATCAATTTTCCGATTAGAAGTCTTAGATTTTGGCTGATACCATGCCCCACAATTCCAGCTTCTCTGAATGTGAATTTGGCTATTAAACCAGTCGATATCACTCCATTTTAAGCCGAAAAGTTCACCCTGTCTTGCCCCACTCATAATTGCCAATTTGAAGAGAGTCTTGTATTCCTTTTCATTAACTGCATTAAGAAAATCATTTATCTCTGCAGTGTTTAATATCCCGATAGGAGATTCATTTATCCCCCCTTGCCCTCTTGGCCTTTCCGCATCTCTTACCGGATTATGGTCAATGTATCGATGTCTTACCGCATAATTCATCACCTGATTAAATGTTACGATAATTTTTCTAAGGGTCGTAAGATTCATCCCCTCTGATTGTTTGCCAGTAATAAATTCCTCCACTCGGGCCACAGTTATTCTATTGACCTTCAATCCGTTAATATCTTTAAAATGATATTTTAAATGGTTCCGATACATTTTTAAGGTTGATGCTCTCAAGTTTGGCTCTTTGGATTTTAACCAGTCTTTTCCTACATCAGAGAACAAGGGCACTGCCTTCAAAGGCATGTAAACCCGCTTATCAACCATTTCTTCAATTATTCTGAGTTCGTCCCTTGCCTTCTTTTTGGTTGTGCCTTCCGGCATAGTTTTCCATCGCCTTTTCCCATACTGGTCATAGAAATCAATGACCCACCGGTCACGCCTTTTGGTGATGCACGCCATTGAAAGACCCTCGCTTTCTCCCTGAAAGGTTACGCTGTGGGCGGGACGTCAGGGTCACGCCTTTTCGGTTCCGGCAACCTAGCCCACTAGCGATTCGATTTACACAATATCTTTTGTAATCTTGTTGTCTATCTTACTTTCTTTCATTTCGCATGTCAATATTTTCTTGCTTTATAGTTTGAAAGGGCTTAAAAAATATCCCATGGAAAAGAAAAAAGTGTTTTCAACAAGGCTAAATGAAGACCGAATCAAGGAATTAAAACACCTTTCGGTTGATACGGATAAATCTTTAGGGTCACTCTTAGAAGAGGCCATCCAAGACCTTATCAAGAAATATGAAAAGGAAATGAAGGAATAATCTTGTCCAGAAAGACATATCTTGCTATGTTTCTTTCGCGTAATCACTTGTCAAAAAGTCTACATGGATAATAATATCCCTATCCCCATCAAGTATTTTTAAAAAGTTTAAGGAAAGTCGGTTTATTAAAACCATCGCTCTGAAAACATTCAAAATCATATTTTGCCGTTATAATGTTTAAGATACCTGAAATAGTTTCACTGTTTTTTGTGTTTCTTTCTGCATTTGCTATGGATGCGATTCGATCTGCATGGCAATCGGTCTATCCGATTTTAGGAGATGGGGATATTTTGATGCCAGTTCCCACAGATATCGCATTTCAGTTGTCCGGTCGGCTGCCGCTCACACTGCTGACCATTCTTGTTTTGCTTTTACTATCAACGCCCTTGTTCACAAATGGGCTAAAAAAAATTAGAAGTTCATTATTAGTATCAATTTGGATTGTCTGGTTTGCATATTTTTTATTTATAACGTGGGCCTTGGCGCTTCCTTTTATTCCATATGAACCTGTTATCTGATTTTTAATATCATGAGAGAAAAAAATGAGTATTGTTACCAAATTGTCCAGCAGTCTCGTCTTAATATTTTCGGCGCTTGTTTTTACGTGCTGCGCAACTTTGCCGAGTAAAAATTATCAAATTCTTCAAATATCTCAGCAGACCGGTAATGACCAGATAGACGATGCCATCCTGAACAGTCTGCAACGATTAGGGTATCGCGTCGAGCACTCCCCTGGGGAGCCGAATCTGTTTACCGGTCTAATGAAGGTTCCAAATGACATCTGGAATAGGGATTATACGCTCAAGGTTCGTAAAAATGCTGGAGTAGAGGGGAACCAGTCATTACTTGTAGAGGCAGATACGTGTCGTGGTTGTGTTGTTACAGCGAATGACAACTTTTCGCCTGCAAATCGTGTAAAAGCATTCAATGGCACTTTTACCCATTTGCTCGCGCAACATGTGGAAAATGAATCCGTAACGCCGTCTAATACCGAACCCATGCAAAAATTTTATAATGAATTTTTTGGAAACAAGCCTTCCGGGCTAACCCAACACCCAGCCACTGAACCACCTGAAAGTTTTGAAAAATCGCCTGATGAAACGAAAATTGCCACTGAACCGTCAACAGAGGATGATAAAAAAGAAACAAGGCCAGAGGTTGTTGTTGATATTGAGACACTTGCCATCGAACCGTCTGAAGTGCCGGCCAATACGACATTCGATGTGGCATTCACCTTTAAGGTTGTTGACAGGTCAAGCGATGGCAAGGAGATCCTTGTCCAGACCTATTATGAGATTTATCTCTATGAAATAAAGATGTTTACAAGTGATGTTACAAACATGGAAATGCCCAGTGGGGAGTTGATAAGACGGAGAGAGAGCATTCAGGCCGGATCCAAGCCGGGCGAATACGGCCTTCTGGTTGTTGTCGGATATAAAGATTTCAAAGCCAGTCGCAGCGCTCAATTCAAAATCATTTCTGCTAATTATTGATGGATATGCCATTCGTGGATTTTAACATGAAAATGAGATATTGCCTTTTATTGATAATCCTGCTTGTTGCGCCCTCTCTTTATGCGTCGGAAATCGAAAATCTGAGAGATGATCTGCAACTTGCTAAGCAATGTATGGATGACATGCAATATGATCAGGCTATCGTTCCCTTGAAGCGAGTCAAACAGACTATTAAAGTATATCTTGAGGATAGCTCAAGGTTGCCCCCTGATTATGCCTCCATGGAAAGGCAGGCCGACGAATATCTTAGAGCGATTATTCTCAGCGCAGAAAAAACATTAAAGGACGAAGCCGAAAGGCTTAAAAGAGAATTAGCCAGATATTCTCTGCCTTGGCTGTTCTTCCCGAAAACAGAAAATAAAAATTTATATATTAACTACTCGGATTCTTACGAACCAGATTATTCTTATCTTGAAGAACTGTCCGGAATAAAAATATCCAATCAAGACAAAACGGAAAGATGGGCGCCGCTTACCGAATTGCCTGGATATTTCGAACTTGTATCATCTTCGAAAAGCGTTGCCGATTATGTAAATTCTCGACAGAACTATTTTGATCGGTGGATCAATAGAAATGAGTTTGTTAAATTTTCCAAAATTTATCCCCAGGGAGAACTTTCGCAACACCTTTCAAATATAACACACAATGTTAACCGGATTTGTTCAACGGACAAAATTCCGACCGTTCAAAAATTCAAGGAATCTGCCGATGACTCTTTCAAACATATCTCGGACCTGATTGAACTTTCGAAGCACTGGTCTGAACCTAGCAGGGAGAACATGTGGCTACAATTGGAAGAAGATGGCACGGTTTCGATCCATCACCGTTCCCACTTTGGAAATCGAGTCAATATCGAGTCCCAACGATGGTATTTAAAACTAATTCAAAAAGAATATTCTGTCAGTATTGAATTCCTGGAAAATTTATCTGTACTGTCAGAAAAGGTGGAATTTGAACTCAAAACAGGAAATGAAATCGACAGGCTTCTGGAAAATCAAAGAACATTGTGGTTGACAACCGGCGGGACGCTGATTACGGCAAGAGAATTATACCCGGATTCATCAAAAATCGACGAATCCGGAGTGGAAGCATTTGATGCTGTTGTAAAATCAGCATTTGACCTCAAATATAAATATCAATCCTTCTATGACACCTATTTAAAAGAGAATCAAATAGAGAAAGCCAGAAATGTATTCGAAGTGGTGAAAGAATTCATTGAGCGCGAACGGGATCAAATTCAGGATATCAATCTGGTTATTCAACAGACGAACCGGCTTTACAAAGCTTTGCTCGATACATCAAAGCAAGCCCAAATCCAGATGCATCGCGCTGATGATTGCATCAGGAATCTTCAACTCAAGGCGAATCAAGACAAGCTGCCTGAAGATAAAAAACAAACTGCCGTTGGAACAGTTGCAACGGAGAAAAAGATTAAAGTGCTCGAGACACCTCCGGCCGATGACGATAAAAAAACTGATATTGCAGATCAAGCTTCAAAGAATAATGATAAAGTGCCAACAGGCGACGTATCAGGTGGCATTCGGATCGTTGGCAAAGACAGCCTGGCTGTGGGCGAAGAAGCGCTATACAAAGTTGAAGATTATGGCGGCAACCCTTTCTCAGAGGCTAAATGGAATACACTTAGAGAGAACTTACGCATGTTCGCCAACGGCAGTGTCATGGCGTTGGCAGCCGGCGAAGCAATGATTATGGTCCGCAGTGACGGCATGACTGCATTCAAGACCATTAAGGTCGTGGAAAAAACCGAGAATATGCTTTTACAGGATCAACCTGATGCGGAATATTCCAACATCGCTTCAGTCCCCCCCACCGATGGTGACGCCAAAGGCAATATGGAATGGGATGGTGACCAAGGTGACCAAAATGAAGAGACAGAAGGCTTCCGATCATTAGGCGGCAAAACCGAAACAGTGTCTCATTCGATTGAAGGGGCCACACTTGATAAACAGCAAGAGGGTAAATCTGATGGTTTCGCCTCACTGGGTGGAAAAACGGAAAAATTAATAGAGAAAGATGCGAGTGCTGCTGATCAATTGGAAGGTGAAAATCTAGTCGATGATGGTGATTTCTCGTCTATAGGCGGTGACACAAAAATAGTTACCCAAAATACTGAAGATGAACACGGAGAGGACAAGCAAAAAACGCAATCCGGCGGTTTCGGGTCCAAAGGCGAAAATCTTGAATTGCTGGGGGTCTCGCCGTATGAGGATGTGGGACAGGCTCAAATCTCTTTAAATAGTGATCGTCTTTCTGAAAACAATGTTTCTGAAGGGTTATCAAGGGATTCAACGATGCTCGGTAACGATGAATTTGCTCTTCCAGCTTATTTGTCTGATGAGTGGGTAAAATCTGAGCAGGGGCAAATGTTCGGGGGTGGTGAACAACCGGCGGCCTATCATATTTTTGCCGCCTGTTCGCGGCTTGGATGGGCTGCAGGATTATCCCGCTATACGGTCGGGAATGCAGACAGGGATATAATTGAGCATCTGACAACAGCAGGTGAGCACATTATGTGGGCCAACCGTACAAGTTACCCGCCAAATCCTGCCTGGCCCGACTGGTCGCAACTTCAAAGCAAATATGAACTGTTGGCTGGCGATTTGGCAAACAACCCTACTGAAACGTATCGCAAACAGCTTGCAAACCGTTTAAGCACGTCTTATGAACCATTGGCCCAGGAGCTGGACGTTCAGATGATTGGAGAAACCTATTCGACAACCACCTGTGACGGTCAATATTGCCGTATTGGGTACCAATTGGCTTATGGCCAGCAGTCACTCGCGGTTGCTGAAGAGGCTCTTGCCAATGGCTATGCCACATTGGCTAGCCAAGCAAGTCAAGATGGAAAAAATCACGTTGCTGCAGCACGCAAAAGCATGGCTGTTATGGATGACATTGTGCCTTCAAGTGGTAGGTGTGCTGAACTATCAGATATCCGCCAAGAACTCTTTATCGCTACCCAGGCGAACACTCCCGGCGAAGGAAGGCGTATTGCGCAACAACAGTGGCTGGAAACCCTACAGCGGATACAGGCGCTTGATACCCAGATCGCATCATCCGGCGGGGATCTTATCGGCACATGGTACAATGAAAAAACGGGTCAGAAAATTGTTTTCGAAGAAAAAGATGGGTATGTTGTAGGTATCATAAATAATGCTGAAATATCCCGATTCAAAATGACAGGCAATAACCAGTATATCGGCAGAGCGTTGGTAACGGAACGCAGTGGCGACAGCAGTCGTTCGGAATGGAATGACGGAGCGACTATTAAAGTGATAGGCGACAAGGCTTATTTAAACATAGGTCGGAATAACCTGAATCTGGTCCGTAACCTGCATCAAAATCCAAAAGTGACTGAATACAAAGAGTCACAGGAAAATCCAAAAACGAAATCCGGCGACAATATAACTGGCACCTGGCAATTTGGTCGGATTGATCAGAATGCGCAAAGGGTTTTCGGGATTTACCAAGATATGGAGATATCTATAGTTCAGCAAGGTGACACATTTAAAGTAGTTAATTGTAGCTTTGGCACATCAAATAATGCTTGGGGTGTATTTAGAAAGGAAGGCAATTCCTATTTAGGTCAAGCTGTGTTTTGGATTGGTTTTCCGAGTCCTATAACTGGTGAAAGCCTTTGGTCTACAACAGATCAAGCCAATATAGCTCGTGTCGAGCGATGTTTAAGCACACCGGGTTGCGCACCAAAAGTTGATCGACAATATTGGAATAAAATAGAAATAATACCGCAAGAAAAAAATGCATCGGTAACAATAACTGGAGTCCAATATCCATATGATCGTTATACTACCCAGACACAATTGCTAAGAATAGAATGATGTTGTCACATGAAAAGCAAAAAGACTATTTTTTAAATGATAACCACTCAATTTAAAAAGGCGATTGATCCCCCATGGATCAATATGAGCCCAATAAGGCTTGGAACTTTAGGCGCAGGATTGTCGACTCCGGAACCTTTCAGGAAACGCAAAATCTTACTGTCATCGGCTTCAAATTGCGCCCCTTATGAGAAGATTCCTGAAAAAAATCCTCTTCGCCTCTCAATGCTCACCACAATTGGCTCTATTTGGCAATTCGAAAATTATCCTTTCACTCTTTCTTGAAGTAACCCACATTCAGGTCTAGATGGAGAATATGAAGATGAAAAAATCTCGCATGCTTTTTCTCATTTTTCTTTCTACCCTCTTTTTATCATCTAACACTCTTTCCCCTGCTGCTGAAAGTGATTTGGTGAATATCAACGGCGCAGTGACTTATAACGGCTCTGCGGTCTGCGCCATGGTTCTTGCCAATGGCCAATACATGTTCACCAGCTCAAGCAATGGTATCTTCAGCTTGGATGTACCGCTGGATGAGTACGGCCAAATTACCGTTTTCACTTTCTGCAGCGGTCTTGCACCTTTTCAACAGGTTATCCATCCAGCAGAAGGACTGGGCATGAAAATCGAATTGCAGGATGATAACCAAGGGCAAAGAATGGATGTGACGTGTACTCTTCAGTCTATCGACACTGAGTGGGTTCGTCTGACGGGGGACGTGACCTACAAGGGTTCTCCAGTATGCGCTATGGTTTTGGCTAACGGGCAGTATATGTTCACCAGCAACTCTCTCGGTGAGTATTCCCTGGATGTCCCCCTCGGTTATTATGGAGAGATTACATTGTATGTATTCTGCAGTGGTCTAGCGCCTTTCAAAGCAGTACTCAGCGCCAATTGTTTCAATGATGCTGACCGAGATGGGATTTGTGACGATGTAGACAATTGCCCCAATGTTTCCAATCCAGGGCAGGAAGACTCAGATCACGATTATATTGGGAATGCTTGTGATGCTGATGTTCCAAATATTTCTTTTCAGTTGGCAGGTGGATGGGGCCACACCATAGGCCTTAAATCAGATGGAACTGTCGTCGCTGCGGGTTATAACGAGTTTGGCCAATGTGACGTAGATTCATGGACTGACATACAACAGGTGGCAGCCGGATTTGTTGCAACTGTTGGCCTTAAATCAGATGGAACTGTCATCGCCGTAGGTAACAACCTTTATGGACAACTTGATCTGGATTCATGGACTGGCATACAACAGGTGGCCACTGGAGCGCTCCACACCGTAGGTCTTAAAACAGATGGAACTGTCGTCGCTGCAGGTGATAATGATTATGGCGAACTAGCCGTGTTTTTTTGGACTGGTATGCAACAGTTGGGGGCAGGATGGAGCCACACTGTTGGCCTGAAATCAGACGGAACTGTAATCGTTGTGGGTAATAACGACTCTGACCAATGTGACGTAGATTCATGGACTGACATACAACAGGTGGTCGCCGGAGGATATCACACCATAGGCCTGAAATCAGACGGAACTGTAATCGCTGTGGGTGACAACGACTCTGGCCAATGTGACGTAGATTCATGGACTGACATACAACACGTGGCTGTCGGGGGACATCACACCATAGGCCTTAAATCAGATGGAACTGTCATCGCCGTAGGTGACAATCATTTTGGCCAACTTAATTTAGATGAATGGAGCTATTGATGGATTACTTATAAATATTCCTGAGCATCGGCAACATCAAAACTCTGCTGATCTCCTGGTATGGTCAAGGAATATTGGCCTTCCGACATACTGGCAGGATATTATTTTGATGGGGCTTAGGGATGACAGCATATTCACATGTGTGCTAAGTGGTGGCATGTGCCATGCTCCGCAACTCTTTGAAGATATTCCCCCAGTGCGCGTTGTCATATCGAAAAATTCGGATGAGCAGTGATTTTCCTTTTCATAGCGTACGAAAGTTCACCCTTTTAAGGAGGTAAAAGATACCCCTTAGAGAGGTCAGTTACCAGTTTGATTACCACCCCCACGTGCGCGCGTATCGTCGGTAAAAATCTCCTTCTTGTGCATACTGAATGCTACTGAGAACACTTGGCACACCAAAAATTGATCCCTTCTGGCATTTCATCAATTAAAACATTATGTTAAGCCCCAAATAACCTCTCGTTACACCCCTTATTTTATATCCATTTTATCATGTGGTCCCCAACGCACGTAGTCATATGGAAAAATTCGGAGGGGTGATTCGGTTCCTTTTTCATAACGTATGAAAACTCAGTGACCTCACGCGCGTAGTCGTGTCAAAAAATTCGAACCAACCAAGGAGTGAAGTATCCGATCCCCCTAATACATTGGGATAGCCCAGAGGAAACGTATACATACCTCACGGATACTAGTCCTTCCCTTTTGTGCTTTTGAATCTTTCTTAACCGGTATATGTTCTTACTTAATGTAAGAACTTTTCTTAATATCTTCTTAATACCTACTTAAAACCTACTTAGTGGGTAATTTTTCAAGGCATATCTTGTAGCGACCTTTTTATTCATGAAATCACGCTTATAATAACTTGGCGGAGCCGTGAACACCTTCCAAGTGTCTTGACCCTCGAATGAATCGGTTTTTTCAATGAGGAAATGTTCTTCAAGACTTCCAAGCGCACCATTCAATGAGCCTTGGTGTATCCCTGCATATTCACACATGACATCGGTATCTGGACATGCTAAATCCCACTCCCTCCCCATATAAAGGTCAAGACTGTCCTCCTGGTCCAAGTCTTTCTGGTCCTGATAATTAAAATAGTCCCAGACTGATCTTTGACAGTAAGATTTTTACTTTTCTGTAAAATCAAGGTGTTATGATAGGGTAAATCTTTCTTGGCACTACCGGTTCCT
>JAFGES010000024.1 GCA_016931455.1 Desulfobacterales bacterium | reverse complement strand
ATTTTTTTCCTTTTTAAAGTCTTGTTCAACATAATTATTTTATATGGTTTAAATTTTTTAATGATACAGGTTGATAGATATAATTAAATTATTGAAATATATTGATATTATTTATATTTATTGGGTTCAAAATTATAAACTCAAATAACCGTTTATAATTTAATAATAATCTAACTATCTAATATTTATCAAATAATATAGGTTTAAGGTTTTGAACCTTCAATTCTTTCGGTCTTTATTCGGAAAAAAATTATGTCATTACGGTAATAACATCAGCAGGTAAAATCAAAATTAAACCGGATTTTTCAAATGGATAGCGCATCACACAACCGAGGGGTTGAGTCCAAATCGGAAAGTAAAAATGTTTTTACTTAAAAGAGAATGAATCGGCTAACGATCTTTTTGGAGATTTTGAATTTGAATACGTTGCTGATTTAATCGAGCAGCCCATTCAGCGTCTTGTTCCAAGTATATTTCCGCAAGACGATGAAATTCATTGGCCTGTGCGGCATCTCTCTTAACTATCCAAGCCTCTGAAAGGAAGTAGTAGTTCTGCCCGGTGCCGGAATGGATACGGATTGCCCGTTCCAATATTCGGATCGCATCGTCCGCTTTGCCTTTTTCCAAGAGGATTTGACCCTGATGGGTTAACTGTAAAGATGCTAGAGCGCGAGGACTTAGCTTTTTATGTGTCGGTAAGATTTCTCCGGGCCGCGGGGATGAAATTTCTGAAGGCGGTGTTGAAGAAATGATTATTTTTTTTGTACAACCGGTAAAGGTTATCAGAATTACCGCCGAAAAAATAAACCATAATGATTTAAAACTTATTGATAAAATTTTTTATCCCTCGGGTAAATCGATTAACTACACCATATTTTTGATGAACTTTACAGTACGTCATCGGCACATTTTCAGCAAGAAAAAATTCATCTAACGATGTTGGACATCTATTTTTAATTGCAAGTTCTCCGCTTTCTGCGCATATGCTTTTTTTAACAACGCCTGTCGGCATGTTAAATCCATCTTTGGAGATACAGTGGGGTATGGCGGTAATAAGATCCGCCCAGATAGGAAGCGCGGCGGCAGACCCGGTTGCAAAAACAGGATCTCCATTATCAAAACCCACCCATACAAGTGCTAGAATATCCGGAGTATACCCCACAAACCACGCATCGCGATAATTATTCGTTGTGCCGGTCTTGCCTGCAAGCGGCCAAGCTATTCCTCTGTTTTTTAAGGACTGAGCAGTTCCTTCCGTGACAACACTTTCCAACATGGAATTCATGAGAAAAGCTTTCGCAGGAGAAATCAAACGTTCAATTTTCATATGCTTACGCTGAATAATTTTCCCATTCTCATCACTTACCGATTTTAATGACAAAGGATAAGTCTGAACACCATCTGCTGCAAAAACACAGTAGGCCCGTGCTATCTCTATAGGTATCATCTCAAAGGCCCCCAAGGCGAGGGAGGGATAAGGCTGAAGCGGTGTTGAGAAATGATATTCAGTTGCGGTTTTAACAATGCGATTCAAGCCGATCTGCATGGCCAGATCGATCGTTGCAAGGTTGTAGGATTTTTTCAGAGCAGTTCTCAGACGGACATGTTCTTCAGTTGTGATTTCAAAATTTTGGGGCTGCCATAGCTTTCCATTTATCTCATACGATTGGGGTGCATTAGATAATATAGAAGCCGGTGTAAATTGATCCAGAGCCGTTACATATACAAAAGGCTTAAACAAACTACCGGGCTGGCGTCGGGCTTGGGCAATCCGGTTAAACTGACTTTCGTTATAATTTCGTCCCCCTACCATGGCTAGTATGTCACCTGTTTTGGGTTGCATGACAATAATAGCGCCTTGTAATTGCTTTAGGGGATCTTCGCGCTTGAGGGCCGAATTTGATTTTTCCAATCGGATGAGACCTTTTTCAAGGGCTTTTTCCGCAGCCGTCTGAACTTGTGTATCCAATGTCGTGTATATTGAAAGCCCCTGGCTATACAAGGTTTCAGCGGGATAGAGGTTTTCGAGTTGCTTGGTAAGGTAATCGATGAAGTAGGGTGCCTTTCTTCCATGCAAAGTGAAACCAGCGGGATTGACCGGTAAAGATAAATCAAGCTGGAGTTCTTCTGCGGAAATCCATCCATTTCTATGCATTGCAGAGAGCACCTGGTTTCTTCGTTTCAGACAACGTGTTTTATCGGCATAGGGCGAATAATGATTAGGACCCCGAATGAGCCCGGCGATAGTAGCGGACTCGACTGTGGAAAGTTCAGACACTGGTTTACCGAAATAGAAATAAGCGGCTTCGCCAATTCCATTTATGGAAACCGATCCTTTTTGGCCTAAATAAATTTCGTTTAAATAGATTTCCAGGATGGTGTCCTTTGTGTACATCGCCTCTATGATCAAAGCGATCATCAATTCATTCAATTTTCTGGAAATTGTTTTTTCCGGAGTCAGAAAATAATTTTTGGTCAGTTGCTGAGTAATCGTAGATCCACCCTGGCGTATAGCTCCATGAATTAGGTTTGTGTAAAAAGCACGAAGGATGGCAAATGGATCTACGCCATAGTGCCGGTAAAAACGAGCATCTTCTGCGGCCAGCACAGCAAATATCAAATGCTTTGGAAGCTGATCAATCGAAACGAGCTGTCGCCGTTCCCTTTCCGGACCGAAGAAAAGCACAATTTCTTCCGGTTCCAATTCCAGAATTGGGATTGACTCCTTTTTATCTGTTCTAATAATGGATTCAATCTGATTTTGATTGAATCGGATCTGAACAGGAAATCCCTCTCTATTCAAAGAAGGCGTTTTAATGTCATGCAGAAAAATATCGATAGATGTTTTGGATGTATGTAATTCTCCTTTTCTTTTGGGTTGATGCGGAACTTCTTGATATTCAAGACGCTGAAGCATCTCATTAAAAAGGTTTAGGTTTATGAATTGCCCCGGATATAGGAGTGTAATATCGGAAAAAACCTTTGAAGGGATACTCCAACGTCGGGAAGAAAATCGGTTTTCAATTTGGATGGAAAGATATCCTCCATAGAGGATTAAACACCCAAGAACAAAAATAAGAATCCCGATGATCCATTTAAGCGACCTTATCCACATGTCATTGATATCAAGCTATTTATATTATTTATAATTTAATAAACAAAGATTTACAGAATCTGTTTTGAACATTTTGTTGGACATGATGGCCTCTTTATCTGCTTTTAATTTGGAATAAATAAAAAATAAAATTATAATCTTTTCTCGCACTTTGAATCAATAAAATTTTTTTTGAATTCCTTGTACCATCCTCATGGTTACTTTAAAATAGCTGCATGAAAGGGCTTAGAAAAAAGTAGATTGAAATTTTCAACTTGGAGCGTACGTTATAATGAATAAACCAAACAAAAAAAATGATGCTTATAATGGGTTTGAACAGGGTCCGATACGTCCACCCAGTGAAGCAAAGAGTTTACTTTTGCGGGTAACCAGAAATTGTCCATGGAACCAATGCACTTTCTGTCCTTTGTACAAAAAAGCGCGTTTTTCTATTCGGCCCGTTGAACATGTTAAACATGATATTGATTTAATTTACAAATATATCGAGGCGCTTAAGGAAATTTCTCATTCATCTAAAAGAATATATCAATTCCGGATCAATGGTTTTTTAAAAAATATGGATCTGAATGAGAGACAACCCTTTTATGCAGCTTTAAATTGGTATAACAATGGTATGCGATCCGTATTTCTTCAGGATGCAAATACGCTGATAATCAAGCCTTCAGATTTGGTGGAGATTTTACTGCATCTTAAAAAACTATTTCCGATGGTAGAAAGAATAACATCCTATTCACGATCCCATACTATTACGAAAATCAGCGATGTAGATTTGAAATTAATAAAGGATGCCGGTTTGAATCGAATCCATATCGGGCTTGAATCAGGTTCTGATAACGTTTTGAGATTTATAAAAAAGGGGGCGACCAAAAAAATACATATAGAAGCGGGGCTTAAGGTTAAACGAGCGGGCATTGAGCTTTCAGAGTACTATATGCCGGGGATAGGGGGGCGGAAATGGTCCAATGAAAATGCCTGCGAGACTGCTGATACATTAAATCAGATTAATGCGGATTTTATACGAATTCGAACGCTTGCAATTCCTATACAAGCACCCCTTTTTATCGATTATAAGGCCGGCCGTTTTGAAAAATGCACAGATCTTGAGATGGCGGAAGAGATCCTGCTGTTTATTGAAAACTTGGATGGTATCACAAGCACTATTAAAAGTGATCATATCTTGAATCTTTTTGGAGAAGTCGAAGGAACGCTTCCTCACGAAAAAGAGCGGATGATTGATATATTACATACCTTTTTATCAATGCCGAGTCATGAACAATGCCTATATCAGGTAGGCAGAAGACTTGGACTTTTTTATCGTCTTAAGGATTTGGAAAATCATTCCAAACACAAAAAAGTTGAGAAGATTTGCCTTGAACTTGGTATTACGCCAAATAATGTAGATAAATTTTTAGATGAACAAATGCAAAGGTTCATATAGTCAGACTCTATAGGCCTGCTGAGGCAAATATGGTGTTGATGATTTTTTTGGCTTCAGCTTGTATTTGCAACAGGTGGGTTTTGTCTGTAAAACTTTCTGTATAAATTTTGTATATATCCTCTGTGCCTGAGGGTCGAGCCGCAAACCATCCGTTTGCAGTTACGATTTTGATTCCCCCGATTTCAATTCCGTTCCCAGGGGCTTTGGTTAGCTTGGCGAGAATCTTTTCGCCGGCCAACGTTGTCGCCTCGATTTGATTGGAAGAAAGATTTTTAAGAACGGATTTTTGTGCCGCAGTTGCAGCTACATCAATTCTCTCATAAATCGGGTTGCCGAACATTTCAATGAGACTTTGGTATTGTTCCGCCGGATCCCGACCTGTTTTGGCAGTAATTTCCGCAGCCAATAAATCCATAATAATCCCGTCTTTATCTGTGGTCCAGACAGTTCCGTCTTTACGTAAGAAGGATGCTCCGGCACTTTCTTCACCACAAAATCCATAAGATCCGCTAAGTAAGCCATCCACAAACCATTTAAAACCGACCGGAACTTCGGATAAATTCTTTCTTAAATATTTTGCAACCCTGTCGATCATGCTACTGCTGACTAAAGTTTTTCCAATGGCTGTGTTCGCTTTCCAGAGGGGTCGGTTCTGAAAAAGGTAACAGATAGCTACTGATAGATATTGGTTTGGATTCATCAACCCTTCACTATGTGTTACAATTCCATGTCGGTCAACGTCCGGATCATTTCCGAAAGCAATATCGTACTTATCTTTCAGTGAGATAAGACGTGCCATGGCAAAAGGTGAAGAACAATCCATACGAATTTTTCCATCTTTATCCAATGGCATAAAGCTGAAAGTCGGATCAATGGTTCGATTTACCATATCGATTTTTAATGTGTATTTTTTTTCGATGGGTTCCCAAAAGTGAATCGCCGCACCTCCCATCGGATCAACCCCGATTTTTAATCCAGCCGATCTGATAACGTCTATGTCAATTGCACTTTTCAGGTCTTCAACATAATGTTTAACATAGTCATAGATATGTGTTGTTTTTGCGAGGAGGGCTTTTTCATACAAAATTCTTCGAACTTTTTTATTGTTTTCCTCTAAAAATTTATTTGCTCGGTTTTCAATCCATTGCGTGACAGCCGTATCTGCCGGACCGCCGTGTGGGGGATTATATTTAAATCCCCCGTCTTCCGGAGGATTATGAGAAGGGGTAATAACAATACCGTCTGCGATCCGGGATTTTTTATTTTTATTATGGGTCAGAATAGCGTGAGAGATAACCGGTGTTGGTGTATAATCGGAATCCTTTGCTATCATGGTATCAACGCCATTTGCGGCTAGTACTTCTAAAGTGGTGGCAAAGCTTGGTTCTGAAAGCGCATGAGTGTCCATGCCGAGAAATAGAGGGCCGCTGATTCCGTTTTCAGCTCGATAATCACAGATTGCCTGAGCGATCGCAAGGAGATGATTTTCATTAAAGCTGTTTTTTAAGGAAGATCCCCGATGGCCGGAAGTTCCAAAACTGATCTGTTGAGATTTTATAGTGATATTGGGCTGCTTGAGATAATAGGCGCTAATCAAACGTGGAACATTTATTAAAGTATTTTTAAGTGCGGATTTTTCCGTCATCGGTCATCTCCTAAATTTATATATTGGACTATCCGGAAAGACGGTCCCAAAAGGCCTTGGATTCTGATTGCATCCGGTCATCGCTCGGCCCGGTGCTACCGCCGCCTGAGTTATGTCTTCCACGAAGTCGGGCGATGCGTTCTTCTATCGGGGGATGAGTGGAAAATAAATGCATAAAACGCCGGCCGGTCAGAGGACTGACTGTGAACATATGGGCGGTAGCCGGATTGGCATCCATAGAAATCTTTTTCGAATAAAGCCCCAGCTTTTCCAGGGCACTAGCAAGTCCTTCCGGATGACCCGTAAAATCAGCGCCCGTAGAATCAGCCAGATATTCCCGGGATCTGGAGATGGCCATTTGAATCAACATGGCTGCAATAGGCGCTAAAATCGACATAATGATCAACCCGATAGTACCTAAACCACCACTATCGTCTTCATCTCCACTTCCTCCACCGAAAATAGCCGACCAACGGGCTAAATTTGCAAGCACCATAATAGCGCCGGCCATGGTAGCGGCAATAGAACCAATGAGAATATCACGGTTTTTGACATGGGCTAACTCATGGGCAAGAACTCCCATAACTTCTTGTTTTTCCATAATTTTTAAGAGGCCTTCGGTAACAGCCACAACGGCGTGTTCGGGATTCCTGCCGGTCGCAAAGGCATTAGGTGTTTCCTGCGGTATTATATAGATTTTGGGCATAGGTAGATTGGCATTTTGGGTAAGCGTTTGTACTATTTTGTAGAGTTCAGGAACTTGCTGGGGCGTAACCTCCTGAGCTTGATACATTCTGAGAACGATTTTATCTGAGAACCAATAGCTGAAAAAGTTCATCGCAGTGGCAATTAAGAGAGCGAATATCAGTCCCTGCCGTCCTCCTAAAAGTTGACCAATCAATAAGATAAATACTGTCATGACTGCCAATAATAATGTCGTTTTAATCTGATTTCCCATGACCATGAATTCCTTTTTTTAATTTAAACATATGGCACATTAAGGGTGGAAACAAAAAAATTATTTTTTCAAACTATACCACATAATATAACCTGACCTATAAAAGGCAAGATTAAAAATTTACAAAATTTTAGTAAATCGTATGCACGTATATTTAAAAAAATTTGGAAAAAAAGGATCGGAAGGCGTCATTTTTAACATTCACCGGATTATCAACATGGGGAAAAATGGGCTATGACTTAAGCCTCTCCATTTTCCTTCTGGGTTTGCCTTTTATAATGTTGATAATATTCAAAGACTTTTTTAATGTAGTATTTAGTGGTTGCGAAGGGAGGAATACCCTGATATTCTTTGACTTTACGGCTGCCGGCATTGTAGGCGGCAAGCGCTAACTTAATATCGCCGTTAAATTGGTTGAGAAGCTGTCTGAAGTACCGAACGCCACCGTCAATATTATGTTCGGGATTAAATCCGTCTTCCACACCAAGCGCCTCAGCGGTTTTCGGCATCAGTTGCATGAGGCCCATGGCACCCTTTTTAGAAATCGCTTTGGGGTTATAGCTGGATTCTGCCATAATGATCGCTTTAACTAGATTTGGATCAACCTGGTAACGACTTGAGGCTTGGAGAATAATCGGATGCAAGACAGGGCCAGCTTTTTTAGGATTAAGAGGGGAAGTAGTACATTTAATTTCGGTATTCGGATCCTCCAATTTGGAGGGAGATGGGTAAAATATTGCTTTGGGCGTTGGATTCTGAGGTTGGCGCGAAATTGGACTCTTTTCGATTTCAAGAGCCTTGTTTTTTACGGTTTTATCAATCAAGCCTTCCTCAGATTCGGATTTGATGATGTTGAACCGATAAGTGATTCTATACGTTAATGACTGTTCAAAATCATGTTGATGGTTGATTTCAAAACATATAAGAAAAAGACCACTAACCACCATTAATAATAAAATAAAGAACCAGCCGTTAAGGTATATAGAAGATAGATTTAAATTGGAGCTTTCATTTGAAACGGACCTCTGTTTGATGAGTATGCTATATAAATCCATAATTTATAGTTTAACGACGTTTCTTTATGTAATTTTATAGGTGATAGTTTGTAAAAAAAAATTTTGCTTGTGAGGGTTTTGCAAAAAGCATAAGAATAGCTTTCTGATCATTTCGGCAGTATTTGAATTTATCGGCTAAAAATTTAAAATTGTCCTAATATACTTAATAAATATAAAAATATATAAGGCCAAAGATTACAAATACTTAAGTCCAAAAATACTCAAATGCTGTCGGCAAAAAGTTTTTCAAAAAACCATACTAATTTATTTATACTAGAATTGACGAACCTTATTTATCCGGAAATACCGATAACTCCCATCCCAGTCGAATCGATATAACGGGTTCGGAAACAGAATCATAATTTATTTATCAACTTATTGTAAGTTCTGCTCCGCAATAATTTTGAATATAGTTTGTTGGCATATATCAAAAAACAAAAAAACACAAACAAAACTCCAAAAAATGTTTTTACCAAAAGCTGATTTTTTCTTTCTACTTGATATAATTAAGCAATTTTTGTGCCAAATATAAAAAAATATTTTTTTATTAATATCGGTTAGTTGCTTATACATTCATTCTAAACTCCTGGCAAAATTCTAACGTTTAAAGGTTAAAATTATGTAAAATAGTTCATAAAAAAGTGCCGAAAAATACTAGTAAAAAATTATCGCTATAAAATATCTTTAAGCAAATCAGAGGGAAATATTTTTAATTGGGAGACAAAGTTAGAGACATCTGAACATGGTTGACAATATACTTGTATCAGATTATATTTAAAAAAACTTATTTAAGGATAATTTTTAAAGAAAGGACATATATCATGGCGGAAGGCATTATTGAAATTGATGAGAGCAGCTTTGATACCGAAGTACTAAAAGCCGAAAAACCCGTGCTTGTGGATTTTTGGGCTCCTTGGTGCGGCCCCTGCAAGGCGATTGGACCTGTTATTGAAGAGCTGGCAGGTGTTTTTGGTGATAAAATTAAAATTGCAAAATGTAACATTGATAATAATCCTAGTATTCCGAGTAAATATGGAATCAAAGCAATCCCAACGCTTATTTTCTTTAAAGAAGGGAATGTTGTCGATCAGATCACAGGTTTAGTCGGTAAATCAAAACTCGAAGAGACGATAAAAAAGATTGTATAGGAAATTTATTAATGAAAAGCGCTGATTACGATCTTGTCATAATCGGCGGAGGACCTGCTGGTCTCACTGCAGGGCTTTATGCAGCACGCGCCCGATTGAATGTGATCCTCATTGAAAAGCTTGTACTCGGCGGACAGATTCTTGTAACGGATTGGATTGAGAATTATCCTGGTTTTCCGAATGGCCTGAGCGGGGTTGATCTTGTTCAAAAAATGACGGAACAGGTAAAACGATTTAATTTGAATATTGAAACCAACGAAGTTCTTTCCTTGGATTTGTCCGAGCAGATTAAGAAAATTCAACTCAATGATCGAACCATTACGGCGTATACTATTATTATTGCCACAGGTGCATCCCCCAAGAAATTAGGTGTTTCCGGTGAAGACGCTTTTTATGGAAGAGGGGTGTCCTTCTGCGCTACCTGTGATGGACCTTTTTTCAAGGACCGTATTGTGGCAGCCGTCGGTGGAGGCGATACCGCTGTCCAGGAAAGTTTGTTTTTAACCCGATTTGCAAAAAAGGTTTACCTGATCCACAGAAGGGATCAACTGCGCGCAGATAAAATCCTTCAAGAAAGAGCTTTCAATAATAATAAGATAGATTTTATATGGAATTCGGTGGTAACTGGTATTAAAGGTTCAAACGAAGTCGAAAAATTGTCCATTAAGAACTTAAAGAGCGGAAAAATTAGCGATATTGATATAGATGGATGCTTTATCTGGGTAGGAATTACACCTAACACCAAATTTTTAGGAGATGCGGTTAAACTGGATGAATTTGGTTTTATTGTTGCAAATTCAAATATGCAGACTTCGGTAGAGGGTGTGTTTACAGCAGGTGATGTAAGAGATACACCTCTGCGACAGCTTACAACTGCGGAGGGTGATGCTTCTATTGCCGCTTATTCAGCAGAACATTATATTAATAATATAAAATGATGAAACGTATTTTTATTTTAATTTTCCTTTTATTGTTTGAATGCTCAGGTTGTGCCTGGTTTGAGATCAGAGAAGAAAAATCTGCTCAAGAACTGGCAAGTAGTGGGATAAACGAATTCAAAAACAGTAATTATAGAAAAGCAATAGAATTATTTGAAAAATTAAGAGATTGGTATCCTTTTAGTAAATATGCGATTCTTGCGGAATTAAAAATCGCTGATGCTCACTATTACTTGAAGGAGTATGAAGAGGCTATTTCTGCATATGGAGAGTTTGAGAGCCTCCATCCTCGCAATGAGGCAATACCTTACATTATTTACCAGATCGGTCTTTGCTATTTTGAACAGTTAGATACAGTGGATAGAGACCAGACATGTGCTAAGAAAGGATTGGATGCATTCAACCGGTTGACGGGACAATTCCCTGATGACACTTATGCAAAAAAGGCCGGAGAATACAAAAAAAAATGCCACGATAGCCTTGCCGGGCATGAATTCTATGTTGGGCTCTTTTATTATAAAAACAAACATTACAAAGCGGCTATGCAACGATTTAAAACCGTACTTTCCAAGTACCCCGATGTCGGAATTCATCAGGAGGCACTACGTTATATAGCCATGTGTGAAGCATCCTTAACCCAAGAATATTTGAAATAAGGCATTTTTAAGAAAAGTACTTTACACATATAAAAATTTAGTGTATCAAGATAAACTATTTTTTTTCACAAATTCGGTGTGTTGATAAACTCAGGCAATTTATTTCTATAACGATTAGGAAAAATTATTATGTCTAAAATGTGTGAAATATGCGGGAAAAAACCTCTTGTTGGTAATAATGTAAGTCACGCTCATAATGTGACGAAACGCCGTTTTAATCCAAATCTTCAGAGAGTACGGGCGTTGCGGAATGGAAGAGTTAAAAAAATTGTCGTTTGCACGAGCTGTATTAAGTCCGGTCGGGTTATTAAGGCCTCTTAACTATCTACCCGGCTTACTCTTTGAACAAGCCTTACTTTTTTAATGGATGTTAGAACTTTGTTGAGGTGTTCGGTATCTTCAACGGCTATGGTGAAAAAACCGTCAACAATTCCATTTTCTCGAAGCTCAGTTGATGCAGTGAGTATATTTGCTCCTTTTTTGCTGATTTCAGCTGCAAGGTCAGCTAACAAACCGACTCTATCGTAAGAACGAACGCGTATTTTTACAGGATATGTTTCTGTAATCTCTACGTTCCATTCGACTGCAATTTGCCTTTCCGGATTCATTTTTAAGGCATTCACACAATTAGTCCGGTGGATGGTTACGCCATAGCCACGTGTAATATATCCTGTAATCGAATCCCCGGGAACCGGTTGACAGCATTTTCCAAATTTTATTAGAATATCATCAACTCCTTTAACGACAACCCCTGTTTTGGGTTTCTTTTTTCGGACCCGGCCGATTATTTTATTAAATATCGATTCATGTGTTTCTTCCGGCTCTTCTTTGGTAAGGAATTTGCGTACAATTTGCAGTGGCGTGATTTTACCATAGCCAACACTGGCAATCAAATCATCGACGGATTTGAAGGTGAAATGCTCTGTCACCGCTTGCATCTGTTCCGATTTTAGTAAAGTATTAAAATTCAGACGGTATTTTCGAAAAGCTTTTTCACACATTTCTCGACCTAGGGCGATACTCCGATCTATTTCCTGAATTTTTATCCACTGCCTGATCCTGGAGCGGGCTTTAACCGTTTTAACAAAATTCAGCCAGTCTTTGCTGGGGTGATGCCCTTTCGATGTGATAATTTCAACGATTTCGCCGGTTTTAAGTTTATATTGAAGAGGAACCATGTGGCCGTTTACTTTGGCTCCCGTGCATTGGTTTCCAACCTCTGAATGAATGAGATAAGCAAAATCGATGGGTGTCGCTCCTTTGGGTAAGGATTTAATTTCCCCGTTTGGGGTAAACACATATATTTCATCTGGGAAAAGATCTATCCGAACATTTTCGAGAAACTCATCTGGATCTCTGAAATTTTCTTGATTCTCAACTAGATTTTGAATCCAGGCAAAGGTTTTAATGATATCTTCATTGAAGCTTTTGCCTTCTTTATAACTCCAGTGAGCGGCAATGCCCGATTTTGCAACTCGATCCATTTCATGGGTGCGGATCTGTATTTCAATACGCTCCCCTACCGGTCCGATAACTGTTGTATGTAGAGACTGATACATATTGGGCTTAGGCATCCCAATATAATCCTTGAACTTTTTGGCGACCGGTTTCCACAAGGCGTGTACAAGCCCCAATGCTTCGTAACACTGAGGGATCGTATCCAGGATAATTCTGAAAGCAATGATATCGTAAACATCTTCAAATGCAAGGTTCTGGTTAATCATTTTCTGATAAATACTGTAAAAATTTTTATATCGGCCCAAGATCATGCATTTAAGATTGTTTTCATCCATTTTTTTTTTAATGTAATTTTTAACCGATTCGATGTAATTTTCTCGAGCTTCTCTATCCTTACTGACAAGATTTTTTATTTTAGTATATTCTTCGGGTTGCAAGTACATAAAAGATTTATCTTGCAGCTCATTTTTGATCCAATAAATTCCGAGACGAGCAGCAATCGACGCGTAAATATCAAGCGTTTCCTGGGCGATTTTTATTTTTTTTTGTTCACTTTTGTGAAATTGCAGCGTTCTCATGTTGTGAAGCCGGTCGGCCAGTTTGATCAGGATAACTCGGATATCATCCGCCATGGCTAAAATCATTTTTCTGATGCTTTCGGCCTGACGTGCCTGGGAACTGTGAAACGGAAGTTTGCTCAATTTGGTTACGCCCGATACAATATGGCAAATTTCCTCTCCGAACATAACTTTGATTTCATCCGCAGTCGCATATGTGTCTTCAATCACATCATGTAAGAGGGCAGCGGCTACACTGACAACATCAAGATTCATATCGGCTAAAATGCCTGCTACTTCGAGCGGATGGGATAGATATGGTTCTCCGGAAAGCCGGATTTGACCATGATGAACCCGAGCCGAATATACATAAGCACGTTCGATGATATCCAGATTTGCGTCAGGATTGTACTCCATAATTTTATCAATTATATCATTAATCCTGATCATAAGTCGTTATAATAAGATTTCCTTAATTGTATGAGTTCAAGGTTTAAATATTCAAACTTAAATTAATTAATAGGCTTTTGCAAATATTACGCGAGAGCTGCCGGGCCTACCACAATAAATACAATTACCTTCTTTATCCTCTTTATCAAAAGGAATACAGCGGATAGTCACCGTCAGATCGTCCTTTAGTTTTGATTCACAGTCATCGGAGCCACACCAATGAGATAATGCAAATCCACCATGAATTTCAGGTTTTGCTTGATTTTGTGGAGTAAAAAAATCATAGAATATTTTTTTGTCATCGATCGATATTGTATGATCGTTTCTGAATAATAAGGCTTTTTCAAACAGTGTTGATTGTATTTCATCCAATATACTTGTTATCTTTTTAACAAAATGTTCCCGATTTATTGACTCTTTAATATTGTGGGGCTTATCTCTTCGGCCGACATATACTGAATTTTCGGCAATGTCTCTCGGCCCGATTTCAACTCTTAGCGGTATTCCTTTTTTAATCCAATCCCATCCTCGAGTGCCACCGATATCACGATCATCAATCTCAACTCTCAGACGACGGTGATGGTAGAACCGATCTCTTAGTTCTTTTGCAAGGTTTTCGGTAAACTCCATCACTTTAGATCTTTCATCCGGTTTCCTAATAATCGGAATAAGCACGACATGCGAGGATGCGATTCTCGGTGGAAGCTGGATACCGTCATCGTCACCGTGCGTCATGATAAGTCCGCCGATGAGTCGAGTAGAAGCACCCCAGGAGGTAGTCCAGGCATATTCTTCTATTTCTGCGGCAGACTGAAACTTGATCTGAGAAGCCTTGGCAAAATTTTGTCCGAGAAAATGCGACGTGCCGGCTTGCAGGGCTTTTCTATCCTGCATCATTGCCTCGATAGAAAGTGTATCAACCGCGCCGGGGAATCTTTCTGCGGGCGTTTTGCTTCCTTTGATCACAGGCATTGCTAAAAACCGTTCGGATAGCTGTGCATAGATTTGGAGCATCATCTGAGTACGTTCTATCGCTTCTTCCTTTGTTGCATGGGCGGTATGTCCTTCTTGCCATAAAAATTCACTTGTTCTCAGGAAGATACGAGTTCGCATTTCCCATCGAACGACATTGGCCCACTGATTTATCAGCAGTGGAAGATCCCTATAACTGACAATCCACTTTGAAAAAGAATCTCCAATAATGGTTTCAGAGGTCGGCCGCACAATCAATGGCTCATTTAGCGTTCCGGCGGGTTTGAGCCCCCCCTCAGGGTCTTTTTCGAGTCTGTGGTGTGAAACGACAGCACATTCTTTCGCAAATCCTTCGACATGCTCAGCCTCTTTTTCAAGAAAACTTAAAGGGATAAAGAGAGGGAAATATGCGTTTTTAACGCCTGTTGCTTTAAACATATCATCTAGTTCACGCACTATATTTTCCCATATGGCATACCCCCATGGCTTTATAACCATACAGCCTCGAACAGGAGATCGTTCTGCCATATCCGAAGCCTTAACGACCTCTTGGTACCATTCCGGATAATCTTCAGCCCTTGTGGGTGTGATTGCAGTTTTTCCTTTTTTTCCCATAACCCATTAACCTCTCTTTTTTCCACCCTGATAGGATTCTCTTGACCGTAATCGACCGGTGTCGATTGGTATTTCAAATGAAAACTATTCTCGATCCCTTGCCAATTCAAGGTTTACATGTGGCGGGATTTTGTTTTTTTGTATTGCCTAACTTCTTTTAATAATACTTCTACCAGTTTTTCCTGGGGAAATTTTTTGACTATTTTCCCTTTTTTAAAAAGTATGCCGGTTCCTTCACCACCTGCTATTCCGATATCCGCATCTTTTGCTTCACCCGGTCCATTTACAATGCAGCCCATAATTGCAATTTTAATCGGTAAAGATTCAAGTAAAAGGGCGTTTTCCACCTGCTCAACAATATTGAACAAATCGATTCTGCAACGACCACAAGTCGGACATGAAATGATTTCAGGTCCACAACGACGAATATTTAAGGCTTTTAAAATTTCGTATCCTACGCGCACCTCTTCAACCGGGTCGCGTGTCAATGAAACCCGAATCGTATCACCGATACCTTCAGCCAGCAGCATGCCGATTCCAAGTGAAGATTTAACGATTCCGGAATAAAGTGTCCCAGCCTCCGTCACCCCGACATGAAGTGGAACGTCTGATTTTGAAGAAAGGAGTCTATAGGCATCGATCGTTCGATGCACGTCGGATGCTTTGATTGAAACTTTAATTTGATGAAAGTCTAATGAATTTAACATATCCATGTGCCGCATCGCGCTTTCAACCATTGCTTCAGCACTTATTCCATTATACTTTTTTAATAAATCTTTTTCCACGGAACCTGAATTGACACCGATTCGGATTGGGATGTTATATTCTTTTGCGCACTTAACAATCGCTTTTATTTTATCAATGCCCCCAATATTCCCCGGATTCAATCTTAAGCCATCTGCCCCATTTCTTGCTGAAGCGATTGCCAGCCGATAATCAAAGTGGATGTCTGCGATTAAAGGAATTGATATTTCTTTCTTTATTGCCGCAATAGATGCAGCCGCATCCGCATCCGGTACGGCAACCCGTACAATTTCACAGCCGGCTTCTTCCAAGCGTTTTATTTGCTGAACAGTAGCCTGAACATCCTGTGTGAATGTATTCGTCATGGACTGGACGGTAATGGGTGCCGTCCCTCCGATTTTTATATTTCCGACCTGTATTTGAGCAGTCTTTTTTCGTTGGATCAAAAATGACATAACATTTTATATTTTAAAGAGATATATATTGCCAAATCTTTTTCAGAAGTTTTTTGTAATGTACAAAATTTTATTAAGTATATTATATTTACTAATCTTCCACAAATAATTTTTATGAGGAAAAACCTATCGAATGGGTACCATATTGTATGGTTTTTAATAAAACAAATAATTGTCTAGTTCCTGGGAGTTTGAGAAGCACATTATATTGTCTCAGCCACTGAAATGGTTCTGTCACCCAGCATGACAACATAGCTTCCTTTTTCATTATCATACCAGCCGTAAATAACCGCCTGTGTCACCGGAATTTCGATAATATGTGTTTTTAGTAAAGATATAATATTTTTTTCAATTCCCGGTACCTTTTCCAAATCAATAGTCACTTCTGCGGTGCGTGTATGGGTCTCGTGTCCTTCTATGATTGTAGCCGCCCGGGGTATGCCGATAATATCCCCGGACACATTCTGTTCAGTTGTATACTTGAGGTACTCATTGGGATCGTCCGCGGCAGCCTGTTCATATATATTATTTATCAATTCTCTTCTAATCGATTCGCCGGATAGTTCTTCTTGAAAATTTATCATCAGGATTATCAGAGAGCCTGTTGTAATGGGAACCCTCACAGATTCTGCAATGAATCTGATTTTTTCCATTTCCGGTATGACCAGTTTGAGTGCTTTGGCCGCACCGGTTGTAGTAAGAATAATGTTGTTTAGAATACTCCTGTTTTTTCTAAGATCTTTTGCCCCTGATTTCGGCAGATGGTCAAGAACTTGTTGTGAGCACGTTACGGCATGAACAGTGGTCATGGAAGCAGATAAAATTTTTTTAGAACCAAAAAAATTGAGTAAAGGTTTTATCATATGGGCAAGACAGGTTGTGGTACAAGATGCGTTGGAAATAATTTTGTGACGTCTGGAATCATAATCATTCGCATTGATTCCCATGACGGTTGTTACCGCATCTTCCGGCATGGATTTACCTTCATCCTTAATTTTAAACGGCGCAGAGACAATGACTTTTTCCGCTCCTGATTCAAAATGTCCTCGCACGGAGCCGTTTGGATGCTCCGGAGAAAGAGTTGGATCAAGAAATTGGCCGGTCGTATCGACAACCAATTTGACGCCATAGTCTCTCCATCCGATTTCAGCTGGATTTCTGTGCGACCTCAAGAATTTGACCTTTACACCATCGATGGTCATACAACCGTTTTTTTCATTTATATCCCGAATAACCGGCTGCGCTTTATGCCCGTAGAGGAAACCATGCAATAATCCATAGGTCGAATCTCTTGCTGCATAATGGGCGATATCTTCAAGAGAGGTGCCTGCTTCACGCCCAAGATTAACCACTATTTCATTGAAATATTTCCTTCCGACATGGTGCCAGAGAGTCAGTTTTCCAATTCGACCAAATCCGTTGATCCCCAGCTTTAGTCCTTTCTTGTTTACTGTTTTTTTTTCCATGCTTCCCCCTTTCATTTGTTATCTTATGCTTCTTTGACAGTCAATAGGCCTTGATAGACGGATCCTGCTTGCCCGTCAATACTTATATAGGCCCCGGATTTTAAAAATATTTGGTTGAACATACAGGTTTTTTCTTTTTCATTACAGACAAGATCTCCGCATCCAACGACGCAGGTTTTATTCAGCCGATGAGCCACTACGGCAGCATGTGAAGTTAATCCCCCCCTGGCTGTTAAAAGACCATCAGCTGCATAAATCTCTTTGATGTCATCCGGAACGGTATCGTTTCTGACAAGAATTAATGAAGTCTTGGGCTCACAGGCTCTAAATTTATCAATCTCGTCCAGGCTGAAAATTACCCTTCCACTCATAGCCCCGCCGCTGACACCGATGCCATGACCCAAAAAGTTTTCTTCTTTCATACTATCCGGATCAAACCTTAAAACTTTCTTTTGTTTTCGGATCGCCATATCCCTAGTTTGAAGCAAATAAAGATCACCGGCAAACGGACTTTCAAAAGTAAATTCCATCTCCTGAGCACTCCAGCCCCTTTTATATATAAGCTCATTGGCCCAATTTTCCAAAGCAGTGTAAATTTCGGGGAAATGGGTTTCCAACGTGATATCGGTTTTCCGCATTTCGCTTTCTTGCTGCATGATGGAGATCGGTAGTGTCTTTACAAGTCCCGAAACGACATCTTCACCCTGATTGCCGAGCGTAAAGTCGCCCCACAACCTTAAATGATCATCCGACCAGCGGGGATTATGAGTAAAAAAAACACCGGATCCGGATGACTGGGAAATATTTCCAAAAACCATGGACTGAACCGTAACAGCAGTGCCCCAATCATCGGAAATTCCGAGAATATTGCGATAGGTTTTTGCTTTCGGTGATTCCCAGGATCTGAAGACTCTTTTTATTGCCATTTGGAGTTGTTCAAAAGGATCTTCAATAATATAAATACCCGAATCGTTAATCATTTCCTTGTATTTCATAGCGACCTGTCTCATTTGATCGCCGCTGAAATCTTTCTTATATGGAATCCCCAAGCGCTGCTTGAATTCGCTGATAATTGCATCAAAATCATCCCGTTGAAGATTAAAAACCATCCCATAACCTTGCAAAAACCGGCGATAGTTATCCCATGCAAACCACGTATTGCCGGTCTTCGCAGCGATACCGATCGTTATTTTCTCATTGATTCCAACATCAAGAAACGTTGCTAACATTCCCGGTTGGGAAATTGAAGATCCACTTCTTACTGAAAACAGTAATGGGTTTTTAGGATCTCCGAAATATTTACCTGTAATTTTTTCCAAGGCGGAAATATGTTGGGCGACTTGCTCTTTAAAATTTTGTGCTGCCGGAGAATAATCGTCGATTACAGCTCCGCAACGGTATACTTCGGTTGTAATGATAAATCCCGGAGGAACTGGGTAACCGAAATTTTTAAGCTTTACTAAATTAAAACCTTTGTTTCCAAGATAAATGATTCCGGAAACCCAACTGTTAGCTTGATCAATAGACATCATCGCCTTTTGAGGATCATAGTTCAGAAGCATATGCAGCTTTTCTTTAGGAAGTTTGTCTGATTGGTGAAAAAGGGTATTTAGGATTCGGCTTAAAAATAAATCAAGTTGTTGAAGCCCTAATGAAAGAGCTATTTTCTCACGAAAAAATATTTCAGATATTATATGCTTCAATTTTTCATCATCGACCATCCCTTCTTTGGGAAGATATTTCGGTAAGATATCTTCAACAGGTAATTTGGATAGGATTCCGGTTAGGTTTTGCTCGTGAATATTGTTGAAATAGTCATTGATGATGTTTTTTACTGCTTGAGTAATATTTTTGAAAATATCAAGATACTGGGTAAAGGTAAATCCTCTGACTTCTAGTGAATGGGCTAACATTTCAAGTTGTCTTTCGATTTCAACAGATGGAATTCCATCGAGTTTCAAGGCCTTATCGAACAAGATCAGAAGGTCGTAAATTTGATAGAAGGTGGCTTTTGTAATAAGGCTGAGGTCAATATTTTCAACTAACTCTTCGAAAAGAACATTAACCAGTGATTCGATGCGAAAGGTAAGCCCCAGGGCATCGAATTTCATCTCATGATAAGTTCCATACATAGAAGGTATGTCTACGGTAAAATGTCGTTTTTTATATATGTCTTCTCTTATTTCATATATTTGATTGGACAAAATTAAGTTTTTCAGCCGTTCAAGATATTCAAGCAGCATGAAAAGTTTTCGCTTTAAACCGGTTTCGGCCAGAGCCTTTTTGAGCAAATCTAAATCCGGAAAGGCTTCGGATTTCAGTTGGGTAATATTGTAACTCATTTCGGTAAAATCGAGATTGTATTTTTGATTCAGAAGCTTATAAAAAGCTACGGCAAGTTTTATCCGTTCTAAATCAATTTCAGGTACACCGGTTAAATCTTCTAAGAGGCTGCTAAGCTTTTCTTCTTTTATAGTGAGCAGATCATTAGGCAATGAGAGACCTTTTTTCTCCAAATGCAGCAACACATTATGAACCCCGTCAATATATGGCCCCTTGTTATCGATTTGGTCATAAGTCGTGGGGGGGACAAAAGGTCTAAGAATGCTTTTTTCCTTTGTCTTCCAGAACCTGAGTGTTGCTTCCATAAAACTGATAATTCGATTGCTGCTTTCAACATGGCTTTGTTTACGTAAAAAATGGATTAATATATCTTTGCGATGGGTTATTTCGTCAATCTTTGTGGAGATGTCTCTTAGTAATCCTTCAGCACCGATATCATTAAAGTATGCCGGGAAAAGTTTTGAAAGCTGCTTGGCAAGATTATACACAGGTTCAATGTTGCTGTTTAAAAATCGAGTAATATCACGAGGAAAAAGATCAGTGTCCTTGATGAAGACACCACATAGGGAAAGATGAATGATTAAATATGAAAGCAGACGAGTGGACCATTTGGGATTGAGTTCAATCAGTTCTATCCACGTTCTGATATTTTGAATATGGGCAGGGTTGGCTTGTATCTGCCAATCATTTCCAACACCTTTGATCATGGGGGCTTGGAAGCCCAGATCAATGACGTAATCAATAAAGAAGTTGACTAAATCACTTTCATTGGTTTGGTATAAACCTTTTCCCATATTTTGAATACAGTTCAATGCCGTATTGGGGAACTTGCTGGTTCTTGGTTTTAAAATAGTAAAGGTTTTTTGGATCAAATTTTTTATATTTTGATGCGTTTCATGGCCGATGATCCATATTAAGGTTCTATTGATTTCTCTTAAAGTTTCTTCATGGATTGAATTTAGACCCGAAATGTTCATGATGTGAAAAAGGAATAAAAGTTTCCATTGGTTGCTTAGGTTCTTTTTTACCCCCAGATCAAAAAGTTTTTGAGGTATTTCTCGATAGATTTCAACAAGCTGATGATATCCCGGTAACTCTATCATACTTTTTAATAGTTCGGTGGCGTCTATTTGCTTTGTTTGGGTAAGGGAATCAAGCAAATGATTCAACTCTAGTATATGAGCATGAGAGATGTCATAGAAGATACCATTTAAATATTTTTTACCGAATTTATTCCCGGCTTCTTTTTCAAACCATTTTTGAGGATCTTCCTCGCTTAACCAGTAATTATATGTATCACGAAAATACCTCAACAAAAGTAAATTGATTGCTTCAAAACCTTTCTTATATGCGACTGAATTATTTAAAAGGACCTCGGCCAGTCTTTTTATCGGATAGAAACTCTTAACAAAAAGAAAGAAATAACGTTCTTCATAATTTCTGATCCGGTCAAATGACTGATCGAGTATAGGAAGAAAATTTTCAAGATCGGGCCCGGCTTCATTTATAATTTTTTGTAAAAAAATTATAATGTTATCTGCAGCATCCGCTTTAACTTCCATATCAGCGGCTGAATCGATGGCATGGGTAAAAATCTCGATAAAAAGATAAGCAGCTTCGTGGCCTTTCGGATGATTTTTGAGCAGATGAAAATAATCCAGAGAATAACTCCTTGCTTCTTTTACGATAAATTGCCAGTTTCGATAGGGATGGGAAAGTTCTTTAAGAAAAGTATTTACTCCCTCCATCAGACCGTAATATTTAGACATAATCTCTTGTAAAACGGTGTACTTGGGATCTATTACAACATCCACATGATAATCGGATAGATTTATCTCAAGGGCCTTTGATCTTATTTTCAAACCCTTTTCCTCCTTTCATATTGAATGACTTACGATTTACTGCAAATCGCTTGCCATGGTTGCATGGCCGGCTTTTTAGTATTTTTTATTTCGGTTTATCAGAGTTGGTAATAGATGAAATAAATATGATTGAAATGCGGTCTTACCGTAATCATGTTCCTGTATAGTTAAAGGCGAATCGCCTGGAAAAATTGATTATTTAAATCCATATAATATTTGTTTGATTAAATACTAAAATACCAAAATCGATAAATATTTACAAGAATATTAAACGGATACCTGAAGGATTTGAGTGACATGGAAACAACAAAATATAGTAAAATTTCTATGACTTTATCTTGTCGAAGCGGCAGCTCAATAAAAGCAAGTCACCATCGAAGATTGTTCGGATTTTATATGGCAAGTTTTTAAAAAGATTTATCATTCTCTGATTTTGTGGTGAGGTATAGGCAATGAGTCCTGCGATTCCATTTTCCATTGCTGCTTCGGCCAGTTTTCTGAGCATAATTTTGCTTAGACCCTTGCCCTGCCAATCTTTACTCACTGAAAAAGCAATTTCGGCCATGTTTTTTGTCTGATCAAGAATATATTCGCCCATGGCAATTATCTTTCCAAAACCGAATTCTCCAACAACAGCAACAATTGTCAATTCTTTGACGTAATCAATCTGTGAAATACCTTCTACCTCGTTATGTACAAAACTGGTTTTTTCATGAAAAAATCTGGAGATGACATCATTTTTTTCCAGATTATAATAATGTTCTTGTATCCGTCGTTCATCAACCGGTTTTGAAGGTCGAATAGTTACCAATTCACCATTAATTTCTATGGCTTCTTCCAATCGCTGAGGGTAAATTCCATGGATGGCTTCTTTTAAAGTACGTTCCGGTCCAAGCAATCCCATCCTTTTTGCCTCAAAAAAGAGTTCATCCCGAAAATCAGGATGCGCAATGCTTATCATTGCCATGGCCCTCTCCTGAAAGCTTTTTCCGAAAAGGTTTACAACGCCGTATTCGGTGACGACATATTGAACATCTCCTCGCGGAACAACCACGGCCGTATCGTTGAGTGTCGGGACGATACGGCTTTTTCGGCCTCGCTGCCCTGTTGATGAAAGCATGAGAATCGATTTGCCTCTTTCCGATTGGGTCGAGCCTCTGATAAAATCAAGCATACCGCTAACGCCTAAAAAATGATTGTATGGAAGAGCGTCCGCACCAACCTGGCCCGTAAGATCAATGGTCATGATTACATTTAATGAGACCATTCGGTGATGTTGCGCGATGATGCTCGGGTCATTCACATAGTCGGATGGATGGAATTCAATCGCCGGGTTATTATGCAGGAATTCGTAAAGCTCATTTGTTCCGATTGCACTGCTTGCAACTAGTTTGCCTTCATTAATCCCCTTTTTCCTGTTCGTAATAACCCCCTTTGAAAAAAGATGCATGATATCATTGGTAAGATACTGGGTATGGATTCCAAGATCATTTTTACTTGAAAGGGCCAATTGAGTACCCTTAGAGGTTGCGCCCAAACCGATTTGAATGGTTGAACCATCATCAATAAGCCTTGCGATCAGTCTACCGATTTCATTAGCAGATTCTAATTCCGGGAGTTCGTCAATCGTAAAAAGCTCTTCCTCGTGTTCGACGATGATATCCACATCATTGACATGGATAAAGCTTCGGCCTAGAACTCTGGGCATCCTGGGGTTGACCTGGGCAATGACAAAATCTGCTGATAAGGTGGCCGCAAGTGTTATATCAACCGATACCCCAAGACTCATCCATCCAAAATCATCAGATGGAGAGACCTGAATTAGGGCTACATGAATTGGAAGATGCCTGCTTTTAAAAAGACGTGGCACTGCGGAAAGGTTCATCGGTGTTATAAAACGTAAATTTTTGGCAAGATGATTGGATTTGGCCGATCCTAGATAAAAAGATCTTATATTCAGGCTCTGACAATGGGTTTTTTCTGCAATCAAAGTTAATGGGGTGCTTTCCGGTGCCAATAGGCGTACAATCTCCAGATCGGTAAACTGATTTGACATTTCATAAAGTTGCTTAACCAAATACTGAGGTTCACCACAGGCTGATCCGATAAAAACCCTTTGGCCGGGTTTAATGAGACGGATTGCTTCCTGAGCACTGCGTTTTTTTTCAACGTAATCATCTGCCCAATAGCTTATTTTACCCATGTTTATCTCCTTTCGGCAATACAAGTCACTTTTCCCATGAGTATTTTTACACCGGGAGATTCTATGTTTTCCTGAATGTATTCTTCGATGAGTTTTAGAATAGATTTTTTCTTTTTAAACTGATAAATTATTTCAAAGGCTAACTTGTGTGTCAAGCTGGAATCGATGTTTTCAAATTCTCACCGATTTCGAAATTCAGAATAGTGCAAGAATATAAACTGTTACAGTCGCCGGCAAGTGCTAAAATTAACGAAATTGCATAATTAAGAAAGAAAGGAGGAATGAGATGACCAGAAATTTTCCTTGGGTTTTTTTTATTTGCCTTATGAGTTTAGTTTGCTGCGAAGTTCAGAGCGTATCGGCTAAGTTTTCCGAATGTGAAGAATGCCATATCAAGATATCTCCTCAAATGGTCCAAGATTTCAACCGCGGGGTGATGGCAGAATCTCTGACTTGTAAAAATTGCCATGGTCGTTCACATATGAACGCAGGTGATGTGGATAAAGCTCAGCTACCTACCATAAAAACTTGCAGACCTTGCCATTCAGGGCAAGTCAAGCAATATCTTTCAGGAAAACATGCATTCGGTTTAATAGCAATGGAGGCGATGCCTTATACGCATAGACAACCCCAGGCATTTGTTGCGGGGCAAAAGGGTTGCGGGGGATGCCATACCTTAGGATTGCAGGATGAAAAAGTCAGAGAGGGAGAGGGCCGAAAGTATTACCGCTATGGAATGGATTGCCAGAACTGTCATACCCGCCATAGTTTTTCAAAGGCTGAAGCCTCTGAACCCGAAGCCTGCATGACGTGCCATATGGGCTTTGACCATGCTCAATGGGAAATGTATTCCGGGGCCAAACATGGTGTCACCTATTTAATTAACCGAACAATTGATACTAAGAATAAGGACAGAGCTCCTAAGTGTCAGACTTGTCATATGCCCGATGGTAATCATCGGGTTTTTTCAGCATGGGGATTTTTGGCCGTGCGGCTTCCGGAAGAGGATCCGGAATGGATGGGATATCGAGCAACCATACTTAAAGGCCTTGGTGTTTTGGACCCAGCAGGCAATCCAACCGCCCGTCTGGATATAGTCAAAAATGCTAAAATGGCCCGGCTGACCAAAGATGAATTTCAAGCTGAAAGAGAACGTTACGTCAATATTTGCCGCCAATGTCATAGTCCTAATTTTGTTAGTGAAAATATACGAAACGCCGATCTGATGCTCAAGGAAGCAGATAAACTTTTTGCGGAAGCCATTGAAATTGTGGCAGGTCTTTATCAGGATGGTTTCATCCAAAAACGAAAAGAGTATTCAGCTTATCCCGATCTTCTTACTTTTTATGATGTTAATACAAAAATAGAACAAACCCTTTATGAAATGTTTATGGATCACCGCATGAAAGCATTTCAAAGTACATTCCATTTGAATTCCGACTATGCCACTTGGTATGGTTATGCCAAGATGAAAAAGGATTTAGTCGAAATTAAGGAGTTGGAAAAAAAGATGAGGGAAGAAAAGATAAATTAATATTTTGACTCAACTTATTTATTTAATTATAATATTTTATTTCGCAGCTTTTTCGATATCTATGATTTTGCCTTTGAGATAACCTTTTGTTTCATATTTTGTAATTCGCATCAATTTTCTGGTTATTGTGCTCATTCTGTCGATTTGCCCTTGCAGGGTCTGTATGTTTTTATAAAATGATGGGCTGTCTGTAAGGTCAACTTTTAAAAGCTCCGAAATTCCCGAGACAACCTGCATGGGCTGGTTTAATTCATGACAGACGGCTCCGGCCATTTCGATAACACCTTGAAGTTTTTCTTTGTCCGCCAGAGCCGTCTGTAGATCGACAATTCTGCGACCGACTTCAATTCGGGCTCGAAGTTCGTTTTTGTCAAATGGTTTGGCAATATAATCATCGGCACCTGCTTCAAGTCCCCGGACGACATCTTTTTTACTGCTGAGAGCAGTAAGGAGTATGATATAAATCGGTGTCGATGATTCTTTTTGTCGGATTTTGCGGCAAAGCTCAATGCCGTCCATTTTCGGCATAATCCAATCCAGTATAGCCAATTTGGGCGGATCCGGATCTTGTAGCTTTTCCCATGCTCTGTTTCCATCATCGGCGGATAGCACCTCATAGCCCCACTTAATAAGTCTAGATTCCAGTATTCGGCGTGAGACTATATTATCTTCGGCAATCAATATTTTCATAATGCACCCTTATTTTTATCGATAGTTGACCTAAGGGATTCAATTAAATCAATCAGCCGTTAACTGAAATCGATCCTAAGTTTGACTGTGATGGTGTAGATGGTGTACAATTTATTTACTTTCCGTTCTTAATTTTAAGATGATTCAGCTGATTGAGAAGAATCTGTTTTCACAAGCCACTTTTCGATGGTATCAGCGAGCGACTTCGAATTGAGCGGTTTGGAGATATAGTCACTCATACCGGCTGCAATACATTTTTCGCGGGCACCTTGCATGGCATTGGCGGTCATGGCGATGATTGGGACTTTATGATTGCAGACGGATGATTCAGGATTACGTATTTGACGGGTAGCTTCATAACCGTCCATATCAGGCATCTGACAATCCATTAGGACAAGACTATATGAAAGTGATTCCAGAGCTTTTAATGCCTCCCGTCCATTGTCGACAATGTCTACACCATATCCCATTTTTTTTAAAAACTTCAGGCCTACCATTTGGTTCGTCTTATTGTCTTCGGCCAGCAGTATTCGAATTTTACTTCGCTGATTTTCTGTAATAGATCGCTGATTAAAAACATATTTTGCGGATTTTACTCGCAAGTGCGGGTTTGTATTAACATTTTTTTTTATAGATAGTTGTTTATCAAAAATGGCATTGAACCAAAAGGTGGATCCTTTGCCCTTCATACTTTGAACACCGATTTGGCCGCCCATCATTTCGGATAGGTGTTTTGAAATCGAAAGTCCCAGGCCGGTTCCACCGTATTTGCGGGTAGTAGAGGTGTCGGCTTGGCTAAAAGCATCAAAAAGAACGTTTATTCGATTTTCAGCAATACCGATACCGGTATCGGTGACCGAAAAATGAAGTTTGATCTGAATATCGTCTTCATATTCGAGACTAACGTGAACTGTTACCCCGCCTTTGGAAGTAAATTTTATGGCATTATCCACCAGGTTGAGGATAATCTGACGCAAACGGCTTGGATCTCCCATTAGTAGCGATGGGATATCCGGATCGATTATACATAAAAATTTTAAATTCTTCTCTTGAGCTATTAAGGCTAAAAGATCAGTCGTATCTTCTATGGTATGGTGTAAGTCAAATGGAAGCCTTTCCAAATCAAGCTTTCCGGCTTCAATTTTTGAAAAATCAAGGATATCATTGATGACCGTCAGTAAAGAATCCGCACTCTTTTGTATAGTTTCGGCGCACTGCCTTTGCTCCGGTGCCATGTCCGTATCCAGCAGCAGTTCTGTCATACCGATGACGCCGTTCATGGGGGTACGGATTTCGTGGCTCATATTGGCTAGAAATTCACTTTTGGCCATATTGGCCGCCTGGGCTTGCGCGGCCATTTTTTCAGCATTAGATATGGCCGCTTCAAGTTCTTTATTCAGCTTGGACAGCTTGATATTGGATTCCGCAAGCTCCAAGGTTCGTTCCCGCACCCGTAATTCCAGTCCTTTGTTTTGTTTCTGAATTTTAAAGGTCAGTTCTTCATTTTCTTTGAAAGTTTTTTCAATGATGACAAACCAGGGTTTCCAGATAGAGGGGACTTCCTGATCTAGTTGTGATGGAATTCTTCGACTTCGAGCGATGATGTAATTAACGAATTTTTCAGAGGGTTTTACAAATAGCTTATCTGCAACCAATATCACGATAAAAACCAGAATTAGAAGACCTATAATTAAGAGGCTCGGTCCAACTCCAATATGGTTCATAAAAGAAATCCATGACGAGGGAGTGGGCTCAAAGTAAATGAGTTGCCAGGGTGCATGGTTTAGTTGGGATTTTAGCGTGGTGTAGAAGTCGGTATAATAAATTCGGTTGTTACCCATTTGCCTGCAACTATGGAATGAAGAGTAGTATTTTTCAGGCAGCACTTCTTTCATAAATTTTGCTCTTTTATCGCTGGATCTTACCATTGTAGGATGAGCTACTATTTTGTCTCTATCGTTAAACAGAAACATAATCCCTTGTTTGGTGCTGCGATTTTTTAAAATATCATTTAGAAAATCTACGGTAAGGTCAATTGCTACCGTTCCACAAAACCGGTCACCGTCGTAAACAGGTGCGGCGCAGGTTGTCATCAATCCTTTTCCATACTCATCCACATATACATCCGTCCAGAACAGTTTGCGATCGGGATTTTTATCCGGTAGTCCCAAGGTGAAAAATTCATGGGTTTGCAGATCCTTTGAAAATTTAAAATCTAAAGAAGAAACCCAGGGATATATATTAATAAAATTGTTGGCTGATGTGTAATATACCCAGGCAACATTTTCAACATTTTTGGAAATAGCTCGAAAATCGGAATTCAGGTTCAGAGCCATGTGGATTTCCCGATAAAAATCATTTTCGCGATTTTGAATCGAACCTTCACCGGTCAGATTTCCAATCACTTCCGGTGAAATCGGAAATTGGAATTCATCAAGATGATAGGTTCTTCTATCTTCGGTATCTTTTAAATATTGAAAAGCAAAGGGTTGATTGAACATTTTAAGCCAACGGGTTTCCAGTAGGTTCATTTCTGCTTTTATACGCATTCCTTCCACATAGGCCTCTATTGCCCCAAGAAGATTATCTAAATAAGAAGCTGATTCCAAAAAGTGTTTTTCAAGAAAATTTAATTCATTTTTTTTATTAACAATATATTGCCGTTGCAGCAGGGTAAAAAAAACGGTTATGAGAATGAAAAGAAGTATAATGATAGACAGGGATTGCCAGGTGCGAAAGCGGGCTATGCTGTCTTTGTTGTTTTTCAGAATTTTCATTCTGCTCCTTGTTTAGGTGTCTCCTCGGTTTCGTATCAACCGATCTTAAAAGGCCATACAAATGTCCTGTATAAAATTTAAGGCTATAAAGTGTAATGGCATCTGATTAAGAAATAAGGTTGGAAAAATAATTTTACTGCATGCAATATATTATCGGCAGAGGTTTGCTTGTGATTTAATCTTGTGTTTCTTTTAACTTATTATTCAGATTCATAGCCTCAACACTCCTCGATGCATGGGCGTCACTATTTGAATGGCATTGATGGGATCTAAGTTGAATCGGTTGGGTATACGCACCCTGGCAAGTTCTAAATAATATCTAAAACTCTTTCGGGATCTTCTTGTTCGATAAAATAAAAATCATTATATTTTTATTCTGCATGTTTATGGGCATAAATATCAAAATTTACTATATAACAGACTCTTAACATCAGGAGATTATAAATTGTACCGAATTTTTTTGTTTCCGGTTTGGTTTTTTTGCGTAGGATTAATGCTGATTGGCGGTTCAATGAAAAGTGGTCTTACTGGAAACCATCAAACATTATTTGTAAAATCTGTTTTGGATGGCATTATAGCGATTGTATTTTCCTCTTCCTTAGACATGGGGGGATTGTGTCTTCAGTGTGGCAGATATGATTCCAGTAATCTTTGTACCATTAAACTGATATGGTTGAAAAAAAGAAAAATTTATTTTAATCAATTTCCGGATATTATCTAAGTTATTGACTTTATGTGATATGCTGATCTTATTTTGTTTCCGAAGACTGTCTTTAATAAAAAGGGCATCTTGTTTTAAGTAGACAAAATGCCCTTAAAAATTAGATGGATAATAACAAGTTAAATTTTCTTTACGTTTTTTGCCGCAGGTCCCCGGTTGCCCTCTTCGACATCAAAGGTCACTCGATCACCTTCGGCAAGGGTCTTAAATCCTTCTGAAGTGATGGCGGAATAGTGAACAAATATGTCCCTACCGTCTTCTTGTTCAATGAATCCAAAGCCTTTTTTATCACTAAACCACTTTACAATACCGTTTGCCAAAACACTAATCTCCTTTCAAAAAATTAACATTCTAATCAATCATAGCCTCGGATCGGCCCTCCGTCAAAGTTTAATAACCTTTTAGGTTAAACCCAATCCGTTAAAAAGACAATCTATATTTTAAAATGAAAAATTAGTTTATAAATCATAAAGCATAAAAACTAGCACATTACAATAGGATTTTTATAATTAATTAATTGAAGCGGATAAGGCAATGAAAACCGAATACGGAATTAAACGATTACAAAAGTTTTACCATAAGCGGTATGGCCACCATAGTGCCTAATGAACTGCCTAAATTTGTAAAAACGACCACTAAAAGAATTCGTGTTACCTTGTTTTTCCAGAAGCCCTTGATCGAAAGGATATCGGCCGGTAGATTTTCCAAATCTTTGACTTTGGGTTTTCGTGAAAACGCCTCCACTAATCCCGAAACCCATCCTGCTGCAATCATGGGATTTAAAGACGTTATAGGAGCAGCCAAGATAGAGGATAAAATGGTGAGCGGATGGGCCAGAGCGATAAGGGCGCCCAAACCGGCTAATACTCCGTTTGCAATAATCCACCAAGTAATCATACGCCCACCCGAATGCGATCCACCTGAAAAAAATCCGAAGATAAACAGTGCCAATATCCCAATCGGCATGATCCATTTCAAAAAACCGGTCACTTTCTTCTTGGCAGGAAGCTTTTCAAGGACCTCTATGTCGATATCGGTGTTCAAGTATTTTTTTATACCCGGTACATGACCGGCACCAACGACGGCTACAATTTTATTGCCGTGAGCTGTTTTAATTTTTTGTGATAGGTATTGGTCCCTTTCATCTATCAGTATGTTTTTTAAAATAGGAAGAGATTTTTCGATATCTGCAAGAAGTGTTTGGAGTATATCCTCCTGTTTCATCCTTTCTATATCTTCTTCGTGAATATCGTCAATATTTCCAAAAGATAGAAAAATCTGAAATATAAGTTTCAGCTTATCCCATAGGCCCATTATGCGCCATATTCTTGATAAGGTAATTCGTATATCTCTATCTGCGAGATGGATTTCCGCACCGATTGCCTCACCGGTTTCGATGGCTCGTATCATTTCCTCACCGGGTTTTACATCAAGTTTTTCAGCAATTCTTTTTTGAAAAGATGCCAAAAGTAGGTTGGTAAGAAGAAGAAAAGCCTTTTTTTCTTTTATCACTTTGATGATATCCGTCTCTTGCCATTTATTTTTTTGTCGAATAGACTGATATCTAGACGGGCAAAGCTCCACACAAACAGTATCCGGTTTTTCCTTCTCAATAATAGAAGTTACAAGTTCAGTGCTTTCTTTTGATACATGTGCTGTTCCTACTAGAATAATTTCTTTTTTTCCATGGTAAAGATGATGTACCATATCGTTGTCGCCTATGATGTTCATTCTGATTATTTCTTTTGCAATCCGGTTATCCAACTCTACTACTTAAAGCTTAAATTCGGATTTTCTTTATAAAAATTTATTAATTTATAATATTTTTATTTCAAAAGCAATTAGAAATGATAGTGTTTACGGTTCTATTAACACTTACTTGCAAGGTTCTTCAAAAATATTTCCGTCCAACCAATTATTTATAAAATGTTCCGTTACCCCGCTATCAATATCGGTTTGTTTCGAAGCCTCTTGCATTTTAGCCATGATAATGGAAACCTTTTCATGAGCTCCAATCAGAGCATAAATTTTGATACTTCGCTTAAAAAAATTTATTGCGAGTTTATTTTTTATTTGGCAAAGGTATACGGATCCGATTACGGCTAAATCATCTGCAATACCTTTATGAAATCCTAATAAACGATCAGAATCCAGCGCTGCATTGAGATAAGAGATGGCTTTTTCATAACGTTCCGTAGTAAACATCAGCCGGCCAAGTGAAAAATTCACGGTTGCAAATTCCGATAAATGGGTGGAGTTTGTATTTGCAAGCGCCTGTTTCAGGAACTCTTCAGCACGACCGTATTCTTTTTTTTTGATCAAGAGGATACCCCGGTTGTTTAATAGTGGAACAAAAGATTTACCGATTTTAGGAACAATTTCCTCGGCCAAGTTAATTACCTCAGTTGCTTCCGAGAGCCTGTCTACCTCTATCAAAGCGGCCGCCTTATTTGAAAGACACTGCAACATTCCTTTGTAATCTTTAACATCTGAGTAGAGGCTGAAAGACTCTTCAAAAAAGAGTAACGCATTTTGAGTATCGCCCAGCATTCTGTAAATGTTTCCAATATTATTCATAGACATGGCGATACCCCCTATATGATCAAAGGCTGTAAATAACTCATGTGCTCTAAAAAAATGTTCCAATGCGCGTTTGTAACATCCTTTTTGATACCAAAGGGTTCCCTTATTGATCTCCTTCATGCCGAAGATAAGATATTTCGGCTTTTTTTTTATAGTATTATTGCTTGCACAGGCGCAGAAAAAAATTACGGAAATTAAAATAAAAAAAATAGTGAAATTTCGTCTCATAAAATCTCTCCGGCTAAAATAACATAGACGGGTACGGTAAGCGGCATCTATGACGACTTGCGGATCATTGGTTATTAAGATATCATCTGCAATCTGAGAATATTGGTGTCTGCAATAGTCACTTTAGCTCCACATGCTGTTTATCTGTTTGATAATTCAATATATTTTTCACAAAAATATAAAGTATATGTAGCTGATATTTTTGTGTCAAGGAATAAAACTATTATAATATCCGGAGCTAAAGTTGCCCTTGTCTCTTAACATTATTTGGGTAATTAATCGATTTGCCTGTAAAATAATAGTTTTTCCTTGCTTACCTCTATTTTGTTTAATTCACAAGTATCCTAAGCACTTTTTGATTTTCAGCTTGACACATAAAATCCTTTATTTTTATACTTTCATATAATAAATTATAATTTATTATATGAAGCCTATCTTTTGATTATAATCTTAGTTAATGTAACATTGATGAATCATCCAAATTTTTCTCTTTAAAATGAACCGCCCAATCGTTCTGAATTATTCAATTCAAGATACTTCTATCCGTTAAATAAAATTTTATTTATAAAACTTATGGAATTTAAAAATTCAATGCAAAAAAATATTTTTAAAAAAAAGAAAGTGTTGGGCTTGTGCTTGGGAGCCTCCACAGTATCAATCGCTCATGTTGAAATGGGACAAAATCCATGCAATTCAAATGAAACCCAGCATGATATTCAACCCAAGCTCGTTGAATCATGGCTCCTACCTCATGAGGGAAATCCCAAACGAACTCTGATTTCGGCTTTTCAACGCCTTGATCTTGATTCCTATGACGGAATTGCTGCTACCGGCCGCCGGTTTCGAAAATTCGTAAATTTGTCCTCCATTTCCGAACCTGAAGCCGTAGAATATGCTTATCAATTTGTTAAACCGAATGATAGGGAATGCTCGGCAGTTGTTTCTGCAGGCGGTGAAACCTTTATGGTTTATGTGTTAAATCGGTTGGGGCAGATATCCAATGTTTTAACGGGTAATAAATGCGCTTCCGGTACTGGAGAATTTTTTTTGCAGCAGCTTCGCCGTATGAATGTATCATTGCAAGATGCTGTTCAATGGGCTGCGACGGAAACACCTCATCACGTTTCAGGGCGTTGTTCCGTGTTTTGCAAATCCGACTGCACCCATGCAACGAACAAAGGGATTCCCCGGGAGAAGGTAATTGCCGGTCTTTGCAAAATGATGGCGCAGAAAATATTAGAGTTGCTTAAAAATGTTCCAAAACAAAACATCATGATTGTTGGTGGGACTGCACTGAACCCAATGATGATTGAATATCTGCATAAAGAGATTTCCGGATTGATTGTTCCCAAAGAAGCACCCTATTTCGAAGCGCTTGGCGCGGCGCTTTGGGCGCTGCAACATGAAACCGCACAGTATCCCGGAATATCAAATTTGCTTATATCCGAAATTGCCTCCTTTGAGAAATTGAAGCCTTTGCGTGATTTTGAAGAAATGGTCGAGTTTAAATCTCTTACGGTTGGAGCCATTCAGCCGGGTGATAAATGTGTTTTGGGATTGGATGTGGGTTCAACGACAACAAAAGCTATTCTCCTGAGAAAAAGTGACGATGCCATGCTTGCATCCGTTTATCTGCGGACCAATGGTGATCCGGTGGGAGCTTCTCGAAAATGCTATCGTTCTATTTTTGATCAGATAAAGAAAATGGTGGATCCTGCGACAGTATTGATAGATGGACTGGGAGTCTGTGGATCCGGCAGACAAATTGCCGGTCTGCATGCCCTAACAGATGGAATTATCAACGAAATCATCGCCCATGCCACAGCTGCCGTTCATTTTGACAGTCAAGTCGATACGATTTTTGAGATCGGTGGTCAGGATGCCAAGTACACATATATCACAAACGCAGTGGCTTCCGATTATGCCATGAACGAGGCGTGTTCGGCCGGAACAGGATCTTTTCTGGAAGAATCGGCCTATGAAACGCTTGGTGTGAGAATGGAGGATATCGCCGATATTGCACTTAAAGGTAGACGTCCGCCCAATTTCAACGATCAGTGTGCGGCCTTTATAGCTTCGGACATAAAAAATGCGATTCACGAGGGCGTTGAACATGAAGATATAGTAGCCGGTTTGGTGTACTCCATCTGTATGAACTATTCAAACCGCGTAAAAGGTAACCGACCGGTGGGGGAAAAAGTTTTCATGCAAGGGGGGGTTTGCTATAATAAGGCTGTTCCGCTTGCCATGGCCGCCTTGGTCGGCAAGCCGATCATCGTGCCGCCGGAACCTGGATTGATGGGTGCCTATGGTGTTGCCCTTGAGGTCAAAAAAAGAATCGAAACGGGGTTGATGCAAAAGAAAACATTTGATTTAGAGACATTATTTAATCGAAAAGTACAATATGGAGAAACATTCATTTGTAAAGGGGGTAAAGAGAAATGTGATCGGCACTGCGAAATCGCGAGGATTGAAATTGAGAACAAGAAATATCCTTTTGGAGGAGCCTGCAATAAATACTATAACCTGCGGCATAATATAAAATGTGATGTAGAAAAGCTAGATCTGGTTCGCATTCGGCAGCATTTGATATTCGAAAAGTACGGCGGTAAAACCCAAGAGTGTGTTGATAAAACGTTTCGGGGCAGAGTCGGTATTAATAAAAGCTTTCTAGTCAATACCTATTATCCGCTCTATTCTACATTTTTTGCTGAACTTGGATTCAAACCTGTTTTGCCGATATCCATTTCCCAGGAAGGAATTGATCAAAAAGGTGCTGCCTTTTGCTATCCGATGGAATTAGCACATGGTTTTTTTAATTCTTTGCTGGAAATGGAAAATATTCCTGAAATTATCTTTCTGCCTCATTTTAAAGCCGTACCTGCACTAAACGACTGTTCGAGTTCACAAGTCTGTCCGTTGGTGCAAGGAGAAACATTTTCTCTACAGACGACATTCCGCAAAAAAATCGACCGACTGAAACGAAAAGGGATTAAAATTTTATCTCCTTTGATTGATTTAACCGAAGGGATAGGAAAGGCCAGGAAGCCGTTAGTTGAAACTGCCGTACAAATGGGGGTGAGCAAGCAGGAAGCGCAGAAGGCTTTCATAAAAGCACTGGCTCAACAGACAAAATGCTTCAAAGAGATGAAAGCGATAGGGCAAAAGGCGCTTAAAAAATTAGAAACAGATCCCGATCAAACGGGGGTTGTTATCTTTGCTCGGCCTTATAATGGATTTGTCGAAGAAGCGCATATGGGAATTCCACACAAACTTGCTTCCAGAGGAGTGCTTGTAATTCCATTGGATTTTCTTCAGTTCGATAATGAAGAAGTAAAACGCCATATGTACTGGGGAATGGGCCAGATAATCCTAAAAGCCGGTCGAGTTGTTAAGAGACATCCTCAATTATTCGGGAATTATATCACTAATTTTTCGTGCGGACCGGATTCCTTCATTATCGGATATTTCAGAGATATCATGGGCCGTAAGCCCTCTCTAACACTCGAACTCGACAGCCATACTGCAGACGCCGGTTTAGAAACAAGAATTGAGGCATTTCTTGATATTATCGCTGCTTACCGGCAATTGGTCGCGAAAAAAAGAGTTTTTCATAAAACAAAAAGTTTTGTCCCTGCGCAAGTAATTTTGGACCACGGAATTGCAAAGGTTATCACATCATCAGGACAGGCATTGCCTGTTACCGACGCCCGCGTGAAACTTTTATTGCCGTCAATGGGCGAAATCGCTACGGAATCCTTGGCAGCGGTCTTTCGTGGAAAAGGTTTCAATGCAATTGCCCATCCTCCATCGGATGAGACCGTGTTGAAAATCGGACGAGCTAATGCTTCTTGTAAGGAATGTCTACCGCTGATTCTAACCACTGGAACGTTGCTGAACTATACGCGTAACGGCAGAAGCAAGGACGAAGTTTTGATTTATTTTTTGCCGACAACATCGGGTCCATGCCGTTTCGGGCAGTATTCTATTTTTATGCAAGACCTGATAAAAAGATTGGAACTGCCGAACATCGCCCTTTTTTCGTTGACATCCGAAAATTCATATGGGGGACTTGGTAACGATTTTCAGCTTAGAGGTTGGTGGGCGGTCGTTGTATCGGATGCAATGGAAGACATTCGTTCCATGTTGCTGGCAAATGCAAAAGACGTTCCTGAAGCCTTGGAAATATTTAACGCAGAGTGGAATTTAATTTTAAAAAACCTCGAAAACGGAAATTTTGCCGACATCGAAAAGCAACTGGCTCAGACTGCGGCACAATTTAGCCGCATTTCGCTGCAACGATCGGTAAAGGACGTTCCTGTTATTTCATTGGCAGGAGAAATTTTTGTGCGACGGGATGGTTTATCCCGCCAATATTTGACGGAACGACTCGCAAAGAGAGGATTTGCCACGATCTGTTCGCCGGTTGCGGAATGGATTTTATATTCAGACTATCTCGTAGAGCGCGGTCTGGTTGATTACACTATGACAAAGATGGGAAAATTAAAATTTTGGGCACGAAAAAAATTTATGGCTCGCTACGAAAAGCGTCTGAAATTTATTTTGTCACGTTCGGGCCTCATTCATGCTGAGCCCATTTATATCAAAAAAATAATTCATAATGCGCTGCCTTATATTTCAGACAACCTGGCTGGTGAAGCCATCCTGACGGTGGGGAGTTCCTTAGGGGAAGTGGTATCGCATGCTTGCGGTGTCGTTGCCATCGGACCGTTTGGTTGTATGCCCAACCGCCTGGCCGAGGCCATTCTCAATACGACAATGAACCGCGAAGGCAAGCTGATGACGGACCCGAAGAATGGGCAACTTCGAAACACCCTCCAAGATATAGAAGATTTACCGTTTTTGGCTATTGAAAGTGATGGATCGCCTTTTCCTCAACTGATTAATGCAAAGTTGGAAAGTTTTTGCTTGAGAGCCGAAAGATTACATCGCAAAATGCTTCAATATCATTAGAAAGATCAATTAGGAGATCGATCGTGCCGTGAAACACAGTGGTAAAGATATGATGTGATACTTTTGAAACCAACCGATCCGGCCACCGAGCTCTTGTTTTTCCGTAAGGAATTAATAGACTTAATTTCGGGATGGTTGGATGATCAGGTGGTGGTGCCGGTGGCCGTCTTCAGGATAATATTAAGATAGCTTTGCTTTAACCGACGATCAGAACAGAGATACCTTTAACGAGACTGATGACTTTCTGTGAAACACTTCCGAGAATAATTTCTTCAATGCCCGAAAGCCCTCTTCTTCCTATAGCAATGGTGTCATATCCTAATTGGGATTCATTAACAATATCCTTTGCTACCCCTTTTTTCTGAACCTTTACTTTTATCTCAATATTTTTTTCTTCAAATCCTGCTTTCAGAAGAAATTTCTTTGCTTTTTCAATGGCTCCTTCTATAAATTCTTTCTTTTTATTTTCCAGCAGACAAAAAGAACCTGGTTGAGATAAAAAGTAAGAGGTTAGCTCGGGGCTGTTCCTTTCGCATAGGTATGCGGTATCTTTAATAACGCTCAAAAGGGTGACTTTACTATCCGGTGTAAACAAGCAAGCAATGTGCTTTACTGTTCTCATCGCATTCTCAGAATCATCAAAGGCAACTAATATTTTTTTTGCCATTTATTATCTCCTTCCTTAAGGTTTTCACTTCAAGCTTTCTTTTTTAAAACCCAGATAATCGATAGATACAGTAATTAAAATTGATTAAAAAAGGTTGTTTTTCCCCGGTTGCAGAGAGAATTTTGGAAAGAAAACCTTTAACGGACACCTATTTTCGTATTATTAAAAATTTTAACACCAATTACAACAAAGAAGTGAGTGCCAATATATCTACTTATAAGCGTTATAAACGAACGGTTTTGCTCAAAGCCGACCTTGGTTCTAAAAAAATCGAAAAATCAATATCCGATAGGTTTGCTTTCTTGCTTGACACATAAGGATCAATTATTTAATTGTAACTGATTAAAGACAAAGACTAATGTGTAAGGTATTAAATAGATTCCTATCGGGCTGAAATCGACATTTAAAAAAGGAGTTTCACATGCTTGCCCATACTGTTATTTTTTGGTTGAAGAATGAATTGTCTGAAGACCAACGGAATGCTTTTCGAGAAGGTTTAGAGACATTAAAAGGTATTGAATATGCCAAGGATCTTTATATCGGCACACCGGCTACAACCAGCGATCGTCCCATCATCGACAAATCGTATCATTTCGGTATTACTGCCGTATTTGATAGCATGAAAGATCATGATGCCTATCAAATCCATCCGCTGCACAAAGCATTTTTGGAGAAATTTGTGCCCCTTTGCGAAAAAATACAGGTATACGATTTCGACTAATTCAATTTACCGGAAATTTAATCTTGCTGGAATCGATTTAAAAAGGTGAGGAGCATTCGCTAATTATTACCTCGCCTTTTTTAATTGAAGAGTCGGGAATGATTTTCAAACAATTGATCTGAAATTTTTTTTTCAGAGCTTCAACGTTTATGTTTCTGATACCCTTCATCTCTGAGATACACCGCGGATGTACCTTAATTGTAACTTTGTCATGAGGTGTTTTCTGAACCTTGAGCAAGGCTGTGGCTCTATCTAGAAATATTTCCGAGAAAACAAGGTGTCCGAAGGATGGGTGATAAGGTCCCGCTAAAACGGTTGTTTTTTTCCCAAGATCAGATGATGCTTGCAGCCCCATACGGATTACGCGAATATTTTTTCTACTAAATAAAAGATATAACCTTTTGACAATGGTCACGCATTGATCAAGCGGTAGCGGTTTGTAGTTTCCATTTTTGTACCAAGCGGCCAGAGGACTGTTCTCAAGAACGACGGTTGGATAAATTCTAACAAAATCAGGTAAAAGTTTTGCAATTCGCCAGCCTGTGGAAAGTGATGTTTTTTTGCTATCGGCGGGCAACCCCACCATCATCTGTATCCCTATTTCGTATTTAAATTCTTTTAGTAACTCAACCGCTTTGACGGTGTCTAAAGAAGTATGACCTCGTTTTGCCATGGCAAGTATCTTGTCGTCCATGGACTGTGCACCGATTTCAACTGTTGAGACCGGGAAATTTCTAATCATGCAAAGAGCTTCTCTGCTGATTGTATCAGGACGAGTCGAAAATCGTAGACTGTCAACGTAACCTTTTTTCACGAATTTTGTTGCAAAATGGAGTAAGGATATTATTTGATTCTGTTTAAGTCCTAGAAAATTTCCTCCATAGAAAGCGATTTGAACTCTATTTCTCTGATGTCGGTTATAACCTAAAAAAGCAGTTATCAACTGGTGAAGCTTTTCGAGCGAAGGAAAGTTTTGCTCTGCACCCGTTATTGCCTTTTGGTTACAGAACGCGCATTGATGGGGGCATCCACTATGGGGTAAAAAAACCGGGATTACAAAAGGTCGTTCGGATTTTAACATGATAACTCATTGAGGTATCTCATCGGGATATCTTAGTCGGACGAATTGTTGGAAACTAGAATTTCAAGGGCTTTTCTCGCAGCCTCCTGTTCAGCATTTTTTTTACTTTTACCGATACCATCAGTTTGGAGTTCAGATACATTCAGCCGGACCTTAAAGGTCTTGTCATGATCCGGACCGATTTCTTCAATAACACTGTAGGTCGGAGTTAAATTAAGCGTTCCTTGAAGAACGACTTGCAATTGGCTTTTGAAATCAATATCCGCCGTACTGAGCAACGCCGAAAAATGATTGTCTATAAGCCGCAGGGCGGCATCAAAACCAGCATCAATAAACACGGCCCCAATTACCGCTTCAAATGCATTTGCTAAGATTGATTTTTTTTCTTGACCGTTTGTTTGAATTTCACCTTTACCAAGGCGTACATAAGAGCCAAGATTTAATGAACGGGCAATCATTGCAAGCTTTTTTTCATTGACAAGATTGGCACGCATCCTTGATAGTTCACCCTCTTTTTGGTCTGGATAGCGCTTCATTAGAATATATCCCACAGCAAGGTTTAAAACCGCATCTCCTAAAAATTCTAAACGTTCATTATCTCTTATGTCAACAGCAGCTTGTTCATTTGCAAAAGAACTGTGACGAAGTGCTTCTTCAAGAAGCTCTCGATTTTTAAACTCATATAAAAGTTTTTTTTCTAAATTAGATAAGTTAATAGATTCTATCATATTATCATTTGAATTTGGAAAAACTAAAAATGGATGTTATCGGCAAGGCCGCAGGCTTTAGGAGGCTTAACATCTTTTAGTTGCATTGATTAGTCTTTTATAGACGCTATAGGGAACAAAAAAATCGCCTTTTCCAAATCCCATTTCGATTTCAGGCTTAATTGAACCATGAAAATCCGTACCCCCCGTAATCAGTAAGCCATGGCGATTTGCAATTTCAGTATAATGCTTGGTAAGATCCGGTGAATGTTTTGGATAATAGGCTTCTATCCCTTTTAATCCCATTGATTTTAAGGTTATGATCAAATTTTCAATCGGTTGATTAAGAGAGGGCCTAATCAAGCATGGATGCGCTAAAACAGGAATGCCGCCGGCATTTTTTATGATTTGAATGGCTTTAGCGCATTCGACTCGATATTTATCAACATATGCCGGCTTACCTTTTCCCAAGTACCTGTCAAAGGCTTCATCAATTGATTCAACAAAACCTTTCTTCATCATGAATTGAGCAATATGAGGCCTTCCCAGTTGACACTGGCCGGCATTATTTATAACGTCTTTTAATGAAAGATGGATTCCAAAGTTATTCAGTCGCTCTATAATTTGGGGATTACGGTTTGCTCTAGCCTTTTGAAGCAAATCCAATGTTTGGTTCAAAATAGTATCGTCGACCCGGATTGCGTACCCCAGTATATGAAGGCTTCCGAGGCACGGAAATGATAATGGTGCGGAAGCACTTATTTCTACACCGGTCAAAAATTTCAAGGAAGGAGGTATTCCGACACTCAGCGCCTCTTTAGAACCATGGACCGTATCATGATCCGTAATTGAAATAGCACCGAGCTTTAATTGCTGTGCCAGGGAAAGAATTTCAGCAGGCGAAAGGGTCCCGTCCGAGGCAGTTGAGTGAATGTGAAGGTCGATCCTCACATCATTATAGTCCAAGAGCTTTTTCTAAAGCCTCCTCTTTGGTTTTACATTCTATACAGTGTGTTGTAACGGGTCTGGCCTTTAGGCGGTCAATCGTTATGTCCTCACCACACGTTTCACAAATTCCGAACGTACCGTTTTCAATTCGCTCAAGGGCTTTTTTTATCTTTTTTATGAGCTTGCTCTCTCGATCTCTTATCCGCAGCATAAAATTGCGGTCTGCTTCAAGAGAAGCACGGTCTGTAGGATCCGGGAAATTTTCTTTTTGAGCCGTCATACCTGATACGGTATTATCTGCCTGGCTCAACAGCTCTTCCAGACGCTCAGTTAAAAGTTCTTTAAAATATTCGATATCCTTTTCTTGCATAATTAGACCTTTGAAAATTATCAAATTCCATTAACCCAATTATATACCTTAAAAAGAACTTCACTTAGCACAAAAAAAAATATATGTAAATAAAAAATATATACAAATTATTTATTCTTAATGATTTGCAAAATATGAGAGGATTAAGGGTCTTGAGAAGAAAATCCTTAATCCCCAGCATTAATTCACGTTTATTTTAATTGGACCGGTCTAAAAAAATTAAAGTAAGAATACGACTCAATGGGCTTCTTTTAAGAATTTTTCAAATGTTTTCATATCGCTTATGTTATAGATTTTACAAGGATAATTTTTGGGGACAATTTTCTTTAATAAGCCGGTCAATACCTTTCCGGGTCCAATTTCTGCGAAAATTTCAACTTTTTCCTCTATCAGCTTGCAAATTGAATCATACCACAATACGGGGCTGCATAGCTGCTGCAGCATATTCAACTTGATTTTATCAGGATTGGGTTCAAAGTCTGCAGTGACGTTATGGACAATTGATTTTATCGGTGTTTTAAAAGACACGGTATCTAAAAAAATTTTAAATTCGTCCTCAGCTCCTCTGATAAGCTCGCTGTGCCATGCTCCGCTCACTTTTAAAGGTATAGCTTTTGCCCCTTGTTCGCGGGCTAAAGATGAAACCTTTTTAACCGGACCGGGTGAACCGGAAATAACAATTTGCTGCTCAGCGTTGTGGTTCGCCACAGATACGATTCCTTCAGCCTGAACCGCGGTTACCAATTTTTGAACCGCATCTATCCCAAGGCCGATGAGAGCATGCATAGCTCCGATATGTTTCGTTGCTTCACGATGCATCAGCTCACCTCTTTTAAAAGCAAGCTTCAATATATCTTCCTTTGAAACAACTCCCGCCGCATAGATTGCACTGTACTCACCCAGACTATGTCCGGCTGATATATCGGCTCTTGCCCCCTCCTTTTCTAAAGTAATTAAGCAGGCAAGGTTAACTGCTGTTATCGCAGGTTGCAAGTTGATCGTCATGGTCAATTCTTCCATGGGCCCCTTGAAGCAGAGCTTGGAGATATTAATCTTCGTGATTTCATCCACCATATCGAAAAGCTCTCTCACGAAGTCATATTCTTGATAGAAATCAACGCCCATACCGACGGTTTGTGAACCTTGGCCGGGAAAAAGAAATGCTGTTTTACTCAAATTTACTCTCCTTTGCAGAAAATATAACCCCAAGTTAATGGTTTAAGGGCAAGCCCTCTAAATAATAAATAGGCCTAACCCGGACAATCCGGAATTAAAAAAATCACGCAAAGACGCAGAGAATATAATATAATTTTTTAGATCTTTGCGAGTTTAGCGGCTTTGCGTAAGATAAATGAAAGTTAAAATGATTTGCATGTGAGCGGATTAATCATCGAGCTTAAAAAGTTTTCGCGTGATATCGAGGTAAAGAGATTTGTTTCCGTGGCATCCGTTGCTCTTCAAGAAAAAGGTTGGATTGTGCAAAACCTTTTTAATGAATGCGTTTGTCATTTTGTAGATAGCACGGCAGTCATCATCTGATAAATGGTTCAGAGAATGAAGCGTTTTTTTAATTTCCGATTCGGCAATATTTTCCATTTTTTTTCTTAAATCGATAATCGTGGGTATTACATCCAAACTTTCATACCATTGACGGAAATGGATTACAGCTTCATCAACGATTCTTTCCGCCCGAATAGCTTCTTTGTTACGATCTTCAATGTTTTCTTCAATAACGCCTTTTAAGTCGTCAATGTCATAAACATATGAGTTGGCCAGCCGGTTTATCTCCGGGTCAATATCACGCGGAACTGCGATATCGATAAAGAAAAGCGGCCGATTTCGTCTGCTTCGCATAACACCCTTTAGATGTTCACGTTTAATAATAAAATCGGGTGAGCCGGTTGAGCTGATAATAATATCGACAAGTTGTAGACAGTTTGTAATCTCTTCAAACCGAATGGCTTTGCCCTTAAACCGATTTGCAATCTCAACGGCACGTTCAAAAGTTCTGTTGGCAACAAAAATATCTGCGGCCTTGTTTCGAATTAGATGCTCAACGGCAAGTTCAGCCATTTCACCGGCTCCGATCAAAAGCACTTTTTTGTCTTCAAGTGTTCCAAATATCTTGCGGCCGAGTTCAATGGCGGCATAGCTGATAGATACGGCATGATCTCCGATGCCTGTTTCGGTTCGAATTCGTTTGGCCACAAAAAAGGTTCGATGCAATAATCGATTTAAAATTACACCGGATGTTTTTTTCATAGTGGCCGTATAATAGGCCGCTTTGATTTGTCCTAAAATTTGAGGTTCTCCCAGCACCATTGAATCTAGGCTAGAGGCTACCCGGAAGATATGCCGAACCGCTTCATCCCCATGATGTATGTAGATATTTTCCTCGAATTTCTCCGGTGGAACTTGTTTAACCGTGGAGAGAAAATTTTTCGCATCTACAATCGCATGTGATTTGTCCTCGGCCGTCATAAGAATTTCGATTCGATTGCATGTGGAAAAAAGAATCGCTTCATTTATGGCCGGATAATCTTTAAAAGTTTCCAAGGCGGCAGCGGTTTCATCTTTTGAGAATGCAAGGCATTCTCTTAATTCTATGGGTGCTGTTTTATGATTTAATCCTATTAATACGATGTCGAGCATAGCAATATTTTTGTGATTCTAAAAACGATGGGTTATGGGAGGGTATTTGGCCTTTACCACTGGGTAAATACGCCATGATGCCCCTGCAAGAAAAAGTTAACTCCTAAAAAAGTAAATAAAAGAACTGCAAATCCAATAATGGACATAATTGCCGATTTTCGTCCGCGCCATCCAACGGCAAGTCGTTCATGAAGCAGAGCTGCATATAAAAGCCACGTTATTCCGGACCAGACCTCCTTAGGATCCCAGCCCCAGAATCTACCCCAGATGGTTTTCGCATAAACAAAGCCGGTCACAAGCCCTAGTGTCAGCATAGTAAAGCCGGCAACAATACAGGCATATCCGGTCGTATCGAGCAAATCCAGAGAAGGTAGCCGCCTGAAAAAAAAGCCGTGGTTTTTGTTTTTAATTGCGTTTTCCTGGAGAAGATACAAAATTCCTAATCCACAGGCGAGAGCAAATGATGCATCACCCATAAAAATGACAATGACATGGAAGATCAACCAAAAACTTTTAAAAACTTTTTGAGCTTGAGCGGGTTCCTTGGGTAGAAAATAAGCCGTAGTTGTGATCAGCGCAGCAAGGGGTGCCGCATAAACACCTAAGATTTTCAGATGGAACTTATACTGAAATGCCAAAAAGACACAGGCAATTGCCCATCCGGCTATCAAGAGAGTCTCGTGAAGACTATAAAAAGGCATATAGCCGATTTGAATAAAACGATAACCTATAAATGAAGTATGAAACAAAAAACCGGTTGCCAGTAAATAAAAACCTATTTTGTGCAGAAAATTTTTCTGAAAAAAAAGATAGAAAATATACCCTGCCGTGCTCAGGGCATAAAAGAGAATAGTAATGTTGATCAAGATCTTCATTAATAGCACCATCGAAAATTATAAAAGCATTCTAAATGTTATACCGCATCAGCAAATCGTATTCGTATCCTTGACCGAAAATTTCAAAAAGCAGAGAATTTATTTTTTCTTTTTGGTGATTCCGGATCATATGTATCAGGTCACTGGAGAGCAGTTTCTCAAAAAGATGTTTATGAATTTCCGGTGCGTGTTTTTTGTTTAAAAGCTTTTTGCGTATGGATCCCATTAATTGCAGAAACTCTGTATATTCCTCTCCGAATTGTTTTTCAAGGTCCTTACGCAGTTTTTTTGCAAATGCCGGGCTTTTCCCTGAAGTAGAGATCGCAATCAACAGATCTCCGCGACGTATAATAGACGGTAGAATAAAATTACCGGCATCCGGACGATCTGCAATATTGCAAAGTTTTCCCAGTTTTCGTGCGTCGGCAGATATCTTGCAGTTCAATTTTTCATTGTTTGTTGCACTAATTATCAGAAACATTTCTATAAGATCAGCCGACTGATAAGGTCTTAACATTAAGCCGATCGCGCCGCTGTCGGCAAGCTCAATTAACTTAGTGGAAACAACAGGGCTGACAACGGTAACGCTTGCACCACAGTCTAAAAGAGTCATGACTTTGCGAGTGCCCACAGCTCCCCCGCCGACCACTAAACATTTTAGATTTTCAATATCAAGATTAACCGGATAATATTTCATAATTTTATCTTCATTAAATCATAACCCAAGGTCAGTCGGCCTTTATAGGTCTTTCGGCATTCTTTTGCAATATCTACCGCCTCACATTCCGGATAAAAATGTGTCAGAACCAATCGGCCGACATTTGCGCGGGATGCTATTTCACCAGCCAATGAGGGGGTTAGGTGGCCCTCAACCTTAAGTGCATCCGGAAAAGCGGCTTCGCAGATCAAAAGATCTGCATTTTTGGATAAAGTGACGAGATTTTCACTGTAATCGGTATCACCGGAATAGACGAACGATTTTCCCTTGGAATCGGTAACTCTGTAAGCAATACTTTCCGGTCGGTGTTCAACGGGGAGTGATTCAATATAAAAGCCGTCGAATTTGCTCTTGTCATAGCTTTGATTATTGAGTTCAAAAATATTTAAAAGTCCAGGTGCCAGCTCTATCCAATGCGAATAAACGGCTTTAAGGCCTTTGTAAAACCTTGAAAAATTTGTTCCGGCGACAATTGTCAGCGGAAATTGCCGCTGATTTTCATCAGGGTATTTGGTAGCAAACAAAAATGGAACCAGCTCACCGGTATGATCCGGATGGAAATGGCTGAAAAAAATAAAAGAGATATCAAAAATTTTTGTACCTGTCTCAAGGAGCCTTCGCATGGTACCGGTTCCGCAATCAAACAGCAGCTTTTGACTATCAATCTCCGCAAGCACCGAACAGGAACTGCGCTGAAGAGAAGGAACGCAAGTGCCGGAACCGAGTATCGTGATTGTCGTTTGACTTTGATTAAGAACCCTATTTTTCATTTTTTGAAATCATTTTTTTGTTTTTTTAGTTTTCTTTTCGATTCGATGAATAATCCAACGCAAAAGTTTTTTATCATCTTTGTAGTTTACATATCGGCTCAGATCACTCAATGCAATTTCCGCACGAGCCATGCTCTTATGTCCGCCGGCTGAACCGATTTGGGCAAAGCCTTCCTTGGCTGCTTTTCCGGCGTTTTTGCGAATGCCGTCGTTTCTGAAAATTATAATCAGTAGATTTCCATGCAGGCCGGATACGATGCTCCACTTGATAGAGACAACGCGCATAAAAAAATCCGCTATTAGTACGCATACATCCGGACTCACCACAGGACCCAGATGCACAAATACTCTGTCTTTATGTATACGCATTTTTTCAAGCGCATGTTTGAAGTATTCGAGAAAATCAAGTCTCAGTTCAGATTGTTCGATTTTGCGGGCAAGATAAATATTCGCATGCCGAAACAGAAATTGAAATGCTCTGACGTCTTCAATGGTTGTCTGCCTTTCAAAATTGCTGGTATCGTTTTTGATGGCATGAAATAAACCGGTTGCTAATTTTGCAGAGGGCTTTATTTTTGCCGCTCTTAAGTATTCGGTCATAATGCTGGCGTTGGCACCGTATTTAGGACGAATATCTTGAAAGGGTGCTTTAACACCGGTTTCAGGGTGATGATCAATAATGACGTTAAAATTAAACCGTTTAAAAGCTTCGTTATGAGAAGGCTGTGAGTCGACAATGACAAAGCGGTTGAATTGTTTTTCATCAATTTCATCTAAATGGATAATATTGATTTCAAGCAGCCGAATCATTGTCATATTGTCGGGACGGTTAATGATGTTAATATGGCATATGGTGATACCGGCAACTTTACGCCACAGCAGTCGCTTAACGGCCAAGGCGCTGGCAAGAGAATCCGGGTCGGCATTGATAACAATCAGAACATGATCATCATTTGAAAATTGATCATAAAATCGGCGCAGTTTTTCAGAAGCGGAAATCGTCATAGCACTATATTCATATCCATTTTTTACTTTTGATAATATTTACAATGAGTAAAAGGAGATTACAAACATTTTTTTGATTTTCCGATAGATCTCCGTCCGGGACGGGTGATTTTTAAGGCTTTTTCTCATAAAATCGGGCTGCCCTCTAAAGAATTTTTTTTCTTGACACAAAAGGCTCATCCTTATATATGGGCCTTTCATCCTTAAAAGCGATAGAAATGTCAATTCTTTAATAAGTTGATATTTCTATTTGCTTTATGGAAAGTGGTGAAGTGTTTTAAAGTATGGAAGGGATTTTATTTCCGATTATCAATATCGATAAGAACTTAGGAGGAATGATTATTATGCGAAGTAAGAGTATGAAACCTTTTCTTTTAATTTTTTTGGGGATACTTGTGGCGGCATTCTTCACCACACCCGTATTTGCCGGACACGGTGGTAAAAGCGCCTCCCACGAGGTAGTGATTGAAGGTGGAGATACGATTAATATTTCCGGTATTATTCGCGATAGCCATAAAGAGCCGGTCAATGAGGCTGAAGTTAAGATTCTTGTAAATGGCGAAGAAGTCGATGTGCAGCATACCGCTCATAGTGGTAAATACGTATCGACCTTTATGCTGGAAAAAGATAAAATTCATACCTCCAAGATCCATATCGAGGCCAGCAAGGCCAGTTTTAAGACTGAGACGCTTGAATTTGAAGGCGCTGATTTTGCGCAAAAAGAAAACCATTATTTTATTCAGGAAGACGTGATGATGCCGCGTGTCTTAGGCCCGGCTTTCTGGATTTCTACACTCGTATTTGTTATTGCCTATGCGCTGATTACCTTTGAATTGCTGCATAGAACCGTTGCAGCCATGCTGGGTGCGGCCTTAATGATGACCATCTCCTACACCATTGGAACCATCAATCCGGAATATCGCATTTTTTCCTTTGAAGGTGCTATTTTTTCCATTGATATGAACGTAATTTTTCTGTTGATGGGCATGATGATCATTGTCGGTATTTTGAAAAATACCGGTGTCTTCCAGTGGTGCGCTTATATTTCCTACAAACTGGCAAAAGGTAAGGTCTTTGTCCTGGCGGTTTATCTGATGATATTTACCGCGGTTTCTTCAGCATTTCTGGATAATGTGACCACCATGCTTCTTTTAACCGGTGTGGCCATTGAAATTTGTATTTCTTTGTCGATCAATCCGCTGTATCTGTTGATTCCGCTGGTACTGGCTTCTAATATCGGTGGTACCGCAACCCTGATCGGTGACCCGCCCAATATTATGATCGGTTCTTATGCCGGCCTGACCTTCATGGACTTTGTGGTGGCTTTGATCTGGGTATGTATCCTATCGATGGCAGCACTGATCATTTTCTCCAAATTCGTATGGGGCAAAGACTATGCAAGTGCAAAAGTAGAAAATGTTACCGAATACATCCAAGTGCTCAAAGAAAAATACAAAATCTACGATATGCAGTTGCTGACCTATGGTTTGTTTGTTTTATTCTTTGTCATCCTTCTTTTCCTCAGCCACGGCTACTGGCATATGGAAGTAAGTATTGCCGCTTTGCTGGGTGCTTCCGTTCTTTTTACCATTGCACTGGTGACGGATAAAGTGGATCTGCTCGAACTGATCGAAAAAGATATTGAATGGCCGACCTTGATGTTTTTTATCTTCCTGTTTATTATCGTCGGTGCGGTGGAGTCCAGTGGTTTGTTGGCCTTAATTGCGGATTGGATTCTCGACCTTTCACAGGGCAACTTCTATATTGCCTGCAGCCTGATTCTCTGGGTCGCGGCGATCATGTCGGCTTTTGTCGACAATATTCCGTTTACAGCCACCATGCTTCCGATCGTGGCCTATCTCAGCCAGGTGATTCCGGGCTCTGAAAATACCTTGTGGTGGGCGTTGGCACTGGGTGCCTGTTTTGGTGGAAACGGTACAATGATCGGAGCATCTGCAAATGTTGTTACCATGGGTATTGCCGAATCCAAGGGGTATAAGATCAGCTTTATCGGTTTTATGAAAACAGCCTTCCCCTACATGCTCATCAGCGTGGCGATTGCCCATGCCTGGCTGTTTCTTATTCGACCGGTCTAATTGAAAACGATACTAAATAAAATTTAACTCATAATTAACAAGCCCCGTCTGATAAAGATTTATAACAGGCGGGGCTTTTTTTCATTATAGGATTTTTATGGAATCACAACTTTTCATCATCAAATCCATTTATGTGCAGGATGGAATTATGTTTTTTGCCCTAGCCGGGCTGATTTTTTTGTTGATAAAATCTTTTTTAAACAAAAAAATAAAAGTTCTAATCGCTTCTGCAATTTGGATTGTAATCGTATTATGGTTTTTTAATACTTATTTCGGATTCAGCAGTGTTCGGGTCAGCCCTGAAGGTATTGAACTCAACTATGGAGTTTTATCACCTAAAAATACAATTCTATCCATAAATTCCAAATGGAAGATCGAAAACTATTTATCCGGCATTCGAAAAAGTCGAAGAGTTTTTTATATCAAAATTGCCGATAGGGATAGTATGGGGGTAACCGGCCGCTACGCGCAGGTGCTTGAGGAAATTGGAGCTGCGATCGATAAAATGAAAAGTCAGGAATCGGATTCATCCAACTCCTGACTATATTAATTTGGTATGTTTTATGTTTTTTTAATTATTCGAAACCATATTCGAATTGAAGAAAAGGTTATTAGAGGCTTTCAAAAACAATTCGATCATCTTCAACATCTGCCTGGATATGTGCTCCTTCCAAGAATTTTCCTTTTAGAAATTCCATAGCAAGGGGATTTTCAATATAATGCTGAATTGCACGTTTTAAAGGCCTTGCGCCATAAACAGGATCATACCCTTTTTTGGCAAGAAATGATTTCGCTTCGTCTGAAAGAACAAGTTGAATTTGCCTGTCGGCCAGCCTTTTTGCCAACCTTTTGATTTGAATTTCAACAATTTCATTGATTTGATCCGGACTGAGATTTTGAAAAATAATGATTTCATCGACTCGGTTTAGAAATTCGGGTTTAAAATTTGCGTGTAAGGCATCAGTGATACGCGTTTCCATCTCCTTGCGCCTGGATACACCCAACTCGAGGATCCACTGACTGCCGATATTAGATGTCATAATAATGATTGTATTTTTAAAATCAACCGTTCGACCGTGGCCGTCGGTCATTCGGCCATCATCTAAAATTTGAAGTAAAACATTGAAGACCTCCGGATGCGCTTTTTCAATTTCATCAAATAATATAACGGAATAAGGTCGCCGGCGAACCGCTTCCGTCAGGTATCCACCTTCTTCGTAGCCCACATAACCGGGGGGGGCCCCAATGAGTCTTGAAACCGTATGCTTTTCCATATATTCGGACATATCGACTCGCAGCATGGCTTGCTCACTGTCAAAGATAAATTCGGCCAGCGCCTTGGCCAGCTCGGTTTTACCGACACCGGTAGGACCCATGAATATAAATGACCCAATCGGTCGATTGGGATCTTGGAGACCGGATCGTGCACGGCGGACCGCATTTGAAACCGCTTCAATGGCCTCGGTTTGGCCGATGACTCTATGACCTAGCCTTTCCTCCATATGAACCAGTTTATCTCTTTCACCTTCAAGCATTTTGCTGACCGGAATACCGGTCCACTTTGAAATCACTTCAGCAACGTCTTCGTCATCGACTTCTTCTTTAAGCATTTTACGATCGGCCTGAAGTTCCGAAAGTTTCCGGTTGGCCTCTTCGAGACGAGTTTTAAGATCAGCGACCTTTCCATAACGGATTTCAGCGACTCTTGCGAGATCACCCTCTCTTTCGGCTTGCTGCTCTGCAATGCCAAGCTGTTCCTGTTCTTCTTTAATCGTTCGTATTGCCTGAATCATATCTTTTTCATTCTGCCAGTGAGCCTTCATTGCCGTAATCTCTTCTTGCATCGTACTGAGTTCTTCTTCAAGTTTAGCAAGACGTTCTTTAGAGGCTTTATCCGATTCTTTCTTCAAAGCTTCTTTTTCGATTTCGGCCTGTAAAATTTTACGTCGAATTTCGTCAATTTCTACGGGCATACTATCGATTTCGATTCTTAATTTAGAGGCGCATTCATCAATAAGATCAATGGCTTTATCAGGTAAAAAACGATCCGAAATGTAACGACTGGAAAGAGTCGCTGCCGCTACGATGGCAGAATCCTTAATACGAACACCATGATGAACTTCATATTTCTCTTTAAGACCCCTTAAGATGGAAATCGTGTCCTCAACCGTCGGCTCAAGCACCATAACCGGTTGAAAGCGTCTTTCCAAGGCGGCATCTTTTTCAATGTATTTTCGATATTCATTTAAAGTCGTCGCCCCGACACATCGCAAAGTGCCCCGAGCAAGTGCCGGTTTAAGCATGTTCGATGCATCCATGGAACCTTCACTCGCCCCGGCACCCACAAGAGTGTGCAGCTCATCGATAAATAGGATCACTTCTCCTTCAGCATTTTCGACTTCTTTTAATACGGCTTTTAAACGGTCTTCGAATTCACCTCTATACTTGGCGCCGGCAATCAGCGCACCCATATCTAAAGCAACCAGTCGCCTATTTTTTAATGTCTCAGAGACATCTCCGGCAACAATACGTTGAGCAAGACCTTCAACAATAGCCGTTTTTCCGACTCCCGGCTCACCGATAAGAACGGGGTTGTTTTTGGTACGCCTGGAGAGCACCTGAACAATTCGCCGAATTTCATCATCCCGCCCAATAACCGGATCCAATTTGCCAAGACGCGCAAAGTCAGTTAAATCACGGCTGAATTTATCAAGAGCCTGGTATTTTTCCTCCGGGTTAGGATCGGTTATACGTTGTGAGCCTCGTATGTCCAGGAGCACTTTTAAGATGGATTCACGTTTTACACCGTAACGATTAAGAATTTTTACAGCCTCGCCCTGACTTTCATCAGAGATTGCCAATAAAATATGCTCGATACTTACATATTCGTCTTTCATCTTTGAAGCCTCGGAAAAAGCGGCATCTAAAACACTCTTCGTGCGGGGAGAAATATAAACCTCGCTGATTCCACTAACTTTTGGTATTTTTTCAATAGCCTGTTCTAATTCAGCCGAGACCTCATCCGGTGAAACACCGAGTTTACGTAACATAGCGCGTGCAATTCCTTCTTTTTCACTTAACATGGTGCTGAGAATATGTTCCGGCTCAATCTGTTGGTTTTTAATCTTAGAAGCAAAAGATTGAGAATTTTGAAGGAGTTCTTGTGATTTTATCGTAAACTTATCAAAACGCATGGATTCCTCCTCATTTTACTAATTCATTTTATATGCAAAGTCATTTGTGCATTTATCTATTTGAATTTAAAATAAACACAAACCCTGTTATGTCAAACCATCAAAAATGAAAGGAATTAAAATTTGTAATTAATACAAAAATGCTTTTTCCAATGAAAAAAAATGTGAAAATTCAAAAAATGAGTATATAATTAAAAAACTCAATCAATAAAAAAATTGCCTTTATTTTGATACGATGTAAAAATTAAATGAGCTTTTTATAATTTATTATCGAGAGGTTACAAATGATTATAGATTTTCATACCCATATTTTTCCATCGGAAATTTGCAAAAACAGGGAAAAATATTTTTATTTAGAGCCTGCTTTTGAATTACTCTATCGTTCACCAAAGGCTAAGATGATCGACGATAAGAAGATTATCAATATAATGGATGATGATAAAGTGAATCGATCCGTCATTTTTGGGTTTCCGTGGAAAAATGCGGATCTATTTAAAAAACATAATGATTATATTATGGAGGCTGTAAATCGGCATCCCGGACGTTTTATCGGTTTTTGCTGTTTTGATCCGATGAGTAAAGAGGCCGTACCGGAAATATTACGCTGCTTAGGCGATGGAATAGCAGGTCTTGGCGAGCTTGCTTTTTACGATTCGGATATCGATGAAGCGAATTTAGAAAAATTGGCACCGATTATGGAAATTAGTCGTGAAAACGATTTACCGATTTTAATGCATACCAATGAGCCGATCGGTCATATGTATCCTGGCAAAACGGCAATTACGCTGAATCAAATCTACCATTTAGTTAAGAAATTTTCAAAAAATAAAATTATTCTTGCACACTGGGGCGGCGGCTTATTTTTCTTCCAGCTTTTGAAAAAAGAAGTCAAAAAAATGTGTGAAAACGTTTATTTTGATACTGCTGCTTCACCTTTTCTCTATGATCCAAAAGTTTATGAGATCGCAATCCGGATAATAGGGGAAGAAAAAATACTTTTCGGCAGTGATTTTCCACTGATCAGACCGGCAAGATATATTAAGGAGCTTGAAAATACAAATTTGACTCGAGAACAGATTAGAAATATTTTTGGCCTGAACGCTGCTAGATTACTTAAGCTAATTTAACGATAATACGATATTTATATGAACTTAAATAAACAATATAATTTTACGATCATTTTAATTTCTTTTCGAGCTTATGATATATTTGGAACTTTCAGATCGAGAATTTACATCTTTCAGAGAACTCGTTTATCAAAAATGTGGTATTCATCTTCATAACGGTAAAAAAGAATTGGTTCGAGCTCGACTTGGAAAACGATTGCGCCAGACAGAATTTAAAAGTTTTAAGCAATATTACAAATTTTTGATTCATAATGACACCGGTGAAGAGTTGATTGAGATGTTAAACGCTATCTCTACTAATCAGACAAGTTTTTTTAGAGAGTCGGGTCATTTCGATTTTCTTACCAAAGAGTGTTTGCCGAGTTATCATAAAATTGGGAATTTATCAGATTTAAAAATATGGAGCGCAGGGTGTTCAAGTGGTGAAGAACCTTATTCCATAGCTATTTGCCTATTGGAACAATTGGAGATCAATGCCCCCTGGAAAATCAAGATTCTATCAACAGATATTTCTACTCGTGTACTTGAAACGGCAAGATCGGGTATTTATCATCAATCGCGAATCGATAATATTCCCAAATATATATTGAAGAAATATTTTCAATGTGGGCGGGGAAAATGGGAGAAATATTTTCGTCTGAAATCTGTAATAAGAAATATTGTAGAATTTGAACGCCTAAACCTGATGGAACCGTTTATATTTAAGGTTAAATTTAATATCATTTTTTGCAGAAATGTAATGATATATTTTGATAAAATAACTCAACAATCGCTCATAAGTAAATTTTTTGATTCCTTAGCAGAAGGTGGGTATCTATTCATTGGGCATTCGGAAAGTCTTATGGGCATAAAACACGATTTCCAATATGTAAAACCCACAGTCTATCTTAAACCAAAAAACTTATAAATAAGTCTCGTATAAGAATCTTCCAAATATATCTTATCAGCCTATATCAGCCTCATAACTAAAGAAATATCTTTAATGTTCCGATAAAATTCTTATTCTTTGGATGCTATATTCGGCAATAGAAAAGTTGTGTAATAATAGAAACAGCGGGCTGATTTGAAATTTTTTTTAATAGATTTCAGCAAAGAAAGTCCGCTAAGATGCGATAATATCCCCGTAAAAAGCTGAAGAAAAAAGAAAGGGAGTTTATTGAACATTATAGTGGGTGTCTCGGATATGAAAGTCAGCAACAATCCGGAAGCGCAACTAGTTACTTACTCTTTGGGTTCATGCATAGGAGTCGCCATTTATGACTCCTTTGCAAAAGTCGGTGGAATCTTACATTTTATGCTTCCAGAGTCAAGTATTGATGAAATAAAGGCTAAAAATAATCCTTTTATGTTTGCCGATACAGGTATTCCCGCTCTTTTTAAGTCAACTTATAAATTGGGTGCAAAAAAGCAGAGAATGAAAGTTGCTATTGTAGGTGGAGCGCAGATTATGGATCAGAAAGGCTTTTTCAATATTGGGAAGAGGAACCATATGGCTGTTCGAAAAATATTCTGGAAAAATAATGTTATACCGGACTATGAAGATGTGGGAGGTAATGTTAATCGAACGGTTAGGTTGAGTATAAAAGACGGAAATATTTTAATTAAAGCTTCCGGTGGTGGGGAAAAATTTATATGAGCACAATCCAAAAATTAATAAAAGAAATCAAAACGCTTAAACCCATCCCTCAGATTGCGCATCAGTTAATGGAAATCGTCGAAGACCCTCAAAGCTCTATGTCTGATATTGCCGATGTGATTCTATATGATCCCATGATTACGGCCAACTTGCTTAGAGTATGTAACTCTGCATATTTCGCTTTGCCGAGAAAAATCGAATCGGTTCGTGAGGCAATCACAATGATGGGATTGGAAAAAATTATTGATATTGCAATACTGAAATGTAGCCCGGAAAGAATGAAAAATTCTTTTGAAGGGTATGGCCTTAATGAAGGTGATCTTTGGCGCCATTCCGTTTACTCTGCACTTATTGCTAAAGAGCTGGCTGAGAAAAAGGAGGTTAAAAACAAGTATCTGATATTTACTGCGTCACTTTTAAAAGATATCGGCAAAATTATACTTGACCGATTTATTGTTGATGCATTTAGAAAAATTAATGTGCTTGTTCAATTAAAGGGATATAGTTTTAAAGAAGCTGAAAAAAAAATAATTGGTATCGATCATGCAGAACTAGGCGGACTGGTTGCAAAAAAGTGGAATTTTAGCGCGAAAATGATTTATATTATCCAAAACCATCATTTGTCTGAAGAATCAGCGCAAAAAGACACTGAAACAAATATTGTTTATTTAGCCGATACACTTTGCATGATAATGGGTATTGGTATTGGATCAGATGCGCTTGCATATAGATTTCATGATAATGTTCTCGAAGAACTGAAAGTTTCCTTAAATGATTTTCAAAAATTAATCGCCGGTTTTGGGGCAAACATGAGAAAAGTTGAAGCATTATTGAATTTTATATAAGGCAAAAATAAATAATGCAGAAAATAATCAGGAGTAAGCTATGCCATTTAATTTATTGATCGTTGACGACTCTTTGCCCATGAGATCTGTAATTATTAAAACGATCAGAGCATCCGGATTTAGTACGGCTAATTTCTTGGAAGCTTCCAATGGTCGGGAAGCTTTGAAAATTTTGAAACAGGAGTGGCTTGATCTGGTAATTACAGATTATAATATGCCTGATATGAATGGGATGGATCTGATTTCTGAAATGAAAAAAGATACACTCTTGAATTCTATACCCGTGCTCGTTGTCACTACTGAAGGAAGTAAAAAAAAATATGAAGAGTTTATGCAAAGAGGAGCGACGGACTATGTAAAGAAGCCGTTTACGCCTGAAATGATTAAAATAAAGATGAACCAAATACTTGGGGAAATGAAAGATGAAGCAGACACTAAAAACTGCGATGAAGGCCTCGATTTTTGATGTATTTGAAACAATGTTTTTTATGCCCTTGGAATTCGATGAATTCGGTACTTTTAAAGATTTTTTCAGATCGGTGGGAAAAGACCATATTTTGACTTGTAAGCTAAATTTTAAAAGTGATTTTTCAGGATGTTTTTTGCTTCATATTCCCGAAAACCTTCTTCTTAGGATCACTGAAAATTTTTTAGGTATAAACAGACATGAAATCAATAAAAACCATCTGAACGGAACGATTAAAGAAATTACAAATATGATTGCAGGCAATACATTTAGTAATTTTAACGAACAGAGTGTATTTCAACTGGGTCTGCCGAAGATTATTGATACGCGTGAGCATTTAAACCATTCTGCCGATAAGGATGATTTAAGAATATTTTCTTTAGTTAAATCGATTGACGGATGCTTTGCGATAAAACTGAATTTTAACCGTTAAAAAAAACTTCCTGCAATATAAATAAATAAGATGAATAAACATATTAAAGTTTTAATAGTTGACGATTCCGCCATCGTTCGCAAAATTTTTACTGAGGAATTGTCCAAAGAAAAAGATATTGAGATCGTGGGCACTGCCCCGGACCCTTATATTGCAAGGGATAAAATTATTAGACTAAAACCCGATGTTATTACGTTAGATATTGAAATGCCTCGGATGGATGGGTTGACTTTTCTAAAAAAGCTCATGCGCTATTACCCGCTTCCGGTAATTATTGTTAGCTCTTTGAGTCGTACCGGCAGCAATTTGGCATTGGAAGCGCTTTGTATCGGAGCTCTCGAAGTTATATCTAAACCGACGGTTTCCTATTCAGTGGGTGATTTGAGTGTGCAATTGGTCGATAAAATTCGAGCTGTGTCCCGAGTAAATGTTAAAGCCAATAGACCAAAAGGATTGGAAGTAACGAGTAGAAAATTAGCGATTCCTTCACACGCTTTGGCGGCAACAACAAACAAAATCATAGCAATCGGGGCTTCAACGGGCGGAACAGAAGCGCTGAAATCCGTTTTGACCGCTATGCCTGCCAATGCACCCGGGATACTTGTTGTTCAACACATGCCGGCTAAGTTTACAACTTCATTTGCAGAAAGGTTGGATTCACTCTGCAGTGTAACGGTAAAGGAAGCTGAAGATGGTGATATTGTAACGAACGGAAAAATTCTTATCGCTCCAGGTAATTACCATATGCTGCTTAAAAGAAGTGGGGCTCGTTACTATGTCCAGATAAAAAAGGGTCCTTTGGTCAATCATCAAAGACCTTCTGCGGATGTACTTTTTAAATCGGTCGCTGATTATGCCGGCCCAAATGCTTTAGGTATTATTCTGACAGGTATGGGCTCCGATGGTGCCGATGGAATGCTAAGCTTGAAGCAAGCCGGAGCGCGGACGATTGCTCAAGATAAAAATAGCTGTGTTGTATTTGGGATGCCCAAAGAGGCCATAAAAATTGGTGCTGTTGAAAAAGTCGTTAGCCTACAAAATATTACTGAAACAGCATTAAAAATGATTCAATAATTATATATTAATTTAAAAATTATAAATTAATAATTTTATAAATTCTTTTTTTGTTCAATTTTTTTAACCCCTCGTAAGTTTCTTAAAGACCTTTCCCATTGACATCCCTATATATTTCTTTTATAAAAAATCAGATTAAAATAATCTTATTATCCGTCTATCAAAGATGCAAAGCCATCATCAATAATTTCAAATATAATAAAGAAATTTATCCGGTCTACTGAGACCGGAATTTCCTAAATAATTTTCGTATTTATCACAGTCAATTGCGACAGATTCACCTGCTTCAATGGCACTCTGTTGGGTTTCTAGAATTTTATGCTGTCCAGCTTCTAAACGGAAAGGAGAAATTATAGTGAAAAAATGGGTATATCTCTTTGAGGAAGGCAATGCTTCAATGCGTGATCTTCTGGGCGGTAAGGGAGCTAATCTGGCTGAAATGGTCAATCTCAATCTGCCGGTTCCCCCCGGCTTCACAATTACAACTGAAGCTTGCTTGACTTTTCTACATAATAACAACACCTTCCCTGAAGGTATGTGGACGCAAACACTTAACGGTATAAAACAGCTCGGCCAAAAAATGGGACGAGAGTTCTCTGATACTAAGGATCCGTTGTTAGTTTCCGTTCGTTCGGGCTCAAGGTTTTCAATGCCGGGAATGATGGATACGATTTTAAATTTGGGGCTCAATGATGAATCAGTAAATGCACTGGCTTCTAAAGCAGATGAGCGCTTTGCTTGGGATGCTTATCGTCGCCTGATACAGATGTTTGGAAAAGTTGTGATGGATGTTGATGGCCTGTTATTCGAGGAAATTATTGAAAAAATAATGGAAGCAGAGGGTGTTAAAAGTGACCCTGAAATTTCACCTGCAGGATGGAAACAAGTAGTGGAAGAATTTAAAGCCTTGATTGAACGTGAATCCGGCCAAAAATTTCCACAAGATCCTTTTGAACAGCTTGAATCTTCTGTTAAAGCGGTATTCAAATCATGGAATAACAAACGGGCAATTGATTATCGTAATGCTACCGGTATTTCACATGATTATGGTACGGCGGTTAATATCTTGACAATGGTCTTTGGTAATGTGGGATGGGATTCAGGTTCAGGTGTTGCCTTTACACGAAGTCCTTCAACCGGTAAAAAAGATTTTTATGGTGAATACCTTTTCAATGCTCAAGGTGAGGATGTAGTTTCAGGTGCTCGGACCCCATCGGAAGTTCATCATCTCAAAGATGAAATGCCTGCTATTTGGGAGCAATTGCTGGAGATCGCTAAAAAACTGGAGAATCATTATCGAGAGATGCAGGATATAGAATTTACAATCGAAAATAGTAAGCTATGGATGCTCCAGACCCGAACAGGTAAACGCACGGCTGCTGCTGCAGTTAAAATTGCTGTCGATATGGTTAATGAAGGCCTGATTACCAAAGAAGAAGCGGTCGCCCGTATAGAAACCGATCATATTGATCATTTACTTCATCCCCACTTGGATGAAAAGGCTCGCCAAAATGCTGGCCTTCTAGCCAAAGGTCTGAATGCTTCGCCCGGTGCCGCAGTCGGAAACGTCTATTTCGATGCAAATACCGCAGAGAAAATGGCCAAGGAATACGGCCAGGATGTTATCCTAGTCCGTCCGGATACAACACCGGATGATCTTCACGGTATGATCGCTGCGAAGGGGATATTGACACAGCATGGAGGCCGGACCAGTCATGCCGCGGTTGTTGCTCGTCAATTGGGCAAACCTTGTGTCGCGGGTTGTGAGGCTATTAAAATTGACCTTAAAAAGCGTCAGTTTACGGTTAATGGTAGAATAATCAAGGAAGGTGACACCATCTCGCTTTCCGGGAGGCGAGGTGAAGTTTATGATCGTGCAATCCCAACAGTAGCACCGTCTTTTGATAAGATGGTTGAGCTAAAAGTAATACTGGAATGGGCGGATCGAATTAGCCGGCTTAAAGTCTGGACCAATGCCGATCATCCGGACCAGGCAATAAAGGCGCGTAACTATGGGGCCCAAGGTATCGGATTGTGCCGAACTGAGCACATGTTTATGGGTGCGAGAACGGAAAAATTCCAGAAAGCTATTCTTTCAGAGCAAGAGGATGAGTTCAGGCACATCTTATATGATGTTTTGTTGCCGTTGCAACATGAAGACTTTTATGGAATTTTTAAAGCAATGGATGGATTGCCTGTAATAGTAAGGCTATTGGATCCGCCCTTACATGAGTTTTTACCCTCCAAAGAAGAATTGCTGGTTGAAGTAACTCGAATGGAAGCGGCAAATGAAACAGGCCCGGACTATGACGAAAAGACTAAATTGCTTAATATTGTCGGGTCCATGAAAGAATATAACCCAATGATGGGTTTGCGTGGTTGCCGTATGGGAATTTTAAGGCCTGAGTTAAATAAAATGCAAGTAAAGGCAATTTTTGAAGCGGCATGTGATGCCGCCAAAGAGGGGGTAAGAGTTCATCCTGAAGTAATGATCCCGATCACCAGTCATGTTAATGAACTCAAACAGATACAACCACTTTTAAAAGAAGTCGCTGAAGCCGTAATGGCCGAAAAGGGAATCCGAATAGATTACAAGTTCGGCACCATGATTGAAATCCCTCGTGCAGCTGTTACTGCAGACCAACTTGCGAAGGTCGCTCAATTTTTTAGTTTCGGAACCAATGATTTGACTCAGATGACATTCGGTATCAGTCGGGATGATGCTGAACGTAAATTCCTCTTAGACTACGTCGAAATGGGTATACTTCCTAAAAATCCATTTAGAGTTCTTGATGTGGATGGTGTCGGGCAATTAATTGCAATTGCCGTTGAGAAAGGACGCCAAACTCGGCCGGGAATAAATATGGGAGTTTGCGGGGAGCATGGGGGAAATCCGGAAAGTATCGAATTTTTCCATCGCATCGGCTTGGATTATGTGAGCTGTTCGCCTTATCGTGTGCCGATAGCCCGTCTCTCGGCAGCGCATGCGGCTATCAAGGCGCGTGAAAATGCTCCTGCTCTGCATGACGACTAATTGATTAATTCCTAAAAGCCCGGCTGCTGCCGGGCTTTTGATATGATTTAAAAGAATTGTTAAAAAAATGGAAAAGGGAATATCATTTTAAATGAAATAGAGCCCCGCATTTATGTTGAGTTGCGACTGAAATTTGTGCATTGCGGTTTACGAATGGCTGTCCGACCACATTGAAAACTTTTTGAGGGGTATTATTTTTTTCACTCAGATGTGCCAGAATCACATATTCAAGTTGATCGTGCCAAACTTCCCCCAATAAATTTTTTGATTCTTCATTGGAAAGATGACCCGTTCTACCTTTAATACGTTGCTTTAAAGGCCATGGATAGGGCCCCTCCATAAGCATCGTCGGATCATGATTGGCCTCAAGAATTAATAAATTACATTCTTTTAAATGCTCTTTGACCATTGATGTTGCGATACCCAGATCGGTTGCAATTCCAATTTTTACTCCGTTTTGTTTTATTGTAAAACCAGCCGAATCTTTAGCATCATGAGTGGTTGAAAAGGGATGTACGGTTAAAGTATTGATCTGAAATGATGTGCCGATTTCAAAGTTAATGAAATCTTGTACATTTTTTAGTCGAGAAGCGGAAGCCTCTTCCGTTTTTTTACTGATATAAACCGGGAGACCAAACCGGCGCGAAAGTACTCCTACGCCTTGGATATGATCGATGTGCTCATGAGACACGAGGACAGCATCCAGATTTTCAGGACAAAGTCCTCTATATCTGAGCCTTCTTTCAATTTCGATACCGGAAAGACCTGCATCGACAAGGATAGCGGTTGAACCGTCGGAGATAAATATAGAATTGCCCTTGCTGCCGCTAGCCAATACACAGGCTGAGAGCTTATAATTTTGCGTCTGCCGATTCCTCAATTTCCAAATCCGTTAGTAGCTTAAATTACTACAACCCCGTGTGTCCGAAGCCACCCGTATTACGATCGGTTTCGTCGAGTTGCTCCACGATTTTAAAACCAGCACGATAAACTTTATTAATGACCATTTGGGCAATCCGATCGCCTCGATGAAATCTATACCGCTTTTTCCCAAGATTTATAAGCGGGATCATTACCTCTCCACGATAATCAGCATCTATAGTGCCGGGTGAATTGATAAGCGCTATACCGTGTTTTGTCGCTAACCCACTTCTGGGGCGAATTTGAGCCTCAAATCCATCTGGAATCGCAATGGCAAATCCAGTCGGTATAAGTGTAATTGCACCGGGTTCAAGATCCAGATTATTTTCAATTGCAGCAAAGATGTCCATTCCGGCAGATTGTTCCGTCATATAGCGTGGTAGAGAAATGTCCGCATTCAGGCCGGGATTTAAACGCAGAAATTTAATTGTAAGCGCATTTTTCATAACATAAACGAACGGTGGTAGTAGAATTTGAAAGGGTTTATTTAGGTTATGTTTGAATCCATCCTAGTGTAGCTTTAAAATATCATCATATAATGTTTTTGTTTTTTTTATCGGACCCAGTACCGTCAAACCCATCTGTTTCGTCTGAAAAAGGCTCTCGGCTAAATGGAGGATCTCATCAGTGGTGACCGATTCAATTTCAGCCAATACTTCCAGTAAAGGGATATGACGCCCAAAATGAATTTCGTTTTGGGCTAGACGAACCATCTGATTGTCCGTACTTTCAGAGGCAAGCATAAGACTGCCTTTTGTATGCTCAACTGCGTCATGGAGCTCGTCTGCATTAACGGGTTTTGTCTTAAGCTGATTCATTTCTTCTATGATTACTTCTATGGCTTCAGATGTTTTGTTGGGATCGATTCCCGCATAGACTCCAAATAAACCGGTATCAACGTGAGACGATATGAAAGAAAAGACTGAATAAGCCAGCCCTCTGTTTTCACGAATTTCTTGAAAGAGCCGTGAACTCATATTTCCCCCCAGAATCGTATTTAGAAGCGAAAGGGCATAACGCTGAGGGTCTGTTATGGATATCCCCTTTGTGCCCAGGCATAGATGAACTTGCTCCAATTCTTTTTGATGAAGTTTGATCGCTGGACATCCCTGAGGCGTTATGCGCTCAGGAAAGCCGTTGCTTGAACGGATAGAAGAAAATAATGGTTCGACTAAATCAACGATTTCGTCATGATTCAATTTGCCCGCAAATGAAATGACAATTCTTTCGGGCTGATAAAAATGGGTAAAAAAACTTTTTATTGTATTTGAATTAAAGCTGATAATATTTTCGCGGCTCCCTAAGATCGAGCGTCCCAGAGAATTTTCACTCCAAAAGTTATTTCCAAAAAGAACATGGATATATTCGTCCGGAGTGTCCTCAACCATTCCGATTTCCTGAAGAATAACAAATCGTTCTTTTTCAACTTCCGTGGCGTCAAAAACAGAATTCAAAAATATATCTGAAAGAATATCGACCATATTCGTAAGGTGAGAATCCACAACTTTTGCATGGTAACAGGTATGTTCCATGGTTGTAAATGCATTCGTATGGCCCCCTATGGCATCAAATTCCTTAGCAATCTGAAAACTTGATCTTTTGCCGGTCCCCTTAAAAATCATGTGTTCAATAAAATGAGAGAGCCCATTTTCAGATAGCTTTTCATCCCTCGCCCCTACATGTACCCATACTCCCATTGATATGGAACGGACATAGGGCATATTTTTGGTGACAATTCGGATCCCATTTTCGAGGGTAGTTTTTTTTACTGTTTGGTTGCTCATTTTTCTTCTATAACCGCTTTATGGCTCAAACGGATCTTACCGTCACCGGTTATTTCAAGCACTTTGACTTTGATGTTATCACCTTCTTTAACAACATCGGTAACTTTTTTTACGCGATGGGCAGCTAGTTGTGAGATGTGTACTAAGCCATCGGTACCCGGTAAAATTTGTACAAAAGCGCCGAAATCCGTTGTTTTGACAACCGTTCCATCGTAAATACATCCGACTTCCGGTTCTCTGATGATCTCATTTATACGCTTTAAGGCTGCGTCTACATCCTGCTTGGAAGTTGCTGCAATTTTAACCAGACCCGAATCGTCTATTTCGATTCGGGTATTTGTCTCATTTTGAATTGATCGGATTATTTTTCCACCAGGGCCTATGATTTCACGGATTTTATCCGGTTTAACTTCAATTGTTATAACTTTTGGTGCATAGGGTGAAATTTCTTTCCGAGGTTTGCTGAGGGATTCCAACATCTTTTCAAGGATGAAAAGCCGACCGACCCTTGCTTGTTCAAGCGCTTTTTTCATAATGTCTTTCGAAATTTCATGAATCTTGATATCCATCTGAAGCGCGTTAATACCTTCCTTCGTGCCGGCAACTTTGAAATCCATGTCTCCGGTATGATCTTCATCACCTAAAATATCAGACAGGATAACTACCTTTTCACCTTCTTTCATGAGTCCCATGGCAATGCCGGAAACAGGAGACTTAATGGGAACACCGCCATCCATCAGCGCAAGACTGGCCGCACAAACGGTAGCCATTGAAGAGGAGCCGTTTGACTCTAAAACCTCTGAAACTACCCGAATGGTATAATCAAATTCATCCTTCGACGGCAGGATTTTTTCTATTGCTCTTGTGGATAAGCCCCCATGGCCTATATCTCTGCGGCTGGGCCCTCCAATTCGTTTTATTTCACCCACGGAAAAGGGAGGGAAATTGTAATGGAGCATGAAGGGCCTATATTCTTCCCCGATTAACGTTTCAACTCGTTGTTCATCAGGCCCCGAGCCTAACGTTAGAACACCGAGAACCTGCGTTTCGCCTCGAGTAAAAAGTGCAGAACCATGAGGCCTTGGAAGTATACCGATTTCACAGGTAATTGGTCTGATTTCATCGAATTTTCTTCCGTCGATACGGCAACCTTCCTTAAGGACGAGATCTCTGCAAATTGATCGCTGGAGTTCATAAAAAAGATTGTATATATCACTTTTTCGATCAATATATTCTTCCTCGATTTTCTCCAAAATATCTGACTTGATATTTCCAAGTGCATTATTGCGTTTAATTTTTTCCGGAATACGGATAGATTCACTTATTCCTGAAGCAGCGATAGATTCTATTTTTTTAAACAGGGTTTCGTCTTTTTCCGGAGGTGTAAAAGGTCTTTTTAAAACGCCGACTGTTTCTTTCAGCTTGACTTGAAGATCTATGAGCGGTTGCATTTCTTGATGCCCAAAAAATATGGCTTCAAGAACGTCTGCCTCACTGACGGCGTTACCTCCGCCTTCCACCATAACAACACCACTCTTTGAGCCGGCAACGATGATATTAATATCGGACTCTTTTAATTCACAGATAGTCGGATTAATCTTAAATCGACCATCCAAACGGCCGACACGCACACAGGCAATGGGGCCCGAAAATGGGATATCCGATATTTCAAGTGCAGCAGAAGCCCCGATCATAGCTAAAATATCAGGGTCATTTTCCTGGTCCATTGATAGCACTGTAGCGATAATCTGGGTTTCATAATTATAGTATTTTGGAAATAGGGGGCGAATTGGACGATCGATTAAACGTGCGGTCAATGTTTCTTTTTCACTCGGTCTCCCGATTTCACGCCTGAAATAATTTCCCGGTATCCGACCCGCCGCATAAATTTTTTCTTGATATTCAACCGAAAGAGGTAAAAAATCTATACTGGGCTTTTCTTCCTTGGAGGAAACGGCTGTCACGAGTACAATGGTTTCTCCATATTGAACGACCACCGAACCTGATGCCTGTTTCGCAACTTTACCGGTCTCGATACTCAGGAATTTGCCTCCAACTTCTGCTTTAAGTAAAATTTCCATATTTGTTTCCTAAAAACAAAGTTTAAAAAACGTTAAATGCGAAAGCCATTGTCTACTTTGACTTATAAGCCATAGCCGGCATTTACGTTATTATTTGGGGTTAAGCTTAAAAAACAGGCGCAAATAATTGTGTCCCCCCCTAGTTTAAAATTTTATTGATTGAAGAGGGCGTTATCGATCTGAATTCTTTAAGCAGAATTTATTTATCTTCTCAGGCCCAGATTCTCAATAATTGTCCTGTAGCGCTTGACATCTTTATTTTTTACATAATTTAAAAGTCTGCGGCGTCTACCGACTAATACCAACAATCCTCTTCTAGAGTGATGGTCTTTTTTATGAACTTTTAAATGATCGGTAAGATACGAGATACGATGGGTTAGAAGTGCAACCTGAACTTCAGGTGAGCCTGTATCTTTTTCGTGCAGCTTAAATTCGTTAATCAGATTTTTTTTATTTTCAACTGTTAAAACCACTTTAAATTTACCTCCATTGGTTGAAAAGAAATTTAATTCCTATCAATATAATATGTATATCCTTCGATGAACAAACAAACAATAATTAAATAATTAAATTTAAATATTTATAACTAATTGAAAACACAGCAATAATTGTATCTATCACTTCCTTTTTGATCGCTTAACACAGCTATGAGCTTTTGATTTACATCAATAATTTTTATAAAAGAATTCGAAATATTGATCTTAGTAGGCATCATATCCGCTTTGGTAATGACATGCCCATGTAATATTTTTTTCGTTAGTGTGTGATCGGCAAAATATTGGGGTACATTTCGCAATGCACTGGCCATGTTCAATATTCGTTCTGATATTTTTTGGGATAAAGCGAGTTGCTTAAATTCAGGTAAAGTCATCGCTTCGTTAATCGTAAACCCGCAGCTTTCAATTCTTCTCAGTGCTTTAAGATGTCCTCCACATCCAAGAGCTGAACCTATATCAGCACAAAGTGTTCTAATATACGTTCCTGCGGAGCAAGATACTTCGATATCTATGAACGGTAGATTTATCTTGCAAATTTTAATATATGAAATAAAAACAGGTCTTGCGGGCTTCTGCAATGGCTTGCCGCTTCTCGCAAGTTTATAAAGGGGAATTCCTTTATGTTTAAGTGCTGAAAAAATGGGCGGCAACTGTTCAATCTCTCCCTCAAACTGTTTACATACCGATTGAATATTATTTTTCGAGAAATTGATTTTATCGCAGGTTTCCGTAATAGTTCCTGTTGAATCTTGAGTGTCTGTTTCAACTCCTAAATGAAGGACGGCTTTGTATTTTTTATCACCATTCAAAAAAAATCTGGCGATTCGAGTAGCACGATTAATACAACATATCAAGACGCCTGTTGCAAATGGGTCAAGAGTACCCGTGTGCCCCACTTTTTTGGCATTAAGCGCTTGCTTTACGATAGCTACGACCTTAGCCGATGTTATATTTACAGGTTTATCGATAACGATAACCCCATCTGATTCATTTGCCATAAATTGGGTCACAGTATTTCAGATAGCTGGATAATTCGATGTTTTAAATCAGAAAGTGTGGATTCAATGCTAAATCCGGCGGCGCTAAAATGACCGCCCCCACCAAAAAAATAAGCAATTGCAGCCACATCTACCGTCCCATCAGAACGTAGACTGACATGAAACAGTTTACGATCTTCCGGCGCTACTTTACCGTTTGAATTTTCCTGAATCAGGACTGCTACCTTGACGTCTTCAATACGTGCATAATTGATAAGGCCATCGATATCTTCAGGATGGGTTCCTGTTTCGTCAAGCATCTTCTGTGTAAGAGTCATCATGGATAATTTGCCGTTATATGAAATCTCAAGCGAGTCAAGGGCCAGATTCAAAAGCTTTATTCGGCTCAGTGAGTATGTTCCATAGACATGCTGAGCCACTTTATAGGGGTCAACCCCGATTGCGACCATTTCGTCACATATTTTAAAAGCCGCTTTATTGGTATTTGAAAAACGAAAAGACCCTGTATCGGTTAAAATTCCTGTGTATATTGAAGTGGCGATTGCCTTGTTTATTGGAATAGCCATTTTTTTTATGAGACGGTAAACGATTTCCGTTGCAGCGCATGAAGAGGTATCGATCAAATGCAAATCACCAAAGCGGGTATTGGTGATATGATGATCGATGTTTATAATGACAGGTATCTGCTGCACAATGGAAGATAGTGTCCCAATTCTTTGCAAGTCTCCGCAATCAAGGATAATAGCCGTATCATATGTATTTATCGGATTAATATTTTTTACAATACGATCGACTGACGGTAAAAAGCGATACACCGCCGGTATGGAACTTTCGTTGTAAAGAGTGGTCTTCTTGTTCAATTTATCAAGAGAAAGTCCCATGGCGATCAAAGAGCCGATAGCATCACCATCTGGATTGGTATGCGTAGTGATCAGAATATGATCACTGTTCTTTAGATGGCATATGATTTGATCTGTCATCTGATTTTAATGAATTCAGTATCTTATCTATTCGTGACCCGTAATCAAAGGATTCATCATAATAAAACCTAAGATCGGGTATATAACGTAAATCAACCTCACGGGCAAGCGCCCGTTTAATATATCCAAGTGCATTTTTAAGGCCTTGATTCGTCGCTTCTATTTCTTTCCGATCGCCTGATATGATGAAATATATCCGCGCAAGTCTCAAGTCCTTAGACATCTTTATAGACGTAATGGTGATCATTTGAAGCCGAGGGTCTTTAATTTTTTTTTGTAATATGTCCGACAGAACTTGTTTTAAAAGGCCGGCAACCCTATCGGATCTTGTAAAGGGTTTCATAAATTGATAAGCTCCATCTCAGTATCAATAATTTCGGCCAGTCCCAATTGATCTGCCAAATTGAAAGCTTTATCTATCTTTGAATTTATCACCATTCGGTCGTTACCAATCATCGCAAAACCGATCTCTGCTCTTTGATGAATATCGTTTGAACCAACTTCAGCAATAGAAATATTAAATGCGTTGTGCAGTTGGTTGATAATTGCTTTAACAATTTTTCTCTTGCCTTTCAGAGAATGACAGTCGTGCAGTCTGAACTTGATAATCCCTAAACCAACAACCATATTCCGTGGGCTCCGAAAATATTTAAAAGATTTTCTTTTCTATTCAAGTTCAGGTTTAATTTCTTCCAGGAAATAACACTCGATTATATCTCCAATCTTGATGTCGTTATAATTCTCAATGCCTATTCCACATTCATAACCACTTTGCACTTCTTTGACATCATCTTTGAAACGTCGAAGAGAAGAAAGCTTGCCGTCATAGCAAACGACTCCGTCTCTGATAAGGCGTAATAATTGCCCCCTTTCAATTTTTCCATCAGTCACATAACAACCCGCAATAGCACCGACTTTGGGGACATGGAATACTTCTCGAACCGTGGCTCTGCCCAAGATTCGTTCTTCAAAAGTCGACGACATCAAGCCGAGAATGGAATCCTTTATGTCTTTGATAACATTATAAATAATATTATAAAAACGCATATCGACATTTTCTTCGTTGGCAAAGTCTTGAACTTTTGAACTGGGCCGCACATTAAATCCAAGAATGATAGCATCAGATACCGAGGCCAAAGAAACATCAGATTCAGCTACGGTTCCGGTAGCTGAATGAATGATATTGATTTTTACTTCATCGGTAGAAAGCTTTGTAAGAGAATCTTTTAGGGCCTCGATTGAACCGTTTACATCGGCCTTTATAATGAGATTCAGTTCTTTGACTTCACCTTCCTGCATCTTTTCATAAAGCTTTTCAAGGCTTAACCTGCTGGTTTTCGCTAGCTCTTTTGAACGCTGTTTCTGGATTCGATGAAGGCTGACTTGTTTAGCACTTCTATCATCATCAAGAGCGATAAACTCGTCCCCAGCCATGGGTACGCCGGAGAGACCCACTACTTCTACGGGTATGGAAGGACCTGCTGATTCTACCTGAATTCCTCTATCGTTTAGCATGGCTCGAACTTTTCCATATTGTATTCCGCATACAACCGGCTCACCCAAATGGAGAGTACCTTCATGTACGAGTACCGTAGCAACCGCACCTCTTCCGGAATCCAATTTGGCTTCGATGACATGGCCTCGAGCATGCTTATCAGGATTGGCTTTAAGTTCAAGTAATTCGGCCTGAAGAAGGATCATTTCAAGCAATTCATCAATTCCTTGATTCCGTTTTGCGGATACCTTAACAAAAATAGTATCTCCTCCCCATTCCTCGGGCACAAGACCAACCTCTGCCAGTTCCCTTTGAACACGCTCAGGTTCCGCATTTGCTTTGTCGATTTTATTAATCGCCACTATTATTGGAACTCCTGCAGCTTTGGAATGATTGATCGCCTCAATCGTCTGAGGCATTACACCGTCGTCGGCAGCGACAACCAAAACTACCAAATCCGTAATACCGGCCCCACGACTACGCATTGCAGTAAAAGCTTCATGCCCCGGTGTATCTAAGAAGACAATTTGGCCTTTATCTGTAGAGACATGGTAAGCACCAATATGCTGTGTAATCCCTCCCGCTTCAATTTCTGTTATCTTGGTCTTACGTATCACATCAAGCAAGGAGGTCTTGCCATGGTCTACATGTCCCATAATAGTTACGACAGGGGGTCTTTCGATCAATTTATCAGGTTCATCCGTTTCAGCCTTTAAAAACGTTTCTTCCTCAAAAGAGGCTTTTTCTAGTTCGTACTCGAATTCTGAGGCAACGAGAACCGCAGTATCAAAATCAATTGTTTGGTTTACCGTAACCATAACCCCCATAGACATTAATCTTTTGATCATTTCATTGACTTTTATTCCCATACGCTTTGCCAAATCAGACAAGGCAATGGTTTCATCAATTTTGATTCTGCGTTTAATGGCTTTTGGCGTTGTTATTTGAGGTTTTTGCCCTTGAGCGGTTTTACCGTTGACACTTTTTCGAGTCTTTCGACCTCGATGTTTCCCCGAATAAAGGTCTTTACCTTCAACAACCTCTTTTTTTCGAAAGGAGATTTTCTTTTTAAAAAACTTTTTATCAGTAATAATATCTTCTACTACTGCTACTTCTTCTTCTTTCTTCTTTGGTTTCTTTTTCTTTTCCTTTATCGGTTTTTCTTCTACAAGGATTTCCTTTTTGAAATCGACTTTATCTTCAAAAAATTCTTCTGAAATTTTTTCTCCGGGTTCCGCGACTTGAATTTTGGACACCTCAGGTGTCTTTTCCTCAGGAGGCGGTATGGGTAGTTTTATGATTTTTGCAGGGACTTCTTTTTTGACCTTCTTGACTTTTTTACCGGATTTTGGTTTTTTTATAGTTGCCGGTTTTTCGGGCTCAAACACAATCGGTTTGGGCCTTGCTTTTTTTGTTGTAAGAGTAGACTCAGGTTCCTGCGCTTTTTCTATAAGCTTTTCTTCGGTCGGTGCTATTTCCGATGAAACAGCAACTTCTACGGCAGGTTTTTCAGGTATTAACTCTTCCTTAGCAGCTTTCACAGGTTCTTGTTTTTCTTCGATAGCTTTTTCAGATGGCTGCTCGGCAACTTCGACCTTTTCAGGATAAAGTTCCGGTGTAAGCGCTGATTGTGTTTCAGCAGGCTCTTCTTGTGGGCGTTTTTTGCGCCTTCGAATTACAGTTGGTCTTACACGTTTAACATCAACCGTATCCGTTTTTGCACCGAAAAGATTTGCCTTAATTGTGGCGACAATCTCATCATCCAGAGAACTCATATGGCTCCTTACGCTGATATTCATATCACTTAATTTTTCAAGGAGTACCTTGTTTTTCATGTTAAGATCCCTGGCAAGCTCATATACTCTGATCTTTGCCATTTATCCTCCTTAAATTTTTTTTGGGGTCTATTGCATATATAGTTAATCCCCATCCCACTACTTTATTGTTGCCGCAAAGAGCAACTGTCTATATGTCCTCTGTTGTTTTTTTATTTGATAACGCTTGACCGGATGAATCTTAACCATTGTTTAACTCTGTTTCAGAGGCTTCTGGGTTGTTTAAAACAGATGTTTTATTGGATTTAGTAAAATCATCATTTTCAGCTGCATGATCTGTTGGAATTTCCTCAGATATTTCATCGGCGGTATCAGAACCTTCAATCTGTTTTTTTGCAGCTTCAATCAGTCGATGAGCTTCTTCTTCTGAAATACCTTTAACTTGAATTAAATCTTCGACAGAACTCTTGCTAATTTCTTCAGCAGAAAAGAAGCCTTTTTCATACAATGTATCGGCCAAGCTTATACTAACCTCCGGCAATGCCGTTATAGAATCATAACCACTGCGCATCGCTTCGCTGTAACGTGTTTCACTATTAACATCAAGCCGCCATCCCGTAAGCTTGGACGCAAGTCGGACATTCTGGCCACGTTTTCCAATAGCAATGGAAAGAGATTCATCGGGAACAATGACTTCCATTGAGCGCATATCTTCATCGATAATGACTCTAGATATTTCAGCAGGGGATAGTGCATTACATACAAATTTTGCCGGGTCGACATGCCAGGGGATAATGTCAATTTTTTCACCTCTAAGTTCTTGAACTACATTTTGTACTCGGCTTCCCTTCATTCCTACACAGGCTCCAACCGGATCTATATCTGGATCATTTGAAGATACGGCAATTTTTGCTCGGCTTCCGGGTTCCCGAACCGCCCCCATGATATTAACGATACCTTCACTGATTTCAGGGACTTCTGTCTTGAAAAGATTAATTAGAAAGTTAGGATGTGTCCTTGAAAGCACGATTTGTGGGCCACGTGTGTCATAGAGTACATTCAAAATATATGCGCGGATGCGATCACCACGTCGGTAAGTTTCTTTTGGAACCTGTTCCCGTGCCGGCAGAATTCCTTCCGTATGACCAAGATTAACAATAATATCCCCACGCTCGATACGTTGCACAATTCCGTTTATAATTTCACCCTTCCGGTCTATGAAACCGGAATAAACCGCATCCCTTTCAGCATCCTTCATCTTTTGAATAATAACCTGTTTGGCTGACTGGGCCGCTATTCTACCGAAAGTGCTGGTATCCATTTTTGTGCCAAGGCTGTCACCTATTTCACATTCCGGGTCCAACTTGCATCCTTCTTCAAAACTTATTTGCAGATCGGGTTCCGTGACCTCTTCTACAACTTCTTTAAACTGAAAAACCTCTATTTCTCCTGCTTCTTCATTATATTTAACTTCAATATCGATTTTATTCCCGAATTTTTTTTTTGCAGCAGATTTTAGAGCCTCTTCAAGTGCTTTTATAAGGACTTCACGGTCAATACCCTTGTCTCGGCTAACCTGTTCAATAACACGCTTTATATCTGTTATTAGCATCCGTTTTCTCCGTTATAACCCACAAGCCGTGCCTTGGTAATTTTTTGAAAGGGAATAGCAACTATTTTACCATCAAAGGAAAGCTTTACAATATCGTCTGATATCCCCATCAGGATACCTTTAAAATTTTTTTGCCCTTCAACAGGTTTGCAAGTTTTGATTCTTGCTGTTTTTCCTTTGAATTTTTCAAAATCATGCTTTTTACCCAAAGGACGATCAAAACCCGGTGATGATACTTCAAGATTATAAGACTCTTCGCTTTCGAGATTTACATCCAGAAGATCACCCAATTGCCGACTTATAAGCACACAATCATCCAATGTGACCTTTTCGGGTTTATCTATATAAACACGCAGAATTCTACCCACCGGCTCTCTCTGAAATTCGACATGCACTAGTTCCATGCCCTCTGCTTCACATAATGGCTCTGCTATCACTTTGACTTTCTGTATGATATTTTCCAAATTTTCCAAAAGGACTTCTTTTGATCTATACCCGGGTCTGGGTGTTTTTAATTTTTTTCTTTTAGATTTCATTGGGTTGTAAACATACCCCTAAAAACAAAAACGGGCTCCAGCCCGTTTCTTTTCATCTTTGTAGATCTTTTGTAGTGGATCGAAAAAGTTTATCTGTTCATGTAAATACCATAAGAAGAAAAAAATTAAATCCAAACCACGCAAGCATCGACAAAAGTTCTACCTTTAAACCTTACCAAATAGAAAAGCCGGACTTTTGATGGAGCGGGCAACGAGATTCGAACTCGCGACCCCAAGCTTGGGAAGCTTGTGCTCTACCAACTGAGCTATGCCCGCTTACCAATTGGACAAAATAGGCTAAAAATCATTTTTTGTCAATAATTTTAATAATTATTTTACCTAATCAAACCGGCAATGTGGCCGCAAACTCTTTTAAAAGTTTATCCGTGATGATTTTATGAAGCGTATTAATATCATCGTCTTCTAAAGTTTTTTGAAATGATCGGTAGGTTATCCTGAATGAGACACTCTTTTTTTCTTTTGGAATTGGATGCCCCTCGAAAACATCAAAAAGATATATATTTTCTACAAGTTCTTCTTTAAGATTCTTGACACTATCCAGTATTTCTATAGATTCTATTGTCTTAGGAATAATGATGGTAATATCTCTGGAAGTAGCCGGAAATTTTGGTATCGCCTTTGTCTGCTTGATTTCCGATACAAGGTTGACACATTGGTCCACGTTAAATTCAAAAACAAAAGCTGCTTGCTTCAGATTATAATTTTCAAGGACTTGTGGGTGGATTTCTCCAACCAAACCAAGCATCCTATTTCCTAAAAGAATTTGAGCTGTATATCCAGCTTTGGTATAATTACAAATGTTGCTCGGTAATTGAGTAAATGCTACATCGTCAATATTTAAGGCTGTAAATAGTCCTTCAACAACCCCCTTGATATCATAAAAGTCACAATTTATTTCTTTTGAAAGCCATGAGGCGTTAACGCGTGATCCTGTCCAAAGGCCGGCTATCATTTGTGTTTCTTCCGGTAAATTATCCGGATTTGAGCTTATGAAAACCTTTCCGACTTCAAACAATCTTAGATTTCTGATTTGCTGTGCGATATTGTGCCGCATTGTTTCAAGGAGACCAGGTAGCAGGGATGTCCTCATGATTGCCTGATCTTCCGTCAGAGGGTTTAAGATATTGACGGCATTTCTTCTTGTATCATTTGGCGCCAATTGTAGAAAATCAAGTGACTGCTTATTAATGAAACTGTAACTAATTATTTCATTAAAACCAAAACCGATCATCAGATTTTTTATTTTGTCTCTTAAATCTCTTTCTCTGATTGTTTTTCCGGCATTGGCAGGTATCAGCGGAAAAGTGGTCGGAATATTGTCATAACCGGAAAGGCGCGCGAGTTCTTCCATCAGGTCAACAGGCCTTGAAATATCAACTCTGAAAGAAGGGGGACTAACCGTAAGTTGGTCGGTGGTATTGATTTCAATCTCGAAATCGATTGATTTTAATAGCTTTTCTATTTCATTTTGAGTCAATCGCGTACCTAAAACGCGATTTGTATTCACCACACTTAAGGGAATGGTTTTTTTACATATTTTTTGAGGATATTCATCGATAATTCCATCAATTAACCGACCGCCTCCAGATTCGATCATAAGATAGGCAGCCCGATTTAAAGCCATGATTATTCCACCCGGATCGACACCACGTTCAAAGCGGTGGGAAGCCTCGGTGTTTAAACATAGCCTTTTTGAAGTCTTGCGAATACCGGTTGGATTAAAATAAGCACTCTCGATAAGAACCCGGGTTGTTGATTTTTCAATTTCCGAATTATAACCCCCCATGATTCCTGCAATGGCGACCGGTTTTTCCCCATCGCAGATCAAAAGCATATCCGAATTAAGTATTCTTTCCTTTAGGTCTAAAGTAGTAAATACTTCGCCTTCTTTTGCTCTGCGAACAACAATTCTGTTTTCCGCTAAACGATCAAAGTCGAATGCATGCAAGGGTTGACCGGTTTCCATCAGTACAAAGTTGGTTATATCAACAATATTATTAATCGGTCTTAACCCGACCGACAGAAGTCTGTCCTGAAGCCAAAAAGGGGAGGGAGCAATAGTAATATCTTCCAGAAGTCTTGCAGCATATCTTGGGCAAAGATCCAAGTCCTCGATCGTTACCGATGTAAAATTTTCAATACGATTGCGGGCATCAAAAACCTCGGCATCCGGATATCTTACACATGTTTTCTGTATTGCCGCTATTTCCCGGGCAATTCCAATCATGCTGAGGCAGTCCGGGCGGTTCGGGGTAAGATCAATTTCAAGCACGATATCCGAAAGCTTAAGCTCTTTTGCAAGGTTATTTCCAATATGCAACTGTGAGCTAAGGCGCATAATACCACTGGTGTCTAGACCTAATCTTAATTCGGCTTCACTGCAAAGCATCCCCTCGGATGTTATGCCCCGAATAGTATTTATTTCCAGTACCTTTCCATCAGGAAAACAGGTGTCTGGTAGAGCCAAAGGGGCAAGCATGTTTACTGTTATATTGGAGGCCCCGCATATGACGGGGATGATTCTATCACCTATATCTACTTGACATACTTTTAGCTTATCGGCATTTGGATGGGGATTGATTTCAGTAATACAGCCCACAACAACACTCTTCAGATAATCATAGCGGTCTGCAATCATTTCAACTTCAAGACCGGCCATAGTTAGAGCATCCGCTATATCATCCGCTTCCATTTCAATGGGCACATAATCTTTGAGCCAGCTCAAACTCACTTTCATATTAAAATTGCCTCAAAAATCTTAGATCATTTTCAAAATATTTTCGAATATCGTCGATACCGTATTTCAGCATGGCAATCCGTTCGATGCCCATTCCAAAAGCGAAACCGGTATAACGGGTGGTATCATAGCAAACGTTTTCAAATACTTTGGGATGTACCATGCCCGCGCCCAACACCTCGAGCCATCCCGTTTGCGAACAAACCCTGCATCCTCTGCCCCTGCACATGACACAAAGGATATCAACTTCAGCACTTGGCTCTGTAAAAGGAAAGAAACTGGGTCGGAATCTGAGGCTTGTTTGGTCGTCAAAGATCCGGTGGACAAAAGTTGTCAGTATGCCTTTTAGATTACCGAAAGATATATTTTCATCAACAAGGAGCCCTTCAACTTGATGAAACATGGGGGTATGAGTCAGGTCGGAATCGCAGCGGTAAACCTTACCGGGGGCTATAATTCTCACGGGAGGAGTATGTTTTTCCATTACCCGAATTTGCATCGGAGACGTTTGAGTTCTGAGAACAATATTCTCTGAGACGTAGAATGTATCCTGCATATCTCGGGCAGGATGATTTTTTGGAATATTAAGGGCCTCAAAATTATAGTAGTCCGTTTCAACTTCAGGGCCTTCGGCAATATCAAACCCAAGTCTCGTAAATATATCGCAAACTTGTCGAGTAATCTGAGTGATGGGATGCAACGTCCCCTGTAGAACTATTCTTCCAGGGAGTGAAACATCGATTTGATCGGTTGTTTCTGAAGTCGTTGTTTTAAGTTCTCTTAAAGCTTCTTTGAATTTTTGATCTAGTAATTTTTTTACCTCGTTAGCCCTTTTTCCCGCCTGCGGCCTTTCCTTTTGGGGGAGCTTTGAAATATTTCTTAAAAATTGAGTAACTATACCCTTTCGCCCTATATAGTGGATGCTAAGGGATTTTATACTTTCGGGGTCTGAAGCAGTCTTAAGCTGCTTCAGCGCATCTACATAAATCTGTTCAATCGTTTTTTCCACTTTTCGTGCTCTATTTTTTTAAAAAAATGATACCCCAAATGCCAAGATAATTTTATAATATTTATTACTTAGCGTTCATAGCTGTTGTGCGGCCATGTTGGCTATATGAGAAAATCCGGTGGGATCAGATATAGCCAAATCGGCAAGGACCTTACGGTCTATCCCGATGTCGGCGAGTTTTAAACCATGCATGAATTTGCTGTAAGATAAGTTATTCATACGCGCAGCGGCATTGATTCTTGCGATCCATAATCTCCGAAAATCACGTTTGCGTGTCCTTCGATCTCGATAAGCGTACATGAGTGCCTTGTCCACAGCATCTGCTGCTGTGCGGAATAATTTGCTGCGGCCTCCACGAAACCCCTTGGCTAATTTTAAAATTTTTTTCCGGCGTCTTCTGGCTTTAAAACCTCTTTTTACACGCATAATTCTTCTCCTAAAAATATTAATGTCATAAGGTACGGTATGACTCCTTAAAAAATGTTTGTATAGTCAAAAGCATTTTAACAATTCGGAAGAAGCAAACGTAACTCTCTTTGATTTGTTTGATCAACGATTCGAGTTTTTCTCAAGGACCTTTTACGCTTAGTCGTCTTTTTGGTTAGAATATGACTCGCATGGGATTTTGCAAAGGTGAATTTGCCTGAACCTGTTTTTTTGAAACGCTTTGCTGCGGCTCGATTTGTTTTTATTTTCGGCATTTTTGTTTTCCTGTTATAAATATAAAATAATAGATAATAACTAATTAATATTTCATTTAATATTGACCTTACCGTTTTAAATTTCGGTACAAGACAACCGAGACAATACGAGATATCTCAATCAACCAAAGAACATATATCTTAAAAATATATGGCGTGAGCAACCCATAATTATCTGCTCACGCCACCTTTAAGAATTTAATTTAACCAAAAAAGCAAATAGCTTCCTTTGATAAATAAACTGTTTATCGCTTGCAGGAGGGTGTTGGGTGAACAATCATTCTCTTTTAATTATTTAGGTGATAAGACCATAACGATGGTCCGTCCTTCAAATTTGGGGACTTGTTCAACCACGGCAATTTCTTCAGTTTCTTCTGCAATTTTTTTAAGTAGATCTTTTCCTAAATTGCTTAGCGCAATTTCGCGTCCCCTGAAAATAACGCTTACTTTGACCTTATCCTTTTTTTCAAGAAACCTTTTTATGTGACTGACTTTGACCTGCAAATCATGTTCGCCTGTTTTCGGACGTATCTTTATTTCTTTGATCTGAAAAGTGCTTTGTTTCTTTTTTGCCTCCTGATGTTTCTTGGTCTGTTCGTATTTGAACCGACCATAATCCATTATCTTACAAACGGGAGGGATTGCGTTAGGAGAAATCTCCACCAGATCAAGACCAAAATCAGCAGCGGTTGCAAGTGCTTTATAAATAGGAATAACGCCTACTTGATTACCGTCAGGATCTATTACCCTTACTTCTTTCGCTTTTATATTCTTGTTAATGTTTATTGAATTTGTTCGTTTCGAGATAGCTATACTCTTCACCTCCTACATGGGTAAATCTATTCTTTGTCATTTTCCTGAAAAAACAGGTCCACAGACAATATTATCGTCATATTTTCAGCAAAGTTGTCATCTAAAAGTTAATAATAATTTTCACAAGGTAGTAATTAATTAAATTGTATAGTGAAATATATAATATCATTAAGAAATGCAAGAAAAAAATGCAACCTAAAAATAAACCATGAGAGAATGATCTCTTTTTATGCTTAGATGGTTATCCATTTGTTCCGAAATTGTAAGCGGCAATAAAAGTATAAAGTGAAATGGCGCGATGACCGATAAAAGCTATGATAATCTGTCATTGCTACCAACAAAAAAATAAAGTAAGGTGAAAGTTATGGAAATTATTATTGGATCGACACAGCCTGTAGGACCTCCGGTTTTAAAGGGAATCGGAACAAATACCGGAATGATTGAGGCCAAAGTTTTAAATATCAGGCCTTCTAGGAAACGGCAGAGACAACTGCAACATGGGACAATAGAGCGACGTAAGAAAAAAATTACTTCTGACCCAAGCGGCGGTCGTGTACTGGTACTTCTTATCCCTGATGGATATAAACTTCCCAAAGGTATAGAGTCTGGAAACTATAGAGTTTTTTTACGTTTTGTCCTTCAAAGAAAATAAAATTTAAATTTATTTAAAAGGGTGTTAATTCATATTCTCCAATCTTTTTGACTTCAATTTTTAGAATCCATTCCTAATTTATATTTTTTTATTTTCTGATTCAGTCCGCTTTTGCCAATGCCTAATAATTCCGCAGCATGTGACTGAACATTGTTTGTTATATGCAATGCACGTTCGATCATTTTCTTTTCAATCATTGTAAGCGTTTTATATAATTTTGCATTTACAGGTATCCCTTCAAGATTGTATGTATTATCGATATTGTCCTTGAAATCTTTGGGCAAATCGGATATTTTTATCAAGTTATCGGGACAAAGGATCATAGCCCTTTCAATCACATTCTCAAGTTCACGCACATTTCCAGGCCAGCTATAAGCATAAAAAAGCCGTTCAGCTTCTTGGTCGATTCCGATTATTGGAACATCAGATTTACGTTCATTTGCATATTTTTTTATAAAGTGATCTGTCAGGAGACGGATATCCTCCGAGCGTTCCCTTAAAGGCGGCAAAACGATACGAACTACGTTTAGGCGGAAGTATAGGTCTTCTCGGAATCTTTCAGCTTTGATCTCTTCTTTCAATTTTTTATTTGTGGCGGCAATAAGTCGGATATTCACAGAAATTTGTTTGACGCCTCCAACACGTTCGAAAATTTTTTCTTGGAGCACACGCAATAGTTTTACCTGGAGATTAGGAGCAAGTTCGGCAATTTCATCAAGAAATAAAGTGCCTCCATCGGCTAGTTCAAATCGTCCTTTCTTCATTGCCACGGCGCCGGTAAAAGCTCCCTTTTCATGCCCAAAGAGTTCGCTTTCAAGAAGGTTCTCAGCAAGTGCGGAACAATTAACCACTATAAAAGGTTTGTCATGTCGTGGACTGTTGAAATGAATTGATTTTGCTACGAGTTCCTTGCCTGTGCCGCTTTCCCCTTCTAATAGTACCGTTGCATTAGATGGCGCAACTTTACGGATAATTTCGAAAACATTTTGCATTCCTTTACTTTTGCCGATAATATTGCCGAAACTGTAACGGGATTCGACGGTACTACGCAGATGCCGATTTTCTTTGATAACCCGGTACATTGCGATCGCTTTATTCACATAGATGACCAGTCGTTCATTGTCGAATGGTTTAAGTATGTAATTAAAAGCACCTTTCTGCATAGCTTCCACTGCCTTCTCTACCGTACCATAAGCAGTCATCATGATCACCGGCAAGTCGGGGTCTTTCACTTTAATCCTATTTAACAGCTCAATACCATCCATAGAGGGCATTTTCATATCTGTTAGAACCAAGTCGACATCAGAGTTGTTAATTACATCCAGTGCTTCCCGGCCGCTATTGGCAGTTAAAGTTTCAAATCCTTCCTCTTCCAAAACCGCACTTAAGATCAGTGGATAATTTTTTTCATCATCTACAATCAGGACTGTTTCCATAATTATTTTTCCCGGTTAACAGGCAATTCGACCTTAACCTGTGTCCCCTGTATGGGGCGATTGCTAATCTGAATGCTTCCTCCATGGGATTCAACAATATTTTTTACAATACCTAAACCGAGTCCCGTTCCTTTTTCTTTAGTGGTAAAAAAAGGATCCCAAATTTTTTCCAGAATATCTTCTGAAACACCTTCGCCTTCGTCTTTGAAAAATATTTTCAAGCGATTTTCAATGGAGATAATTTCAATGGAGATTATACCCCCCTTCGGCATTGCTTGCATCGCATTGAGCAAAAGATTAAGGAATGCTTGATAGAGCATGTCGGCATCGGCAATTATTTCAGGAAGTTTATCATTATATCGCTTATCGATTAAATATTTTTGCGATTCAATATGTGGTGCAAGAAATGTCAGATTTTTTTCAATTATTTCTTCAATTCGGCAGAGGCTTAAATTTGGATTCCTGGGTCTGGCAAAATTTAAAAAATCCGTGATAATATTATTCAGACGATTTGATTCTTGAACGATAATATCCGGAACTGGATTTGAAGCGTCAACTCCGGCCATTTTCTTTTTTAAGAGTTCGGCTGAACTCCTTATAATGCCTAATGGATTGCGGATTTCATGTGAAACGGCGGCAACCATTTCACCTAGAGAAGATAAATGTTTGGTACGGCTTAATTGCTCCTTAAGTTTAAGTCTCTCAAGGGCGCGTTTTTCAATTATACTTTCTCCCCTTTTTACAACAAAAAGCAATACCAAAAAGATAAAGCTCATAACCAGCGTATAGGTTGTAATGACAAGAATTTGGAATTTGAAAATTGTTTTATAATCGTCTGACAACTCCTGGACAATTTCTACAACCCCCAGCACTGGTCCTGATATTCTGGAAAGAGATTTTTCCGCCCGAATTGGAGCTGAGGTGATAATTTTGCTTTCTTTTGGAAATCCAAGCAGAATTTCCCAAAAATTACCTCTTTGGGCAAGTTTTGAAGTCGATTTGCCTTGGATAGCATACTGATAGCCTGTGCCACCAATATTCTGTTTTCCGATCATCTCGTGATCATAACTGTAGGAAACAGTGTTATCCAAGTCATATATATTCACCATATCAACTGCAAAGCTGTGAAGTGTGCTCTTGACAACTTTATCCATACGTTCGAATTGTTCTTTGTTTCTCAGTTGAATCTTGCCGTATTTCAGGGCCACGGGGATTACAAATTGTAAAAAAACTTGATGGTTAAGGTTTTCAATAAGTACGAGAGCATAATCTTCGCTTTTTTTTAGTAGTATAGACCTTGCCCAATGCGTATTGAGTGCAGTAAGGACAAGTGTGCCGATAAAAATTACAATAAGACTTGTAAAAGTAAAATATTTGACCAAACGAAATGGTTTGGCTTTCTCTTCTGAGGTCTTTGAAGGCATCGTTCGAAAAAATAATTAAAATATGATATTTTAGTAAATATATTAATTTGTTAATTGGTTGGAAGAGGAATGTTTGATAGAATGGTTTTGATATCTTCATCCGAAAAATTAATTCCAGCTCCTATAAAAAAAGATTCGTTTCCCTCATCACTGATAAAATCGTCTAATCCGGAAGTTATATAGATATAATTAAATGGGGTATAATCCGCTTTGAATTTTAAATGAAAATTTCGGTCAGGATCAAAATCAAATGCTTCCATCGAAAGCATCAAATGGTCATCGAAGAAATAGTAATCGATCCCGATACCCCCTGTTGATTCGAAGAGCCCCCCTCGAAAACCAATATCGTAATAACGTTTAGCGATCTGTGCTGAAAATTTAAGCCCATCTCTTTCAGTTTCAACAATTCGTTCCGTGGTTGTTGAATCATTAATCGTTCGGGTGATATCTGTTATAGAATCTTTACCCCGTGGATCATCTACCACGTTGAAAAGATAGTATTTATCTTCTTTTGGTTGGATGCGTAGCGAAAGATACGATTTTACATCCCCGCTGTTAAAAAGATATTCGCCTCTATAATTGAGATAGGTGCGGAATGTCTCTTGTTTCCGGATATAATCGTTTATGCCGGACAATGTCGTATTGATTCTATCCGCAGTTTCATCTTCCTTAATTAGCTTTCCGATCGTTCCTTTACCACTATTAATCTTTTCCGTAATATTTTTAAGATCAGCAAGCATGTCATTTAAATTATTAACCGTTTCTTCCTCATTGATCAGTTTGCCTAAACTTCCTTTTCCCTGATTCAGCTTTGTAGTGATTTTATTAATTCCGGAGATAAGTTGTTCAATTTCTTCTGATGCCCCGTGAATATTTGTGATAATGCTCCGGATATCATCACTGTGAGTATCGCTGATATTCTTTAATTTTTTTGAAAAATCAGATAGATTTGAAATAATTTGGGTCACATTTGTATTATTTTTCTGAACGGTTAAGTTCAGCGTTTCAACCATCTCTTTCACATTTTCAAAGATTGTTCTGAGAGAAGCTTCCCCCTCTTCACCGCCCATAACATTTGCAAAAGAACCGGTCAGTTTGTTTATATTTATTGCGACTTCTTCAAGAACCTTCATCAATGTATCTATGTCGGTTGCCGGAGATGCATTCAAGATTTGGTCTCCCGGCTTCATAAACGGTGCTTGCTCGGTTCCCTGAACGAGTTCGATATACTTGTCTCCTAAAATACCCTTAGTTCTAATGATCGCTTTGACATTTTTTGAAATTTTTGTATCAGAGTTAATTTTTAGGATTACAAGTGCTTTTCCGTTCATGAGAGAAATTGTTTGAACCCTGCCGACCTCTACACCCGCAATTTCAACCGGGACATCCTCCGCGAGACCCGATGCAGAGTCAAAAAACACCTTGAGAATATAGCCTGAGTCTCTTTTAAAACTAAGCTTACCTAACTTCATGGACATATAGGATAAAATAATAATTCCAATTATAACAAAAAAGCCTACCTTCGCCTCTACACTTAATTTTGCCATACTTTAAAAACCTGTTGATTCGATTATAATTTTTATCTTCATTACCTAAAATCTTATTGATGAATAAAACAAAAACAATTTAATTTTTTACGAATAATTTATGCAGATGTCCCCTCAATAAACTTTTTAATAATAGAGATATTTGAAGACCTTAATTCAGCGGGTGTTCCCGATTGAATAATTTTTCCATGATATAACATGGCTATATTATGCGCAATTTTGAAAGCCGATGCAATATCATGGCTGATAATAACACATGTCGACCTTGTATCATATTGAGTCTTTAATATAAGTTGGTCAATTGCATCGCTCATCAAAGGGTCTAGACCTGTTGTGGGTTCATCAAACAGTATAATTTGGGGATTAAGCACGATTGCTCTTGCAAGACCCACTCGCTTGCGCATACCACCGGAAAGCTCGGAGGGCATTTTATGGGTCACATTTGTTAATCCCACTTGGAGCAATTTTGCTTCAACGATTTCTTCGATCTCTTTTTTGGATAGACGCGTATGTTCTTTCAGGGGAAAAGCAACATTTTCTCCCACAGTCATAGAATCAAAAAGGGCTGCATCCTGGAAAAGCATACTGAATTTTTTTCGGACTTCATTTAACATTCTATCATTGAGTTTGACAATATCTGTCCCATCAACAAAAATTTGCCCTGAATCCGGTTTTATAAGACCAATTATATGTTTTAATAGGACACTTTTACCTCCGCCGCTTTGACCTATAATTACGGTAATTTTTTGCGCTTCGATCTCAAGATCAAGATTGTCCAGGACCTTTTGTCCATTAAAGGATTTGCAAACCTTCACCAGTTTAATCATTAAAACATTGCCGCTGTAAGAAAGTAATCACTTATCAAAATCGTTATTGAAGAATAGACGACGGATTGCGTCGTTGCCTTTCCAACGCCTGCGGCACCGCCTTTGGTATAAAATCCTTTGTAACACCCGATCAAAGAAAGTATTAATCCGAAGCAGGCGGATTTGATCAACCCGTTGAAAATGTCGGCAAGATCTACAAATTCTATAATTTTGGACATAAATATCCCCGAATTTATTTTCATAAATTCTACACCGACCAAATACCCCCCTACAATACCAATGAAATCCGATATGATTGTTAAAATCGGAAGCATAAGTGCTGCGGCAAGAATACGTGGCATAATTAAATACTGAATTGGGCTGACCGACATCGTATATAGGGCATCAATTTGTTCGGTAACTCTCATTGTACCAATTTCAGCCGCCATGGCAGAGCCTGCACGTCCCGTTACCATTAAGGCTGTAAATACAGGCCCGATTTCCCTTGTCATGGATAAAGTCACCGTCGCACCTACTAGGCTTTCACCCCCGAACATTCTAAAACCATAGTAGGTTTGAAGGGCCAGAACCATACCTGTAAATGCCCCGGTTATTAAAATAACGCTAACGGAATCGGCACCCACAAATTCCATTTGTTTAATAATAACTCTAAAACGAAACGGTTTGCGGAACATCCATAAGAATGCTGATAGAAATAGGAGCATAACTTTCCCAAATTCTTCAACAATGGAGATAAACTTTTTCCCTGTAAATTCAAAAAATCGTATCATCGATTTAAATCAAATATCCTAAAAAAAATCAAATTGTACAATTAATTAAAAATTAATGGTTAAAATTTTTTCAGATTCTTCAATGTTGAGGCATAATCTAAAATTTATATGGAAACTAGGTTTTAAAGTCAAGGTAAAGCAAAGGATTGCCGACCTAACTTTATTAGGGGCCGAAAAAATATTAAAGTTTTTCTATTCAATGAACGATAAAAAAAATAGCTTTGAAATTAATCTTGTATCATCAAAAAAATCGAACTCGAATTTCAATTTTTGTGTGGGAAATAAAACATTCCGGATTGAGAGAATATTATGTTTTTTGGGGAAAAAGATCATCTTGTGGGTCTGGATATCGGCTCAAGAACGATCAAGGCCATTGAGGTTTTAGAAACGAAGAACGGCCGGGTTTTAAATAAATTTGGAACTATTGATATTGAACCCGGGTTAATCGAAGAGGGGGCCATCAATCACCCGGAAGAAGTTGCCGATTCCATTAAGGAGCTTTTTAAATTCCACGGTATAAAAGAACAAAATGTCGCTATGTCTGTTGGAGGTTATTCGGTAATCATTAAAAAAATCACTGTGCAAAATATGCCCGAAAAACAACTTCAAGAAACGATTCCATTTGAAGCGGAACAATATATCCCTTTTGATATCAAAGATGTCAACCTTGATTTTCAAATTCTCGGCGAAAATGAAAATGATATGAACTTGATGAATGTATTGCTTGTCGCAGCCAAAAAGGAAATGGTCAATGATTATATTAATCTGGTTCAGATGGCTGGGCTTAATCCCTGTATCATCGATGTCGATGCTTTCGCACTTCAAAACATTTTTGAAATAAATTATGAAGCGAAAGATGAAAATATTGCATTAATTGATATCGGTGCCAGCAAAACATCATTAAACATTCTTAAAGATAAATCATCCGTATTTATCAGAGATGTTTCGCTGGGGTGTGGACAGATCAATCAAAAAATCGCTTCACTTGTCAATTGTTCCTTTTCCGAAGCCGAACAAATTAAACACGGAGATCAAGAAGAGAAAATTTCAAAAAAAAACTTAATGCATATCGTGTCATCCGTAGCTTCCGACTGGTGCATAGAGATCAGGCGGGCACTTGATTTCTTTTATTCGACATACACGGACGATCAGGTAAAAAGAATTGTTTTGAGCGGTGGGGGAGCCAACATAGAAGAATTTCGAAGGCTTTTGGCTAAAGAAGCTTCAGCAAAAGTGGAGACCATAGATCCTTTTAAAAATTTTGAGGTTAACCATAGCCTTTTTGATGGTTCATATATCAAACAAATAGCACCACAAGCTGCAATATGTATGGGGCTTGCAATTAGAAAAATTAAAGATAAATGATACGAATTAATTTACTGCCTTTTCGGGCAGCCCGAAAAAAAGAGAATGTGCGCCGTCAGGTTTCTATTTTTATTCTTTCAATCATATTTATCGCATTTGCTTTAGGTTATTATAGTATGAATCTGAATAGCAAGATTCATAAATTAGATAAAAAATTGGAAGATATAAAAAAAGAGGTCGCCAAATATAAGAAAATAAGTGAGGAAATTACAAATATCAAAGCAAAGCTAGCTACTCTTAACAAAAAAACGGATGTCATCAAAAATCTTGAGTTGAATCGTAAAGAACCGATCCATCTTCTTGATACAATGACAAATGTATTAATTCCAAATCGGATATGGTTTACGCACTTTCAGACAAAAGAAAAAGATACTGATATAGAAGGGATTGCTTTAGATAATAAGACTGTTGCCGATTTTATGACTCGTCTCGAGAATTCAGGACTTTTTGCAAATGTGAATCTAAGAACCCTAAAACAAAAAAAGATACAAAATTATAACTTAAACAGCTTTCGAATCAACTGCAAGAAAAGGTCATTGGAAAAAGTTGCCAAAAATAAGGCCGAAAAATAATGAAAAAAATAAATATTTCTTCGGAATCATTTGAGCCGCTATTTGAAAAGATTGAAAAACTGTCAAAGATTCAAAGAATTCTGATCTACTATGGGACATTAATTGCTCTTATTGGAATGTTTGTATACTTTTCTTATTTACCTAAGTTTAATCATATTGAAAAATTAAATAATGAGTATAGCAAGCTCGCAAAGGAACTGAACTCAGTAAAAAAAGTGGCCGACCAGCTTGAAAATTATCGAAGCCAAATGAAGAAAGCAGAGATTCAGTTTGAACTTGTGAAAAAAGCGCTTCCAGAGAAAAAAGAGATACCTTCTCTATTGGCAGCAGTGTCACGATCAGGCCAAGAGGCAGGATTAGATTTTCTCCTATTTGAACCCAAAGCTGAAATAAAAAAAGATTTTTATGCTGAAATTCCCGTATCAATTAAAGTCTTGGGAAATTATCATGATGTTGCCGTTTTCTTCGACAACGTTTCAAGGTTAAGCCGAATTGTAAATATAGAAGATATTAAAATGATTTCTCAAGAAAATGCCGGCAAACTGACAACGCAATGCACGGCTGTAACTTACAAATTTATAGATGCTCCTTCTCAAAAGACTTCAAAAAAGAAGGGGGCAAATAAAAAAAATAATAAGAAAAAGAAGTCATAGATCATGTATCCATACCGTTTAATCATAATAAGCATAGCCTGTATTATAAGTAGTCTTTCCACCTTTGTCGGCTGCAGCAAGCCTACAGAGACAATCCAGAATTCTTCTAATGTGGTCAGTCAAAAGATAATCGTTAAAAAAAGTGATATATCTAAATCTGCATCACCTGAAGCATCTGAAGCGAAAGTCGTACCGCGGCCTGCTTTGGCAAAAAGTGTTGAAAAGGCCGAGCAAGAGATTTCAAGGAACGAAAATGGGGAATCCGGCAGTGTGTCTATGGCCGCAAGGTCGACGGAATTCGATGAAATTAATATGCTTGATGAAAAAGACCGTTACAATCCTGAAGGGAAAATTGATCCGTTTACTCCAATATTTAAAAATGAATCCAAACCTAAACCTTCAGTTGTCAAGCAAAGTCCTGAAGCACCACGGATACCCCGTGGACCGCTTGAGAGGGTAGACCTTAGCCAGTTAAAGCTAGTGGGAATTATTTGTGCGCAGAGTGGAAACAAAGCATTGGTAGAAGAAGCTTCAGGTAAAGGATACATCATTACGAGAGGCACTCGTATCGGAAACCGTTTGGGTAAGGTAGCAAAAATATTAGCAGACCGCGTGAAGGTTGAAGAAGAATCCACAGATGTTTTAGGTAAGGTAACGATCTGCCAAAGAGAACTTAAACTGCAGAAACCTGCCGGAGAAGAATAATATGAATAACAGCATTTATAAATCATTAAGCACGAAGGCCTTGATTGCTTTTTTTGCCTTTTGGATGTTGGTCTGTCTTGGATGTACGACTAATTTAGTTTCTCGGCAAAAAAAAACGGATCCTGAAGAAAATAACAAAGCTAAACTAATTAATGAAATAAGCACAAATGAGGATTCGGAATATATTGACATACGCGTGAAAGGAAATCGTTATCTAAACTATACATCGGTTAAACAACCATCCCCGGTAGGGGTGATCCTTTATTTCCCTGACACAGACTTGGGAAATATCAAAACTTTTTATGAGACGGATAATGACACCATAAGTTCTATAAAAGTATCGAAATTGACTGGAAAGGAAATTTCTTCCAAAATTGAGATATTACTAAAAAAGGATGCTTCTTATCAAGTTACTCGGGAAGGGGCGGAAATTATAATTTCATTTAAAAAAGCATTGTTTAAGAATGCTGAACCAAACAAAGCTGTTAAGGAAAATTTCGAAGAAAAATATGAAAAAGAATTGGGGCAAAAATTAAATAGTGATGTTAAAATTATAGTGCAGCCCGATTCTTATGCCGATTCTTTCGCAAAAGACGTTGAAAATAAAACACATTCTTATATTGAAAAAAACAAATGTATCTCAACTACGAATGTGCCGGTTAATGAAACGAAGTCCGAAAACCTTTCATGGGTTAATCGGGTCGATTTTTCAATTGAAGATGCAGGCAAATCAAAGCTTATTATCGGAACAACAAAACCTGTAACTTATAATATTAGTAAACCGGTAGACGGAAAACTTGAGCTAAAACTATTTAGTACTCGAATTGCCGATTATCATAAGCGACCTTTAATTCCTACACAATTTGAAAGTGTTGTCGATCGAATTAACTTGCTGCAAAAAGTCGGTAATGAAAATATTTCAATTGTAGAAATTGATTTACGTGAAATTGTGCCATATTTTGTTGAGCAATCCGGTAATTGTTTACTGATTCATTTCGAAGCTGCTTCATACCCATCCAAAGCCGAAACTGAAAGTAAACCGGTAATCCGTAAGAAATTACTAATGTCCAAAGTTGATGCGGTATCAGATAGTTCACAAAACATTACGAATAAATCAATGACTCAGGCTTCATCTGCTACGGTATATACAGGAGAAAAAATAGCCTTAGATTTTTATGAAACCGATATTAAAAATGTTTTTCGCATCCTAATGGAAGTCAGTGGAAAAAATTTTGCTATTGACAAAAATGTTGACGGTAAAGTGACCTTGACGTTTGATAAGCCGGTCCCATGGGATCAGGTACTGGATTTAATTTTGAAAATGAATCAACTCGGCAGTGTTGCTGAAGGTAATATTATTCGTATCGCTACCTTGGCTACTCTTAAAAGTGAAGAGGAAAACAGGCAGGCAAAGCTGGCTGCAATGCAAAAAGCCAGAGAACAGGAAAAAGCCCTTGAACCGTTGATTACTGAATATATTGCCGTTAATTATTCAAATGCAAAGGCTGAAATATTACCTCATCTTGAAAAAATAAAGACAAAAGATCGAGGAACTCTCAGTGTTGATGAACGGACCAATCAGATTATAATGACCGATGTGGCCGCGAAAATTAGTCAGGCAAAAGAGATTGTCCAAAAATTAGATAATGTAACCCCGCAGGTAATTATCGAAGCCAGAATTGTGGAAGCCCGCACCGATTTTTCAAGAGAAATCGGATCCCAGTGGGGATTAGGAGTTGGTGTTCAATCTTCAGATCTGCTGAATGTAGATGGATTGACATCAGATGTGACCGACAGTCTGGATAGCCGAGTCGGGGTCGGCCCTGAAAGAGGTTTTAATAATCTCGGCGGCACCTATGGATCTAATATGGCAGTAAATCTGCCGGTATCGGCTGCCGCCGGGACAATTGGATTCAATTTTGTCAGGATTGCAGGCACCCCGCTTTTATTAAATGCAAAATTGATGGCCATGGAATCTGAAGGGGAAGCCAAACTCATTTCAGCGCCAAAAATTGTTACGCTTGATAACAAGAAGGCTACCATGAAGCAAGGATTACGGTATCCGTATAATAAATTGGATGAGTCCGGAAATACAGTGACACAGTTTGAAGATATCGACCTCGTCTTAGAAGTTACGCCGCATGTCACCCTTGATCATCGCATTTCAATGAATATAAATATCACTAAAAGCGATCTTGGAAGTATAATCAACAGCCAGCAATCCTTTACCACCAAAGAAGCCCAAACGGAGCTTTTAGTTAATGACGGCGATACCGTCGTTATCGGCGGCATTATCAAGACAACCAACCGTAATAGTGAAACCGGAATCCCTGGGTTATCAAAAATTCCAATTATTGGTTGGCTTTTCAAATCAAAAACTAAATCCGACGATAAAGAAGAACTTCTAATTTTTATTACACCTAGGATCGTACAGCTCGAACAACGAAATATGAAGAGTTAATTGTCGAGTCTGGTTGATTTGAATTTAAATCTTTAAGTTAAGTGGCTGACCGGCTAAATCTGAAAAAAATTTGCATGATTGGAAGGAAAGATATATGAAATACAACCATATAAGAATGGCGTTGCTTTTTATACTGATAATTTTTTCTGCATTTAGTATTGGTTGCGGTTCAAGCGGCAGTGCAGACAGTTCAAGTAGTGGGGAATTTGTAGAATCCATATCTGAGAGTAATCCTGAGACAGCTTCCATCGTCATTAATGCCGAGCCCACTAGTTTGGCAGCAGATGGTAGTAGTTCCTCTGCAATTACAGCGGTATTAAAAGACAACACGGGACAGCCGGTTCTTAAGGGAACATCCGTAACTTTTACAACCACCCTTGGTAGATTTCCAAATGGGAGTACAACTTGGACAACGAGTACATCCAATGATAGCGGATCCTTGACGGTTTCATTGATTGCAGGATTAACACCTGGAACTGCGTCAATTTCATGTGAGGCGAATAATGTTACCCAATTGATTAACATTGAACTAACCGGCGATGGTTTGACCGTGAGTGCTATTGACCTTAGACCGAGTAGTACAACAGTGTCTGCTGATGGTTTTAGTCAAATACAAATCGTAGCTTCAGCCAAAACAGCTGATAATCAGGCAGTTTCAGGAGCTGAAGTGACATTTAAGTGCACACGTGGTACAATTTCATCTCCGCATGAAACAGATAACAATGGTCGGGCTATTGCACAACTTACTAGTGATAGATGTAATGATAATAGCGTAATTGTAACCGCAGAGTGCCAAGGAGTGACAAAAGATACGGTTATTGTATTTGCAGGAGTTGGTGTGGATTTGGAGGCCGATCGAACCAATCTTTTAGCAGGTGAAAATAATTTTTCTACAATAACGGCGACATTAAAGGATGCCGCAGGTAACCCGATTTCTAATGCCGATATATTGATTTCTTCAAATATGGGTGAAATTGAGCTAATAGATTCTTTAATACCTATAACGGATTTAAATGGTAAAGTTAAGTTTTGTTTATATTCAATCGATCCCGGAAATGTAACTGTAAATGTCTCTGGAAACGGCTCAAAAAAAAGTATTGATATCAATTTTACACAGTATTTATTTACCTTGGAAACATCTTTAAACCCTATACGCGTTAATCAAAGTACCGGGGTTATCGCTAAAATTGAAAATGCCGGGACTGGAAGTGTAGAAGGTGAGACCATTTCTTTTAGCTCCTCGCTAGGCACAATAAATCCGTTTAAAAAACAAATAGATCACGGAGAAGCTTGGACAACATTAACAGCGGGTAGTCATGCTGGGGTAGCAACGATAGATGCGGATATTACAATTAATTCAGATAGCCCTCCGACTGTGCTATCTGCCTCAACGCAAGTAAATATTATAGGCTGGGACGCAAATAAAATCGTCTTGACTGCAGATCCTAATATTATTGCCGTCGGAACGGGAGAATCAACGATAACAGCAAAATTATTTGATGCGAATGATCAACCGGTTGGAGATAGTTCGGTTTATTTTCGAATCGCATTAGGCCCAGGAGGTGGGGAATATTTAAGTGATAGTATAGTGACGACAAATAATGCTGGTGTGGCTACTATTAAATTACATGCGGGGACATTATCTAGTATTTTAAGAGGAGTTAAGGTTGAAGCGTCTATAGGTCCTGATTTTCCGGATAATCCATTCGCTCCGAGCGCTACTTTTCTCACAATAGCCGGGCCGGTTTCTAAAATTGGTGTTGGTATAAATTTACATACGGTTGAACCGGAGGGTGGGCACTTATATGTTGATGTTAGTGCTTTGGTCACCGACTCAAATGGAAATCCTGTTGCGGATGGGAGCTTAGTAAATTTTTCCGTTGATGCTATCGGTTTTGATGAGGATAGAGATGACGATGGCGTACTTCATATTTGGGATTCAGATGGGAACCGATTCGGAGAGGATAAGTACAAAATTGATTTTATGGAAGATTGCGTAAGCATATATTCCAAATCTGAACCCTACGAATTATCAGCAAGTTATAGTTATAATTACTTAGGGATAGATTGGTATACAGATGATGTAAATCTCGACGGCAAATTAACGGATGGTCAAGATTTTACAAAATCCGAGGATAGGAATGGAAATGGTTTGCTCGATACTGGAGAAGATGTTAATGGAAATGGTATTATTGATCCGGTGAACAGCTGTGTGATTGGGAAAAGTATTCCAACTATAAATGGTGTAGCCGCAACAACCTTAACCTACCTTCAACCCCATGCTGCAAATATTAAAGTAAGAATAACAGCTGAATCCGGTGGTATCTCTAATTTTTATGAGAGTATTTTGCTGTGTACGGTAAAAATGGTTGAGAATGGGACATGTGGGCGAGCCTATTAAAAAAGAGAAAAATCCAAGGGATCTAATCAAAATAAAAAGTGTAAATGTTATTTTAATAAAAACCGATTATTGATCTTATCAATTTCATTTGCCGCTTTGCGGGCAAGCGGACTATCGGGTTTAAGCTCTAAAACTTTTTTATATGCAAAATATGCTTTTTTATGATCTTGCGATATCAGATATGCATCGGCCAGATCGAAATAAGCTTCGGCAAAAGCCGGTGCATATTGTACCGTTTTTTCCAATGTGGCGATTGCCTCCGAAATTCGATCCATCGCAATATAAGTTTGCCCAAGACCGCGTAAGGCGATTGAAAATTTAGGTTCTATTTCAAGTGCTTGGAGATAATATTGTTCCGCGGTCGGATAGTCTTTTTTATTAAAATATGCCCACCCTAAGTTTGAAAGAGGATAATGCGGAGTCACGTAGAGAAGATTGCCGACCAATCCCTTAAATACAGAAATCGCAGCATCCCAGTTCTTTTGGGCAAGGTAAGCGGTTCCGAGATTATTTTGCACCGGGGCGTAATCCGGTTTGATTTTTATCGCTTTTAGGAAATGATTAATCGCTGAGTCCGTTTTTCCTTTGGCCATATAAGTAAGTCCTAAATCATTATGAAGATAGGGATCTTTCGGATAGACCTTTTCGGCCTTTAAGAGTTCATTGAGCGCGGCTGTATAATTTCCCTGCCGCATATAAACCTCAGCTAAATTTCTTGAAGCTTCCTCCTGTTTTTTTCGGACTTCCAAATTAGCTGTACAAGCCACCATTGAGAATATAAGTAGAGCAAAGCCTATTCCGGCGAATCGGATTTTATACATCGTTTTTTACCTTTTTCAACCTATCCAATCATGATGATTTTAATGCCTTGTTCTTGTAAAAATTGAACGATTTCATCGTGTAAAAGCATTCTTACAATCATTATTCGGGACTTTTCTCCAGCTTTAACCAGAAAACCCGGTATAGTTAAACGGGTGTTATAATCTATCGGACTTTCCACTGCCGTAAAATTGGGGTTGATCACATAAGGATCACCGATAGATTCCAGAATGATGCTGATAAACGTATCCAACTTATTTTCATCTTTAAGTTGAATGATATTTAGACCCGAATTTTTTATTGCAAGAATCGCATCTCCATAAAAATCTCCGAAGTCAATCAGTAAAGAGGTTCCATCATTTTTTTGCAAGAGATTCGATACCGCCTCGACTTGAATGCCGGCGTAGGGAAAGGTAATATTGACGTTTTGCGAGTAATTATATCCCATGGATAGAAGTAATTCGTTGACGAAGTGTTTTCTATCTGATCCCTTGATGGTGATGATATCACTGCCGGAAATTTTGTGGCGTAAAACTTTGGTGTTTGAATTACTATTCTTCTCCTTGTCGATTATGTCTTTAATGGTGATGTTTTTTTCTTCCAAATATCGACAGATTGAATCAGGCGTCCGTTCATTCGAACTTTTAATCAGATTGATACAATCATAGCCCGCTTTATTCCCTTTTTCAGTAGGCTTATAAATGATCCATTCCGCCCGAACATCGACTTCGATACCGTTATCGGAAAACAATACTTGTTTTTTTGTAAAATCATCTCCCATTGCAGCGACTACAGCATCAAGTACCTCTTTTACAGAGGGTTCGGAGGAAATTGAAACAATTTTTAAATTTCTCCAAAATGATTTGATCAACTCCACATCCGCTTTCGGGATTTCATCATTTTTAGAAAAAAGTATTCGGAAACGATCTCCCATTGTTAATAGAGGAAAATAGGAAAGATCGAGTTCAAGATCATTTTCTCCCTGTTTGGGAAAGTGATATTTGCCTTCGTTTAATAGCTTTGCCTCTAAAATAGAGGCGACTTGAGCAAAAACCGATATTGAGTCATTAATTGTTGCCTGAGACTGAAGGGGCTCAGATCCCGTTATATCAAAACCGTTTTCCGTGCTGATGATTTTATTTTTCCGAATATTACCTGAGCTGTCAAACAGAGATTTATACCATGGTTGATCTTGAAGCGTGGGCTCCGGAATATTGATTGTCTGCCCGGCATAAATTCGATTGAGATCTGTAACATCCGGGTTAATAAGCTTAAACAGTTTAACACCTTGGTCGTATGCCTCAGTACCGTATATTCCATAGGACCGGGAAATAATTTTAGAAATGCAATCGCCTCGATGCACTTTATATTTTTTTGAATAGGTTTGGATGGTTTCGGCAATATTTGAAATGGTTACAAATGGGATGGTAACAATGCCCGAAGATTGTCCCGTTAAGGTATTTGGGCTTAATTTTTTTAATGGAATTAGAATATGTTGTCCGGGACATATTTTGTTTACATCCGATATATGAGGATTAATGCGTGCAAATATGTTCAGAAATTCCGGAAAATCTTGATGCGAAATTTCCCCTTTCTGACTGAAAAGTTTCAAGACATAATCATTTTTTTGGACAATATAAGGGTCGCAAAGTATATCGGTTCCCTGATCCTGCTCTACGATATAACTTTTGTGCAGTATCGCACTATTCGCCGAAAAGGGTACCAGAAACCATATGATAAAAAAAATCTTTTTGAAGCCGGATAAAAAATAATTTTTCTTTGGCCTCATTGTTTTATACCTTTTGAAGATCCAAAATTTCTGCTATCTCCTCTGATATGCGATTGACGAAGCGCTTAAAATCATCTTCCGGCAATTCTTTTCCGGGAGCCGGAAATTTTTCGAGATCTTTAGGTTTTAGTAAAATTGGGGTATTTATCAGGTTTTTGTCGGGCAAAATTTCAAACTCTGCCGGAAAACAATTCTCGAAGTACATTTCTTGAAAACCAGAAAATTTGAGAGCGTGAGCGGTTGAATCAAGAATGGCAATATCATTTTTTGATATTTTTCCTTGAGCTTTTGCTTTCACAAGACCCGCCAGGCATTCGCCGCCATGCGTACAGGCAATATGACCGCTACGATTGGCCAGAATCTGCCAATCCATTATATCTTGTTCGGCAACTTCAACAAAAAAGACTTTCTGTTGATCTGCCACGCGGTTATATAGATCCACCAGATGAATCACGCGTGGCATGGAAACCGGATTTCCGATCATGGCAGCCTGTGCCACGCTCGGTTTCACGGTAATCGGGATAAATTTTCGTTTTTTTGCATCTGATTCCTGATAATAACGGTAAACAGGATTGGCATGCTTTGATTGTACGCCTAAGATTTGAGGTAATGTATTAATAATTCCTGTTTCATAAAACTTCAAAAATCCATTCATAACAGCAGTGATATTACCTGCATTTCCAATCGGTACGACAATAACTTTATCTTTCATGTCGTATTCGAAATCTTGAGCAATCTCGTAAGAATATGATTCCTGCCCCAAAATACGCCAGGCATTTTTGGAGTTTAAAAGGGCGACATTGTAAGTTTCCGACAAAGCTTCAACCACCTTCATACAGTCATCAAATACGCCGGGTATTTCGAAAACAGCAGCCCCGCTTCCTAATGGCTGTGATAGTTGTTGAGGCGTTACTTTTTTGTGGGGCAGTAGTACCGCAGATTTGACATGGGGCTTTAGGTAAGCCGCGTAAAGTGCGGCAGCCGCCGATGTATCTCCCGTAGACGCGCAGATGGCTAACACATCGGAAACATGTCTATTTTGGATCAAATAATAAATATAGCTCAACGCACTTGCCATGCCGCGGTCTTTGAAGGAAGCACTAGGGTTTTGACCATCATTTTTAAAGTAAAATCGTATACCCACCTTTTCTTGTAGAAGAGAGTTGGCTTCAATGACCGGCGTATGGCCCTCGCCAAGGTAAATGATGGCGTCAAAAGGTATAATCGGCCCTATAAATTCATGGAAGCGATAAATACCTTTTAGTGCAGGGATTGTAAGCATCTTGCGATAATCGAAAATCTGATGCCAAAGTTTTCCGGGAATCTTTTTTAATTGATCGAAATTTCGGTCATAAATGAGCAGTACCTGGCCACAATGTGGACAGGTATATAATAACTGATCAATATCATACTCCAGGCCGCAGTTCAGGCAGCGATAGATAAGCTCGCCGTTTTGTTTTGGGATAATATAAGGCTGAATTTCTTTTGGAAAATCTTCAAGTTTCACGCTTCTATTCTTTCCATTTCTCCCATATAGGGTCGCAAGGCGGTTGGTATGATCACGGAACCGTCGGCCTGCTGATAATTTTCAAGTATAGCGGCAACGGTACGTCCGACTGCAAGGCCGGATCCATTTAACGTATGAACCAGTTCGGTTCCCTTTTTCCCTTTTCTCCTAAACCGGATATTTGCACGCCTAGCCTGGAAGCTTTCAAAATTGCTGCACGATGAAATTTCTCTGTAAACACCTTGGGAAGGCATCCAGACTTCGATATCATATGTTTTTGATGCAGAAAATCCCAAATCTCCGGTGCAAAGGACAACAACCTGATATGGCAGTCCCAATCGCTTTAAAATTTCTTCAGCATTGCTTAATAATTTTTCCAGTTCATCATACGAAGTTTCCGGCCGGCTGAATTTTACCAATTCCACCTTATTAAACTGGTGTTGTCTGATCAATCCTCTGGTATCTTTTCCATAAGATCCCGCTTCCGAACGAAAACATGGGGTATAGGCAGTGTATAAAATAGGCAGCATGTCTTCTTCCAGGGTTTCACCCTGGTGGATATTGGTCACCGGAACTTCTGCCGTAGGTATCAAAAAATATTCCCATCCTTCCAATTTGAAGAGGTCTGCCTCGAATTTTGGGAGTTGGCCGGTTTGGATCATCGTTGATCGGCTGACAATAAATGGCGGAAGGACTTCTTTATAACCATGATTTTGAGTATGAATGTCAAGCATGAAATTGATTAGAGCACGCTCTAATTTTGCACCGGCTCCAAAATAAAGTGGGAAACGAGCTCCGGTAATTTTAGACGCGCGATCAAAATCGAGTATTTTGAGATCCTCGCCCAAGGTCCAATGCGGCTTTGGCTCGAAATCAAATTCCGGTAATTGGCCGACCTGACGGATAACCGGATTTTGCGAGCTGTCTTTGCCGGTCGGAACGGATGGGTGAGGGATATTGGGTATAGACAAGAGTATCTGATTAATTTTTTCTTCAATTTCAGATAATTCTTTGTCCATTTTCTTTATTTTCAATGAAACTTGACGCATTTCAGTCACCATGTCCGTGGCGTCATCCCCCTTGGTCTTTAATTCGGCAATTTGTTCGGAAACTATATTACGGCGATGTCTCAGGTTTTCAATTTCAGACAGAACCGTCCTGCGATCGGCTTCGAAATCTTTAAATGTGTCAAGATCAATAGATTCACCGCGATTGGATAATGCATTTTGAACTTCAGATAAATTTTGACGTATAAACTTGATTTCCAGCATAAGAATCCCTATATTTTTGAAGGATTTATTTAAATCAGGGCGGAAAAATTGCTATAAGTTTCAAACCTTAATATTTTAGAGCGTCTATCTTTGCATTGTTATTTGATAATACAATTAAAAAACATACCATGGGGTGTCTGTTTAGTCAATGATTATTGCAAGTTGACTTTGATCGGCTATTGTGTATATTAATAAGAATTAATTGATAATATTTGTCTCCGGAGATGTTACATGGATGAGATTAATGAAAAAAAACAAGAAATACGCGATGACGTTTTAAAAAAGTTAAATACACTTTCGAAAGCGGAACTATCGTTAAAGACCCATGAACTAATCAATCGTCTTTTTGAATTTGCTAATTTCTTGGAAGCCAAAATTGTATTGCTTTATATCAATTGCGATATTGAAGTAGCTACGCAGGATATCATAAAGAAATGTTTTGATTACAATAAGATTGTTGTTCTTCCGGCTTTTGATATTGAAAAATATCAAATGAAACTCATGAAAGTTGATAACCTTGATACGGAGTTAAAAGTCGGCCCAAGAGGCATACTTGAACCCGATAAAAGTCTATGTAAGATTGTGCCGATTAAACGTATTGATATCGCAATTATTCCAGGAATTGCATTTGATGAGAAAGGTGCCCGCCTGGGTTCCGGTGAAGGTTATTACGACCGTTTAATCCCCAAACTGTCAATCACAACAAGAAAAGTCGCTCTTGCCTTTGAAAGCCAAATAATCCCTCAGGTGCCCATGGAATCTCACGACAGACATGTTGATATTATTATTACTGAAGATCGTATCATTTACAAAATATAAAAAAAGAAAATTCATATAACCGGCTTGATTTCCATAGATTTTAAATCTTCTTCTAAGTAAAGACATTTTTATTGTTCGGCTCGGACTTTGTAATTCGACCGGTTGATATGCTATTAAGGGCTATATTACGGGTTCAGTATTCTTTCCAGCTTCTGAAGATTTGTCTCTTCACCGACTGCTATAACGGTATCATCGGCTTTAATCATAGTTTCAAAAGATGGATTAAATAGCATGTTGCCATCGGGTTTTTTGACCGCTATTATGATCAAGTTATATTTTTGCCGGATACCTGAATCCTTTAAAATTACATTGACCAAATTGGATGAAGGGCTGACGGGTATTTCTTCCATTCGAATGTCTTTACGTTTATCAGCTAGGGCGAAATCCAGAAAACTGGTTACGGTCGGGCGCAGTATTCTTTGAGCCATACTAGCTGCCCCCATTTCATAAGGTGATTCCACCTGGGTTGCGCCGGCTGCGCGCAATTTGACCTTTGATTCATGTTGATTTGCTCTTGCCATAATGAAAAGATCCGGATTTAATTGTCTTGCAGTCAGAACGAGAAAGACATTTTCAGTATCCGTATCCAAGATGGCTACGAGTCCCTTTGCATGTTCGATTCCGGCTTTGAGCAAAGTCGACTCGTCTGCTGCATCGCCCGATAAATAAAGAATACCCTCTTCGTCCATGAGTCGGTTTAATTCCGGATTCTTTTCGATAACCACCAAATCAATCGGCTTCAGGCGCAATTTTTTGCAAAGAACCTTGCCGATTCGACCGTATCCGCAAACAATATAATGATTTCTTAACCGGTTAATTTTTTTGTCCAATCTTCTTCTCCCTAAAAGGATTCTGATTCGTCCTTCAACCATAAACTGCACTACGGCAGCTAAGATGTATAAATAAAAACCCGTCCCTAAAATGATTAATAGAATCGTATAGATCTTTCCGATTCTGCTGATTGCATGGACTTCTCCATATCCGACGGTTGCCAGCGTAATAATCGTCATATAAACAGCGTCCAAAATTTCCCAGCCTTCGATGATCACATAACCTGTCGTGCCGAGTACAATGATAAAAAAAGCTAGTAAAAGAGACAATATAAGGTGTCTGGTACTATCCATACATTCATCCGAAAAAATTTAATTTTAATTTTTCAAAATTTTTTTTATTATGTAAAATTTTATTGAAAAATCAAGGAATTTTATAAACGGCGGTTAAGATTACCGATGCCCCTATCGTTTCATATTCTAAATTCTTGACGCAACTTTTTAGATTTGATAGAAAATTTGATTATGGAAAAAGATTCGTCAAGATACAAACGCCTGCGGGAGGAAATGGTTCGATTGCAGATTGAATCTCGTGGTGTAAAGGATTCTAACGTTCTATCCGCCATGCGTAAGGTTCCAAGGCATCTTTTTGTCAGTGAAGCACTTATGGATCAAGCCTATGGAGATTTTCCATTGCCTATCGGGGAACAACAGACGATATCACAACCTTATATTGTTGCGGAAATGACGCAAGCGTTGGAACTATGTAAAGAAGACCGTGTACTTGAAATCGGCACGGGTTCAGGTTATCAAGCTGCAATTTTAGCAGAGCTTGCCTATCGCGTTTATACCATTGAAAGGCTTTATCCACTTTATATCAATGCCCGCAACCTTTTTGATAGACTGCATTATTATAATATTGTCACCAAATATTCCGATGGTACTTGCGGTTGGGAAGATGAAAGCCCCTTTGATGCCATTATCGTAACTGCCGGAGCGCCGGAGATTCCGTTAAACTTAATCAACCAACTTGTCATTGGCGGCCGCATGGTTATTCCCGTGGGCGATCAATATGTTCAAGATCTAATAAAGCTGAGACGCGATGAAAACGGAATTCTCAAGACCAGCCTGGGTGGATGTCGATTTGTAAAGCTTGTGGGTGAACATGGATGGAGAGAAAAATAAATGCTTCGACGTCTCTATGACTGGGTCCTTCATTGGGCAGAGACCCCTTATGGAACATGGGCGTTATTTTTGCTGTCTTTCTGTGAATCCTCTTTTTTTCCTATCCCTCCAGATATTCTTTTAATCGCGCTGGCAGTGGCCCTCCCGAAAAAGTCATTTAAATATGCATTGGTATGTTCATTCGGTTCGTTACTTGGGGGGTGTCTCGGTTATTTAATCGGATGGCAGTTTATGGCAGCTATAGGCGAGAGAATCATCAGCTTCTATGGGCTCATGCAAAAATATGACTATATTAGAGATTTGTACCTGCGCTATGATGCTTGGGCGATTGGTATTGCCGGTTTTACACCGATTCCTTATAAAGTGTTTACAATTTCTGCGGGTGCTTTTAATGTCAATTTTTCGGTATTTTTCATTGCATCCATCATTTCCCGATCAGCAAGATTTTTTCTAATCGGTATGCTTATCTACATGTTCGGGCCGAGTATTCAGATGTTTATTGATAAATATTTCAATATGCTTGCTGTGGCATTTTCCGTTGTTCTGATTGCGGGATTCGTAATGATCAAGTATCTTTTTTAAACGCAAATCAAAAGTAATTCAGCAGATATTTTTCTGATCCGAATCTAATGTTACATGTAAACGGCCGCATTCCGAACAGATGTATTGTGTTACACTCCGATTACAAACCGGTCTGGGTTTGTAAGCAATCTCGGCAAGATCCCTATTTTGCATACCAATATTGAGAACTTGCTGTTTTCGGCTTTCGTACCTATAAATCGTTATGCCTTTGCATCCCATTTCATAGGCTGAAAGATAAACATTTTTAATATCCTCCAAGGTGGCGTTAGCTGGAAAATTAATTGTTTTTGAAACGGCATTATCTGTGTATTTTTGGAACGTCGCCTGAATTTTTAAATGATGCTCGGGCGAAATTTCATGAGATATTTTGAAAAGCTTTTTAATCCAATCCGGAATATTACGGACTCCTGCCACAGAACCGGTTCTTGCTATTTCTTTTAATATTTTTTTGCTGTAAAATCCTTCTTTCTCGGCAATATCGATAAATAAAGGATTGATTTCGTAAAGACGCTGTTTATCAAGAACCCTGCGAACATATGCAACTGCAAAGATCGGCTCAATACCGCTTGAGGTATCTGCAATAATACTGATGGTTCCCGTGGGAGCGATTGTTGTTGTCGTTGCATTTCTCATATAGGGTGTTGCCGCGTTATCAAATATGCTTCCTTTGTAATAAGGGAAATTCCCACGCCTTTTCGCAAGATTTGACGAGGCTTCTTTTGATTCATGGGAAATATGCGCCATGACTTTTTCGGCGAAGTTAACAGCCTCATCCGAATCATAAGGCACTTTCAGTTTGATCAACATATCCGCAAAACCCATTACTCCTAAGCCTATCTTGCGGGTTCCTCGGCTCATTTTTGCAATCCGCGCAAGAGGGTATTTATTCACATCAATCACATTATCGAGAAAGTGCACTGCATCATGAACGGTTTTTTTTAGTAGATCTATATCAAGCCTGTTTCCAGTGACCATTGCTGAAAGATTGATTGAACCTAATGTGCAGGATTCATAAGCAAGAAGGGGTTGCTCTCCGCAAGGGTTGGTTGCTTCAATGCGGCCCAACTGAGGTGTCGGATTATATTCGTTGATGCGATCAATAAAAATAATTCCCGGTTCACCGGTTTGCCAGGCAGAGTAGACCATTTGATCAAATATTTTTTTGGCTGGAACAGATCTTACGGATCGGCCGGTTCTCGGATTAATCAGATCATAATCGGCTCCTGTTCTCAGCGCTTCCATGAATTTTTCAGATAGGGCGACGGATATATTGAAGTTATTTAATTGGCTAAGATCGTTTTTACATAAAATGAAAGCTTCGATATCCGGGTGATCAACACGCAGAAGCCCCATATTAGCGCCTCGTCGCGCTCCGCCCTGCTTAACGGCTTCTGTGGCTGCGTTAAATACGGACATGAATGAAATCGGACCGCTTGAAACGCCTGTGGTCGATACGACAAGGTCTTTTTCCGGACGAATATTTGAAAATGAAAAACCGGTTCCACCTCCGCTTTTGTGAATTAAGGCTGTGTTTTTTAAGGTTTCAAAAATGCTTTCCAGTGAGTCTTCAATCGGCAGTACAAAACAAGCCGCAAGCTGTCCTAAATGCCTGCCGGCATTCATAAGAGTGGGTGAGTTTGGTAAAAACCATCGTCTATTTAAAAGTCTCAGAAACTTTTTTTCTGAATTTTTGACATTTGCTTTAGTATCATAAATTAAGTCGGCAGAAGCAATACTTTTTGCTACCCTTTCAAATAAGTTTATCGGGGTCTCCAGTAGATTTCCATGAGAATCTTTTTTTAGATATCGTTTTTCCAGGATGACTCCGGCATTTTTCGATAATGATAAATTTGTTTCCATTTTCGATTTGCCCGGTTTTAAATTATTTCTATGCCGGTCTGTAAGAGCTGTTGCTATTTTATCAATTCTTTTCTTAAAAAATTAATAAATTCTCGACACAAAGGTGATACGGTGCGATGCTTACGGAAAGTAAGAAAAAAACTACGTTTAAGATTAAGCTCTTCAATATCAAGGGGTTTTAGTTTTCCTGCTTTGATATCATCTGAAACAGCAATAATGGAGAGAATTGAAATACCAACTTTATTTTTTATTCCTTGGCTGACGGCTTCCGTGCTGCCCATTTCTGCTACAATTTTAAAATCGTTAAGACTGTGTCCCTTTGCCGTGAGATTTTCTTGAATTGATTTCAGTGTTCCCGAACCTCGTTCACGGATGATAAAAGGTTCTAAAAATAGCATGTTGAGACTGATGCTACTTTTTGGGGCCCACTTATGATCTGTAGGGACTACGAGGCGCATTTCATCTTCTATGAGTTTTTCTTGAAAAATGCCTTTATTCGATGTTTTGGCCCCCACAATGCTAAGCTCTAGTTCACCGGAAAGCGTATCATGGATTATCTTTTCCGTATCACCGATGATAATTGAAACTTTAACCTCGGGATAGGTTCCTATAAAAGAACCGATAATCGGTGGGAGTATATATACTCCAGGGATTGTACTGGCGCCGATACAAAGACATCCCTTAATTTTTCCCTGAAATTCGGCTAATGCGACTTCGGTTTCATCCCGCAATGCAATCAGCCGACGGGCGTATTGATAAAGCAGTTCACCGGCTTTTGTCGGAGCCGCTTCTTTAGAAAAACGATCAATCAAGCGGCAGCCGAAATGATCTTCTAAGTCTTTTATATGACTGCTGACAGTAGGTTGCGACAGATTGATATTTTTTCCGGCCTTGGAAAAACTTTTAAGTTCAATAACCTTGCAGAAAATATTTAGTTGCCATAAATCCATTTTAAATCGAATCGGAAATAGAGTCGAATTTTTCTTTTAATTTTTGATTAACGAAATGGGGCACCATTCCACTAATATTACCGCCGAAACGGGCTGCTTCTTTAATTATGGAGGAGCTGGTAAAAATCCATTGAAGGCCCGTCATCAAAAAAACGGTCTGTATTTGGCTATTCAAGCGGGTGTTCATCAGTGCCAGCTCAAATTCATATTCAAAATCAGACAAAGCGCGCAGCCCTCGCAGAATTGCATGTGCTTTCCGTTTGACCCCATAATCTACGAGGAGACCATTATAGACGTCGATCTCAATATTCGGAAATTTTTTTAAACTATTTTCAAGCATCTCCAAACGTTCTTCAACGGTAAAAAATGACTTTTTTGCAGGGTTGTGCAAGATGGTTACAATTATCTTGTCAAAAAGATTAAGCCCCCTTTTGACAATATCAATATGACCATTTGTTACCGGATCAAATGAGCCGGGATATATGGCAATTCTTTGCATAGGTCAGAAATCCCTTTTGTAAGTTAAAAACGACACTAAACTCTTTCCATATTTTCTTTGGTCCTTCATTTCAAACTCAAAAAGAGTTTGTGGTATGGGCTCCGAAAGATTATGCTCGACAACTATCCAACTACCTTTTTTCAAACAATCGCTATGATGAAGATGCATAAGTACCCCTTCTATGAGATTTCGGCCATATGGCGGATCCATTAAGACAAGGTCAAAAGCAGGTTGAATGGATTTGATACAGTCTAAGTTTTTAATGATATTCCATTTAATAATTTGGGTTTTTTTATTATCCAATTCACATAATCGTAAATTTTTTGCTATAACATGAAGGGACTCTTTATAATTATCTATAAATACAGCAAACTTAGCCCCTCGGCTCAATGCTTCGATACCGAGGGCTCCTGTTCCGGCAAATAGATCGAGGACGATTGCTTCTTGAATACGGAATGAAAGGATATTAAAAATGGTTTCTCGCAATCGATCTGAAGTCGGCCTTGTGATTTTCCCGGGAACCGTATATATTTTCTTTCCTTTTAATTGTCCTGCGATAATTCTTAATCGCATTTCACTCCAAACCTGTTTTATTCCGTAAATCGCTATCCGGGCGCTATGTAACTTGCAACCGGCTATTTATTCAATATTTTTCTAATCTAGATCCAAATTTTTCAGCTTTTTATACAGATGGCTTGGTTTGATACCCATTTTTTCGGCTGTTGTGGCAATATCGTTTTTATTTTGCAAGAGTTTTGCCTGGATGAACTTTTTTTCAAAAACCTTTTTAGCTTCTTTTAAATTATCAATTAAATAAGGTTCCACTTCAGGCGGTTTCCACCCTTTTGAAGCAGTGGAATTATAGGGAGCAGGAATATCAGATTCGTCGATAATATTTTTATTCACCATGATATCCAACCGTTCGACTAAGTTCTTCAGCTCTCTGACATTTCCCGGCCATGAATAATTAGACAAAAGTGTAGATGCCTCCGGCGTTAGCTGCTTTTTTTTCTGAGCAGTATGCTTGGAGGTGTCTTCGAAAAATTTTTCAATTAGAATAGGAACATCTTCAGATCGGTCTCTTAATGGCGGAACTTCAATGGGAATCACATTGAGTCGGTAGTAAAGATCTTCTCTAAAATTGCCTGATTCGATTTCCTTTTCAAGATTCTTATTACTTGCAGCAATCACTCTGGCTTTAACATTTAATGTTCTATCACTACCAACACGCTGAAATCGTGACTCTTGCAACACCCTGAGAATTTTAGATTGGTTCTTTAGGCTCATGTCTCCAATTTCATCTAAAAAAATTGTCCCTTTTCCAGCAAGTTCGAATTTGCCTATTTTTTTTGTGCTTGCTCCTGAAAAGGAATTTTTCTCGTGGCCGAATAACTCACTTTCGATGAGCTCGTCGGGAATCGCGGCACAATTTACATCTATAAACGGCTGATCGGTTCGGGGGCTTAAATGGTGTATTGTACGGGCTATCATTTCTTTTCCGGTCCCGTTCTCACCTGTAATTAATATCCAGGCATCCGTAGGTGCGGCCACTGCGATTTGTTTTTTCAGTGCCAATGTGATCGGACTGTTTCCGTTGATAGAGTTTTTCTCGATCGTTTTTTTCCGCAGATATTTGTTTTCTTCTTCAAGCCGTCTGAAATTAAGTGCATTATTAATTGTTACGATGATTTTATCGATTGAAAGCGGTTTTTCGATAAAGTCAAATGCCCCTAACTTGGTCGCTTTCACAGCGGTTTCTATCGTTCCATGGCCGGTGATGATGATTACCTGGATCAATGGATTGTTTTGGTTGATTTCCTTCAAGGTCTCAATACCGTCGATACCCGGCATCCAGATGTCAAGCAGAACAAGATCCGGAGATTCTGCATCAATGATTTTTAATGCTTCATAGCCATTGGCAGCGGTCATAATTTCAAAGCCTTCATCAGAAAGAATGCCGCTCAAGGATTGAAGTATGGAGGGTTCATCATCGACGATCAATATTGATGGAAACATAGGCCTTAACTCCTTTGTTACCGTTGTTTATACCGGTAGTTCAATAACAAATTTAGCACCCTGAGGTGAATTATCCTGGATGCGAATCAAACCATTATGGTCGGAAATAATTGTACTGACGATCGCGAGCCCTAATCCCATCCCTGCCTTTTTTTTTGAAAAATAGGGTTCAAAAAGGCGTGTTTTGTCTTCATCTGAAATTCCGGAGCCATCATCAGACACTTCCAGACGAACCAGTTTTAAAATAGGATCATGGGAGAGAGTGATAAAAACGTTCCCTTGTCCTTTCAATTCGACGATGGCATTATCTACAAGGTTAATCATCGCTTGCTTTATTTGCTGACGATCTATATTTAGGCAGGGGATGTTTTCTGCTATATGGATTTGAAAATGAATATTTGTATGTCCTTCTTTGTAAAGTGCCACCGTTTCTTCAATAATCGGCGGTAAATGACAAGGTTGAGGATTTGCAGTCGGAAATCGGGCAAAAGCTGAAAATTCATTGACCAGGTTTCGAATCAGATCCACATGGTCAATAATCATCTGAGTGCATTCTTCAAAAACCGGTTCTTTAATTTGATCCTTATATTTTCTTTTAAGGCGCTGGGCGGAAAGCGTAATCGGCGTTAATGGATTTTTAACTTCATGTGCAATCCTACGGGCAACCTCACGCCACGCGGCCATGCGTTGAGCCTTTTCCAGTTCTGTCAGGTCGTCAAATACCACTACGGTTCCCATGGGACGACCGGCGTCATCTTTGAGCGCATTGGCATGGACAAGGAAGCTTCGAGACCGTCCTTCAATAGTCAATTTTGTCGGAAGTTCGACTGCATCATTCCGGGAACCGTTGAGATTTTCCATAATTTCTTCTGCAAGTTTTAAATATGGTCCGTTTAAAAGTTTTTTATAACTGTTGTTAAGAATTTTTTCTGCATTCAGGGACAGCATTTTTTCCGCCGACTTGTTAATTGTGGTGATGAAGCCGCTGGAATCCAGGCTGATGACACCTGCTGAGATATTCCTCAACACAATTTCCATATACTGACGACGTTCTTCGATTTCGAGATTTTGTTCACGAAGTCTGTGGGCTGATAATTCCAATTGCTCCCTGAATATTCGTAGGTCTCTGGTCATCTGATTAAATGAATCGACCAGACTTCCGGTTTCGTCATCAGCGACTCGAGCGATACGGACACTCAAATCTCCTTCAGCTACTTTACGAGTGCCTTCAGCAAGCTCCATGATGGGTATCGTGATTGTTTTTGATAGCGAAAAGCCAAACCATATAGCACAAAAAACAACCAATAATGCGACGATTGAAAGGGTGATATAGTAGGTTGTTTGGGTCGGTTTTTTCAATAGCTTGATTTGTTGGTATTCCTCAAAGCCCCTTGAAATGGATGCCATATCCTCTGAAAGATCAGGTGGTATAAAATTAGTTAAAACCACAAATGCTTCAGCATCCGAAGGTTTTGTGCCGAAAGGGACTGTTCCAATGGTTCTGATAAACTCTCCTTCGACGATATTTTCCGAAATTGACCGAACGCTTTTTGCGCCCATGCCTTTTTGAAGATTATCAGCCGAAACCGCTCGAAGCGATGTATTTTCTATTTGCGGTGCAAGTGAAAATGTAAGACGCTTCGAATTCGATGCATAAACCTCAACTGCATGAAGATTAAATGAGCGTTGAACAACCTGAATGTAACGGGAAAAAGCGGTTTTTTTACTAGGATCTAAAAACTCCTTTGATTTTATTTGGTAGGCTATTTGTTCAATAAAAAACTGATTATTTTCTTCTGCATACGTATATAAACGCCGGCCGACCCGCAAGGAATTTTCAAGGGCCTGTTCGACGGGAACGTTAAACCAGAACTCAATACTGGTTGTGATAAAGTTGATCGAAAAAAAGAAAAGGATGGTTGTCGGCAGCAGCGTGAGTGTTATAAAGGCAATGACTAATCGCGTGCGTAATTTTGCCCCCATGACTTTACGTTTGCGGTCATAAAGAAGCTTAACCAGATTTCTGAATACGAGGAATATCAAAAAGATAAGAAACAGCAAATTGATATTGATCAAGATGAACATCAAAATTGTATTTGAAACGGGGAAGTCGGATCCGTAATGGATAAGCTTATTTTCAGCAAGGGTCAGAAGGGCGACAATAAAAATGATGACAACAATGAGAATGTGTTCACGTTTTCGTTTTTTATGCTCATTTTCAGAGATAAGATGTGTTGATCTTTTGAATCGGTTTTTATTCATCGTTATTGTGATTGGGAGAAAATTTTATCCAAATGGTATTTTCAGTAAATAAAATCGATTGTATACCAATCGGTTTCAAAGTCCCAAAGAGAAATAAAGAAAAGAATATAATGCAGATAAAAAGGAAGCGTTAATTTGTTAAGTTCTGCTTTAGCTCTAATTTGATATTGCCTGCCTTTTTCTAGTTTGCCAAGTGGAATCATTTTTAAGCTGTCAATTTCCGTCATCAGTTTTTGGGCTTCTTCGAAAGATTGTGTGACAATGGGTTCACCGCTTTCCCAAGATCGCCTAATAAAAAATTCCTTCTTAAGATTGTTGTATTTGATACTGTGGGTTACTTTGATATCTGCTATTTTTTTGTCAAACCAAAGATCACGAACCTGGTATAGATTCGTGAAAAAGGAAAAGGTCGCCGGTACGCCGCTCAAAATAGCCGTTTTCATTTTTTCCTTAAAAGCACCTTCAACATTTAGATAAAGAAGAAGATCATCGCGTGTATTGGTGACAATAATGTTTGTTAGTATAGCCTCCTGTGCGAAAGTGATGTTAGGTATCAGAAGTAAAATGCTGAGAAAAATAATGCAGTTTTTCCGGATCGTTAAAAAAACCATATTAATTCACAAAGGGGTTCATGGTTTAAGTTAAAAGGTTATTTGTATAACTCTATCAAGGAAAATTCGTAAAGAATCACAAGGGTTAATCGGTATGATTCATAGCCGATACCCTTTTAAATGGCAAGTAATTTTGATGGGAAGTGGGAAATATCTTCGATATCATAAATAGTGTGGGTCTCCCATGACTCTTTTTGTGAAAAAAATTTTTTTAGGAATGCATGATTAAAAGCATGGCCGGATTTGTTTAAGACAATATGTCCTAAAATCGGCATACCTAACAAGGAAAAATCGCCGATGCTGTCAAGGATTTTATGTCTGACAAACTCATTCTTGTAGCGCAAACCACCTTTGTTAATGATATCATACTGATCAATAACAACAGCATTCTCAAGAGATCCTCCCCGGGCAAAGCCGTATTTTTTTAAGTATTCGATTTCATGTAGAAAACCGAAAGTTCTAGCCCGAGATATTTCACGTTCAAAAATTTCTTCCGTTAACTCGACGGAATAAGATTGTTTTTTTACAAGGGGATGATCAAATTCGATGGTATAGGTTATTTTAAAACTTTCCGAGGGATATGCACCAACGAATTTATCGCCTTCTTTCAATTCAATCGGTTCTTTTAAAACAAAAAAATATCGAGGACTGATCTGCTCTTTTATTCCAGCCTTTTTTATCAACGATGTGAAAGGACCGGCACTACCATCCATTATCGGTACTTCGTAGGCATCTAATTCGACAAGCGCATTATCGATGGAAAGGCCGGCAAAACAGGCCATAAGATGTTCGATAGTTGATACAATATATCCGTCATGGCCGATGACCGTTGCAAGGCTTGTATCGACAACTCTATTAAAATGGGCAGACATGCTTGGGCTATCCGGTAGATCGGTCCTTATGAATTTAATTCCATGATTAATCGGAGCTGGATGGATTACCAAATTTACCTTTTTACCGGAATGAACGCCTATGCCTGAGCAACCGATCGATTTTGCAAGGGTTCTTTGGTGTGAATGTACTTTCATTGAAAATATTTTCCGTGAAGTTTTATGAATTCAAAAAATTGAAATTGTGATCACAAACCTAAGTTTAAGTTAATGTTATGTGTGTTTATACCGAACTACTTGTTTATAATATTACAATTATATCCTTAAAAATCGATTAATATTAACTTATTGTGATATATGTTTGCAATAGAATCTTAAAAAAAGTCGTTTTTAAAATTGTGAAAACAAATTACAAGGAGGACGATTGCTTGCCAAGGTCTTAAGCAGTGTTGTTATCGGTATCGATGCCTATCTGGTGGAAGTGGAAGTCGATATTTCTCCGGGTCTGCCGACATTTACGACGGTGGGGCTGCCGGAAGCTTCTGTTAAAGAGAGCAAGGAGCGTGTAAAGGCTGCGATTAATAATTCAGGTTATGCATTTCCGGATGACAGGATAACAGTGAATTTAGCTCCGGCCCATATCAAAAAGGAAGGGACGGGGTTTGATTTGCCGATGGCTCTGGGGATATTGGCTGCGACTGAGATTATTCCTCAGGAAATCATTTCAAAATACCTTATCTTGGGTGAATTGTCGTTAGATGGCCGAATCAAGCCGGTAAACGGTTCTCTTCCAATGGCGCTTGCAGCTAAAAAAGCAGCCTATGAAGGTATCATTGTCCCTTATGACAACGGACCTGAAGCCGGGGTCGTTGGCGATATTGCGGTTTTGCCGGTTAAAACATTGTCCCAGGTCGTCGACTTTTTCCGTGGCTTTTCCCAAATAAAACCGACAAAAATAGATATTTCGGCTCTATTTGAAAAGGATCATACCAGTGAAGTCGATTTTTCAGAGGTTTTGGGGCAGGAGCATGTTAAACGGGCGATGGAAGTCGCTGCCGCGGGAGGACATAATCTGATAATGATCGGACCTCCCGGCTCTGGAAAAACCATGTTGTCAAAACGACTTCCTACCATTCTTCCCCCTATTACTTTTGAGGAAGCCATGGAAACCACCAAAATATTCAGTGTAGTCGGCATGGTGGATAAACATCAGGCGCTTATAACCAGAAGACCTTTCAGAGCTCCCCATCATACAATATCTGATGCAGGGCTCATTGGCGGCGGTCATATCCCCCGACCGGGTGAAGTTAGCCTTGCACACAATGGGGTTCTTTTTCTGGATGAGCTTTCTGAATTTAAAAAACATGTATTAGAGGTGTTGCGGCAGCCCCTGGAAGATCTAAAAGTAACCATTTCCAGAGCAACTTCAACCATTACCTATCCGGCTGGTTTTATGTTGGTAGCGGCAATGAATCCATGTCCGTGCGGCTATTTTTCCGACCCGAAGCACGAATGTAGATGTTCACCTCAGCAGATTTATCGCTACCGCTCAAAAATTTCCGGTCCGCTTCTGGATCGAATCGATATTCATGTCGAAGTTCCGGCCGTACCCTATAAAGATCTGATGAGTGAAGCTTGCGCAGAGTCTTCGGAGCGAATAAGGCAGCGCGTTTCAAAAGCCCGTGCAATTCAGTCCGAAAGATTCGCAAGAACAAAAATTTATTGCAATGCGCAGATGAGCAGTCGTCATCTCAGAAAGTATTGTAAAATTGACCAGGCATCCTGCAGCTTACTTGAATCAGCCATTGATAAACTCGGACTTTCGGCGCGAGCCTATAATCGCATTTTAAAAATTGCACGGACTCTGGCCGATCTTGAAGGGCAAAGTGATATCAACGTGGATCATATTTCCGAAGCCGTTCAATACAGAAATTTAGATCGAAGCCGATTATTGAACTAGTTTTTCCCAATTCTTTCCGAAGGCCAGCATATGCTTTAACGGGAATAAGGCATCTGCGCAAGGGCTTTTTGCACTTTCTTAGGAGGGACATGGATTGCATTCCCGCCATTTCCTATTCTTATCGAATTTCTATTCCTGCAAATTGAGAATAGACTTATGTAGCAGGCCGCATGACGAGGTATACTATTAAAGTCTAAAATCCGAAAACCCGGCACTCCATAATGTAATTCTTAAAACGAAAAAAACACCTCGAGTGATAGATAACAATTAATTTATTGATTATAATCAACAAAAATTATGTATTTTGTAATCGTGTTGATTATATATGCCAAAAAAGGTTGGAGTGATGATAATACCGGATTACATCGAACGGCCGCTTTATTTAGACCGGATCATGCCGTACGTAAAAAAAAATATCATGCACTGGTTGGGTTTCGGGCAACAGATATCAATAAAATTTTGGAAAATCTGGTTTTTATGCATCTCAAATCCGCCGGCTACGAAGTGACCGTCGGTCAAATCGGCAAACAGGAAGTTGACTTTGTCTGCGATAAAGCGGGGGAGCGTCTCTATGTTCAGGTAGCCTATATGATCACTGATGACAAAGTCAGAGACCGGGAATTCGGCAATTTGCTGGCTATTCCCGACAACTTTCCCAAAAAGGTGGTTTCCATGGACGAAGTTACCGGCGGCTCCTATCGTGGTATCGATCATGTCCACTTGGAGGATTTTCTGTTATCCTTTTGAGGGTACAGCTTTGAGTGGTACTTTCTTAATAGATTATATACAGAATAAAAGATAAAAAAATCTTCGATAATATTTAATTTGAAAAACCATATTATTTATGGCAAAATACTACTCAACATGAAAAATAAAGAATGATCGATACGCTCAAGATTATCTTGAAGACATTCTAAATGAAATAAGGTTACTCGCTGTTTCAAGTGGGTAAAACGAAATTAAGTTTTCCTCCGATAAAATAAATCATAGTAATTAAGATTCTATGTTGTACGGTAACCTCGGTCTCGGGCCTCGGCCGCCTGAATGAGACTGTTTATTACTTCCAGAATTTCGTTGTTAATTCTGGATTGAAACCATCGAAGTACTCCGTTCCAGTGTCGCTTTATCGTGGAGGCGACCTCTTTGATCGGTTCCAAACGGCTGTAAGTAGCCTAGAAATACCACTTTTTAAAGTAACCTTTTGCATCTTCAGAAGGTTGGCTAAACAGTTCTGGAAATTGCATCCAACACTCTGTTTTATCATCTAAATTTTAGATACGGTGTTTCGTAGCCTTAGCTGAAAATAAATGGTAAAAAAAATAACAACAAGGATAAAGGGGCAAAGTGCCATGAAAAAAGCAAATTTTATCGGGCGTTTTATTATCGGGTTTTTTTTAGTTGTTTTTATTGTCGGCTGTGCGGGGACCCATTGGCGGGAAAGCACCGGGGAGTATATTGATGATACTGCCATTACCACCAAGGTTAAGGCAGGAATATTTGATGATCCGATGCTCAAAGTACTCCAGATCAATGTCGAATCTTTCAAGGGAATCGTGCAGTTGAGCGGCTTCGTGAATTCCGAACAGGCCTCCGCCAGGGCCGCAGAGATAGCGAATTCAGTGAAGGGTGTCAAAGCTGTTAAAAACAGCCTTGTCGTGAAATGAAACGGCTGAAGCCAATCGATTTTGGATTAAATATCATTATTCAAATAAAAATGAATTCGGAGCAATACCATGAAATCAAGCACAAAAGACAACGCAGAAGGCAAGATGCACCAAGTGAAAGGGAAGATCAAGGAGGTCGTTGGGAAAATATTTGGCAATCGCGACTTGGAAGTCGAAGGCAAAGACGAAAATTTAGACGGGAAAGTTCAAGAAAAGATCGGCCAGATCAAGAAAGTTGTGGACAAGTAGAAGGGTTCTTTTTGAAATCATTATAAAGTAGGCGTACGAAATCATACGTGTGTATCCTGTAAATTTATAAAAATTATCCTTCAAGACAACCGGCCGGGGCTTAGAATACCGGTTAACCCTTAAATAAGAATTGAAAGGAGAATCGAATGTTGTGGACGATTGCTGTAATACTGGTCATCCTATGGCTGCTGGGGTTTGTGAGCAGTTACACGATGGGAGGATTCATCCATATTCTGCTGGTGATTGCCGTTATCGTAGTGCTGGTCAGGATCATTCAGGGCCGGAAAGTCATGTAATCGGCAAAATACTGACGTGATATCAAAGACAATAATGTTTTCAATCTGATTTCGGAATGGAAAACCCGTCAGGATTTGGATAACCATATAAGGTCCGACATACTCAGCGTTTTGCTCGGAACAAAGAGCCTCTTATGCGAACCATTGGAAATTCAAATTTTTACGGTATCAGACTATGAAGGAATGGAGGCTGTCAATTCCGTTAGAAAAAAAGAACCTGATTTTCTTTCGTATTAATGCGGAAAGGAGCCTGCTGATATGAACGTTCTTCTTATTTACCCAAAATTCCCGGATACTTTCTGGTCTTTTACGTACGCTTTAAGTTTTATCAAAAAAAAAGCGGCCTTCCCACCCCTTGGCTTGCTCACCGTCGCGGCCATGTTGCCGGAGGAATGGCCCAGGCGCCTGGTGGACGTAAATGTGAATAGCCTTACGAATAAAGACCTTTTATGGGCGGACATGGCCTTTATCGGAGGTATGGCGGTTCAGCGGAAATCGGCCAAACAAATCATCGCCCGTTGCAACGCTTTGAATTTAAAAGTCGTTGCCGGCGGGCCGCTTTTTACTTCGGAACCCCATGAATTCGGGAAGGTGGACCATCTTGTTCTCGACGAAGCGGAATTGACACTTCCCGCTTTTTTATCGGACTTGCAAAACGGACATCTAAAAAAGGTGTACAGGGCTGCCGGTTTCTGCGATCTTTGCGACACGCCGGCTCCCTCGTGGGATCTGATAAATATGAAGCGATATGCGTCCATGAACATTCAGTTTTCCAGAGGATGCCCGTTTAACTGCGAATTTTGCAATGTGACGGCTTTATTCGGTCACCGGTCGCGCTTAAAAACACCTCGGCAAATCATCTCGGAACTCGACCGCATTTATGTTTCCGGCTGGCGCGGCAGTATATTTTTTGTTGACGACAATTTTATTGGAAATAAGGCCTACCTTAAAACACATTTACTTCCCGCCCTGATCGAATGGCGCAAAGATAAAAAGGGATGCGTTTTTTTCACTGAAGCCTCCATCAATCTCGCCGATGACCCTGAACTCCTGGACATGATGGTAACGGCTGGATTCGATTCCGTTTTTATCGGCATCGAGTCGCCTGATGAGGTTAGCCTTACGGAATGTCATAAAATCCAGAATAAAAACCGGGATCTCCTTGAAAGTGTCAGGATTATTCACCGTTCGGGGTTACAGGTGATGGGTGGTTTTATTGTGGGCTTTGACAGCGATATGCCCTCTATTTTTCAGCGGCAAATCGATTTCATTCAACAGAGCGGAATCGTTACCGCAATGGTTGGAATGCTTCAGGCACCTCCGGGAACACGGTTATTTGATCGGCTCCTAAGGGAAAATCGGGTTGTCAGCACCTATTCCGGAGATAATGTTGATGGAACAACCAATATCATTCCTCGGATGGGCATAGACCGTCTTTTGGACGGGTATCAATCGATTATGAAACAGATTTATTCTCCTAAAAACTACTACCGTCGGGTCAGAACTTTACTGAAGGAACTTAAGACGCCTGAAATCACCCAGCCGATAGATATTCAACGGTTCCTTTCATTCTTTCGATCCGCTTTCCGGCTTGGGGTTTTGGGAAAGGAGCGTTTTCATTACTGGCAACTGATGCTATGGGCCCTGATCCGCACGCCGAAACAGATACCCCTGGCAATAACGCTATCCATTTTCGGTTATCATTACCGTAGAATATGCGAACGATATATTTATTAGTCGTCGTTATCGGCGACATCTTTTGAAAGGAAATATAACTATGGCAGACAACCCGATGGACGAGATATCGGTTTTGGTAAACAAATTGAAAGAACGCTTCAGGTTTCCTTGATGATTTGGCCCATCTTTTTTCGCAGAAGGAAAGTGTGCGGGGTGAGGAGCTTAGAAAGATGTTGTCGGCAGCCACATAAAATGGCGCCTTAGTCGATCATGTTAAATTAAATCAAGTAATTATGATCCAATGTAGGTAAGGAAGGAAATATATTTTGAACAATAAGACACCCTATAGCCTGTCTCCGGAAGCGTGTGCGAGTAGAATTTTCGAAATGAGTGGGGCAGAGTTCGAACCGGATATCGCCGCCGACCTATGGTCTAAAATAATAAACCATAAGTGGCTTCTCTCGGAAAAAGTTGGCCGGGATGTGGGGTTGCGGACGGCCTGCATCGATTTTTTAGAAAACATGGAGCAAGCCCATGATGAGTACAGGGCATATAAGCACAAGGATATCTTGAAGGAGATGGGGGCGCAGAACATTAGCAGGGAAATGTGGGATACCATAGCCGACTCCCAGCCACCCAAACAACTGGTCCAACGCAGAATAATTCTTCCCCTGACGGAGGAGAGCCTGGCCAAAAAGCATGGGGTTGTACGCCCCAAAGCAATCATATTCTTTGGACCTCCCGGTACAGGAAAAACTCACTTTGTAAAGGCTATAGCCGGTGTGTTGTCCTGGTGGTATATCGAGATCATACCAAGCATGCTCATGGCGGATGGTCTGGAAAAGGTCGGGGCAAATCTGCGTGAAGTAATGCAACAGGCAAGAAACCTTGATGAAGTGGTCCTTTTTATTGACGAGTTCGAAGAGATCGCGGGCAGCCGTGACACGGCGGACCGGATTGACAAGTCCATTACCAATGAGTTTTTGAAACAGATTCCTCTGCTAAAGAATCAGGAAAACAAGATACTGCTGGTGTGTGCTACGAATTACATTCGACAATTGGATGCCGCCATGCTCCGTCCGGGAAGGTTTGACTGCATTATTCCGGTTGGTGGATTGGACAGGAAGGGAAGGGCAACCATTCTTGAACATTATATTTCCAAGCTCAATGCCGGGCAAGTCGATCTGGATCAACTTATTGAAATGACATCCGGGTTTACCCCTGCTGACATCCAGTATTTTATTGACCAGGTTGCGCATTTCGCATTCGAACAGGAACTTATCGACAAAAAGGACTACCGGGTAACCACAGATACATTTATTCAAATGATCCCAAAAGTACACCCTTCTCTAAGCAGTAAAGTGATTGAAGAATTTGAAAAGGATAGTATCATCTATTCACGAGTCTGAAGTCGCCTTTCATCCAGCACTTTTCGAATAGAAACCAAAAAATCGGACATGTTTAGCGGTTTTTCAATATATTTACGGACACCAAGCGCCGCAGATTTTTCAGCGTCGATTCTGTCGCTGTAACCGCTGCAGAGGATAATCGGTATGTCCGGACGGATGCTCAAAATAGCATTTGCAAGTTTGTCACCGGTCATCTTCGGCATGGTCATATCCGTGATGATGAGATCGAACCGGTCCGGCCTCAAACGAAACAGTTCTAAAGCATCAACAGGGTTGTTTTTTGTTTCAACTTGATCGGTTTCCGGTTAATGATGGCCTTACGGGAAAAACTTAATATATGCTGCACCAAATCCTTTGCTCTTAAGGAGGGGGAGCGGATTGAATTCCTTTCAAGTACCCTTTGGCTGGATTCGATTCCGGAACGTTTATTATGGCCAGTTCCGTATAGCCGATAATAATAGCGAGAATATTGTTAAAATCGTGGGCTATACCGCCCGCTAGGGTTCCAATGGATTCCATTTTCTGTGATTGGCGAAGTTTTTCTTCCATTCTCTTAATTTCTGTGACATCCTCCATTAAGCCTTCTAAAATTATCATTCCGTCACTATTAATAGTTTTTCGAGTATTCAATTTTACCCAAACACTCTGACCGTCTTTTCGTTTAAATTCGACTTCTTTATTTTTTATAAATCCCCTACTAATAATTTCGTTATTTATTTTTTGTTTTTCTTCGGGTCAGGCATAAAGTTCTTCAATGCTTTTTATCGCTGCTATTAGTTCCTTGATAGAGTCATAACCAAAGATTTCCGCCATTTTTTGATTAACAAATATCAGTTTGTCATCTAAGGTGACCTGATAAACTCCCACCAACATATTTTCCGTTATTTTTCTGTACTTTTTTTCACTCTTCGCCAGAGCCATTTCCAAATGATTATGTTCAGTGATGTCACTGACCGCCGCTCTGATTTTCATGAGGTCGTCACCCTTGTCTTTTATGACCATACATTCCAAACGGGAATGAAACGCATGTCCGTCTTTTTTCATGAGCCGCAGTTCGCAAGGCATCGGCGTTTCCGTTTTCAGAAGACGCTGCCGATGCTTATAAAAAATGTCCTGGTCATCTCTCATAACAAATCGGGTGAAAGGCTTTCCGATCAAGGAACTTCGCTCTACCCCCAACATGGAAGCAATGGAGAGATTAGCCTCATCGATGATTCCCTTTTCAGTTACGGTAAGATAACCGACCGGCGAGAAGTCATACAGATGAGAATACTTGTTTCGTGTCCTTTCAAGTTCACCCTGGATGCGGCGGAGTTCATCGTTTTGCATTTCTAACTCAATCTGGTGAACTTGAAGCTCGTGGATGAGACGTGCCATCGTTTCGGGTGAGACTCTGGAGAGGTCGTCGCTGCCGGGGGGTGTTTCTTTTAGTTTTTCCTCGGCGCGTCGCTTGAGTTGGGAATCGACAGGTGAGTCTTTAATCGTTTCCATCATTTCCTCACTTATTTTTCGCCCAACCACACAAGAGCCCGTTCCGTGATTGCAATTTCGGTGGTTCGGCCTGTTTCATCCGTTAAAGCAGTGCCGGTCAACCATACATCCAGAATTTTTCCGGCCTTTGTCTTTCTTTGACTCTTAAATGATTTTACGGTTTCACCCTTTTCTATCTTTTTAATAAACGATTTTAACTCGTTCTGATTATTCTCCGGCACAATTTCGTTGATATTCATCTTGAGCGCCTCGGATTCGGTCCAACCGTACAACTGCTGTGCACCCTTGTTCCAGGCGAGAATATTACCCTCCAGATCCAGTACCGCAATGGCATCATTGGAATCCTCCAAAACAGTGGCCAATCTTTTGATTTTATCCGACTGCCTGATCTTGTGTATATCAACAAAGGTCATCACCGCACCGGCAATGACATTTTCAGCTGTCCGATAAGGCATGACCTTTATGGCATACCAGATAAAGTCTTTCGACTGAATTTCTATTTCCACGGCATTGAGGTCTTTGAGGACTTTTCCGGCCAGACCGACAAGATCGATATCCGGAAATCTGGTTTTAAGGTCACTGAGCGGCCTGCCGATATCAGTCTGAATCAAACTGATGACCTTCGCTGCGGCAGGGGTGTAACCTTTGATGCATAGATCGGTATCCAGAAATATTGACGCGATTTGAGTTGCGGATAGCAGGTTGTTCAAGTCGTCATTTGCTCTAGAAAATTCATCCACTTTGTTTTGAAGCTCCGCATTCACCGTAGCCAACTCCTCATTAGTGGATTGAAGCTCCTCCTTGGAAGTCTCCAACTCTTCGTTGGTGCTTTGAAGTTCCTCGTTGACCGATTGCAGCTCTTCATTGGCTGATTTGAGTTCTTCATTGGAGGTTTCCAGTTCCTCGATGGTTGCCTGAAGACATTCCCGAGTCGATTGCAGTTCCTGCTCAATGCTTTGTATAGCAGCGTCTTGTTTTTTATTTTTTAATGCTCCGGTTTTTTTTTCATCTGCGACCTTTGCCGGTGTTTTATCCTCAAATATGACGAGCATAAACCCGGGGGGCAACCTTTTGTCAGTCATCTGTTTAACGGATATGTCGACAATGCAAAAATCACCGTTATAGTTGATGCGAACGTTCTTGCAGAAAGCGTTTGTTTTCTCCCGGATCGCTTTGTTAAGCGCTGTCGTCAGCAGATGTTTGAGATCCTCGCGGGCCATGCTCAGAATATTAAAGCTGGGTTTGCCCGTGGGCGCTGCCAAGTATCTGTCCGTTTTACCCACAAAATGCTGAATTTCATATTTATCATTAATCAGAACACCGACGGGCGCATATTCATCAAGGATTGCCTTTTCGGCTATTTCCTGAACTTCACTTATTACCGGTAGCTTATCTTTCTCATTGAATTCTGCGCTCTGCTGAGCGCCGTAATTGATTTCAGCGGGATAAGCGATGATCGCGCCCGCAACCCCTTTTTTGCGTTCAAAAATCTTCCATTTGGAATTTAACGGTTGGAAAATATCCGTATTATCCCCGATGCTTTCGGATGTGCCCAGAAACAGAATTCCGCCGGGCTTTAAGGAATAATGAAACAGGGGGATGATCTTTTTCTGCAGAACACTGTCCATATAGATCATCAGGTTGCGGCAGCTTACCAGGTCCAGTCGGGAAAAAGGCGGGTCCTTAACGATATTGTGAACTGAAAAGACGACCATTTCGCGGAGCTGTTTTTTTACCTTGAAAAAACCCGGCTCTTTTATGAAAAAATGATCTAATCGCTCCGGGGAAACATCCGCGCCGATACTCTCCGAATAGATCCCCTTACGGGCAATATCCAGGGCAGACGCATCGATATCCGTGGCAAAGATTTGAACATTGAAATGCTTTTTGGCCTTATCCATCGCTTCGGAAAGAATCATGCTCAGCGAGTAGGCTTCTTCACCGGTAGAGCAGCCTGCAACCCAGAAACGGAGCGTCGTATCAGGCTCTTTTTCTCTCAACAATTCCGGCAGCACCTGTTGCGAAAGCAGGTCGTAGGCTTCCGAATCTCTGAAAAAGCTCGTCACCCCGATGACCAGATTTTTAAAGAGCACATCTATTTCGGCAGGATTTTTCTGTAGATAAAGAAAGTAATCGGACAACGCTTTTATCTGATGGACCACCAGGCGGCGTTCAATTCGCCGTGCAATGGTGCTTGGCTTATAATGGGAAAAATCATGGCCGGTTGCGCTACGAATCAGCGCGAAAATTTTCTGCATCTCGTTTTTAATCGAAGGTTCTGTGAGTTTGATTTTATTCAGTGACAAAAGAGAGGGGTGGTGCGCATAATGGATTAACGTTTCCGGCAACTTTTCAACCGGAAGAATGAAATCGACAAGTCCGGTCGCAATAGCACTTTTGGGCATGCCGTCATATTTTGCGGTCTCCGGCTGTTGGACCATGACCATGCCGCCTTCACCCTTGATCGCCTTAATCCCAAGTGTTCCGTCTGATGCCGTTCCCGACAAAATGATGCCGATAGCATTTTCACCCTGGTCTTCCGAAAGCGATCTGAAAAAGAAATCAATCGGCATGTTGATCGTGCTGCTTTTTGCCGGTTCCATCAGGTGAAAGCGACGGTTAAAAATGGCAACGTTTTTACCCGGAGGATTCAGATAGACATGGTTGGATTCGAGATTCATGCCGTCCTCAATCTGTCTGACGGTCATCCGGGTGTGTTTATCCAGGAGCGATGCCATGATGCTTTTGTGTTGCGGGCTCAGATGCTGGATGACCACAAATGCCATGTTGCTGTCCGGCGGTATGACGGAAAAGAAAACATTTAAAGTCTCTAATCCACCGGCTGAGGCACCGATGCCGACGATAGGGAATTTGTCGGTTTTTTTTGGTTTTTTCTCTTGTTTAACCTTTTTTAAAGAAATCTTATTAGCGGGTGGTACTTTTTTCTTTTTTGTCGGCATGGTCATTGCCTATCTTTCATACGCTCGTCGGTTGCTTAAGCTGCTAAATTTATTAATTTATCTAAATTTATTAGATGCTGAAGGCCCGCCTTTAGTCAAACAATTTGATGTGTTTCGAATATTTGAATATAGGCACGGCATTTCAGACGATCAGGATGTGCCCTACTCGTTTATGCCAATCTTTTGGGCCAACTCTTTGACGAGCATGAAATTTGCCATCCGGGTGGCTCAAATCCCGGTTCCATCCTGAATAAATACTGAGTCCATTAAGATATAAATGGGTCAAGCCATATCTTTGTTGAAAATAAAATCCCGCATACAATCACTTTCGGATTTTAACTTTGAATCCGTAATGATTTGTTTTGACGTGGACAAAATAAATTTTTCAAATTTTTCCCGACTCATTTGTAAT
>JAFGES010000023.1 GCA_016931455.1 Desulfobacterales bacterium | reverse complement strand
TTTTCAGATAATTAATTTCACTGCGTTATCAGTCAAAATCCTCGACGACGTACAACTCAGCACGACTTACTCGGATTTTTCCTTCTAGCCTTGTGCAATTAAGTATCTGAAAATCTATAAACCGCGCCTTCCCGGCTTACTTATATAAGCCAGTGGCATTTTGCGGGGTTCGTCCTCGAAAACAGCGGCGGGTCCGTACCGGATTCTAACCGGTTTCCCTATTATGCTCCTAAAGAGAGCACCATCAAGCTGCACGTTTTATTTAATTTTGAAATCCAAAATGCATTATTTCAACGTTTTTGTCAAGTCAGAGTACAACAAAGTTTGGATTGACATTATATTTTTTTTTTCCTATTGCATGACTTTCGACAAATAAAGCTCAATTGGGTGATTTTAATTTTTTATTTGCAATTTATAATCAGGAGAACGACATTAAAGGACTGGTAATCGGCGGAACATTTAGCGGATGCGGCAAAACAACGCTTACTCTCGGACTGATGGCCGCCTTTATCCGGCGCGGTCTGCAAGTTGCACCTTTTAAAGTCGGACCGGACTTTATAGATCCCGGTCATCATACGCGTGTCACCGGAGTAGCCGGCAGAAATCTAGACGGCTGGATGCTTTCAAAGCTATATAATCTTGAATGCTTCCGGAAGCAGATGCTCAACGCGGATATTGCCGTTGTCGAGGGTGTCATGGGTCTTTTTGACGGCTATGACGGCAAGAGCGAAGCCGGTTCAACCGCGCAAATGGCGAAATGGATCGACTTGCCGGTTGTGCTGATCGTTGATGCAAAAAGTATGGCCCGTAGCGCAGCCGCCCTTGTCCAAGGTTTTGAACGGTTCGATCAAGACCTCAAATTTGTAGGTGTTATTTTTAATAATGTCGCAAGCCAAAGGCATCTGGCATACTTAAAAGAAGCCCTTTGGGACAATGTTCAAATGCCGTGTATCGGTGGAATGATCCATGACAAAGAGATTGAAATTCCGGAGAGACATCTAGGCCTTGTCACTCGACAAGATTTCCATTTTTCCGATAAAAATATTACCCGACTTGCCGACAGCATTGATGCTCATCTTGACGTCGATATGCTGCTTGAACTTCTTCCGGAAAAAAAAGACAGCGACATCAAACGACCACTCGCCGCAGTTTCAGAAAAAATTTCCCGGGTCAGGATCGGAGTTGCTATGGACAATGCCTTTTGTTTCTACTACCCGGACAATCTTGAATTGTTGGAAGAATATGGGGCTGAAATCGTATACTTTTCTCCGATTAATGATAATAACCTGCCGCCGAATTTAGATGGAATTTACCTTGGAGGAGGTTATCCCGAGCTTTTTGCAAAGCAGCTTACCGACAACGCACCCATACGCCGTCAAATCAAGGAAAAAAGTATTGCCGGCATGCCGATTTATGCGGAATGCGGTGGTTTCATGTATCTTTGCCGAGAAATTGAAGATGCTGATGGAAAAACATATCCCATGTCCGGCTGCTTTCCATTTTCCACGCAAATGTTTACCCGTTTAAAAGCACTCGGTTATCGGGAAATTACAACCTTAAAAGACACGGCCCTCGGGAAAAAAGGTCAAATCATTCGAGGACATGAATTTCATTATTCGGAAATAACAACGCCGTCACCGGCAACTTGCACCGACACGGTATATGCCGTCTCAAGCCGTTACGGGCAAAAAGAAATAACGGAAGGATATAAAATCGCAAACACCTTGGGCAGCTATATTCATCTTCATTTCGGTAGTTGCCCTAACGCAGCCGAGCACTTTGTCGAAACTTGTTTCAGCTATAAGAACAGCGGATAAAAATTATGCAAGGATACGTTCAAGTTTATACGGGAAATGGAAAAGGGAAAACCACCGCCGCATTAGGTCTGGCCGTAAGGGCTGCCGGCGCAGGGCTGAAAGTTTTTATCGCTCAGTTCCTCAAAACCGGAGATTACAGTGAAATCAAGGCATTGAAACGCTTTTCCGAAAATATCACGATCGAGCAGTATGGTTGCGGCCGTTTCATTAAAGGCAACCCTTCCGAGGAAGATATCGCGGCCGCCTGCAAAGGGCTTGAAAGAATAAAGGCTGTAATGGAATCGGAAACCTATGATGTCATTATTCTGGATGAAGCCAATGTGGCCGTCAAATACAATCTTTTTCCGCTGCAAAAGCTTCTTGATTTGATCGATGCCAAGCCCGACGGCGTGGAACTAGTGATTACCGGACGTTGGGCGGATCCAAAAGTGATTGCAAAAGCGGATCTTGTTACGGAAATGAAAGAAATCCGGCATTATTTAAAAAACGGTGTATCGGCAAGGACCGGCATTGAAAAATAAAACCGGCAGAAATATAATAAGCATTTATAATTATGGAGAAATCGTGTGAGAGAAATCGTTTTTGTGATCGGCGGATGCCGGAGCGGTAAGAGCCGTCATGCACTTGAACTGGCGGAAAAAATCCCGGGAAACAAAAAAATATTTATCGCCACCTGCGTTCCCTATGATGATGAGATGCATCAACGGGTCGTCCGTCATCAGGAAGAGCGAAGCAATGATTGGGAAACGATGGAAGTTCCGGTCCGGCTACCGGAAGCGATCAATGATCACAGTCAAGACGGTAGTGTGATCTTGGTGGACTGCCTTACGCTTTGGATCAACAATCTTTTAATGGAAATCAATGACCCCGATAAAATCCAAGATCATATTCAGCGTTTATCCCTGTCGCTGAAAGCGGCTCAAGGCCGGGTTATCATTGTTTCAAACGAGGTCGGTGCAGGTATTGTACCGGAAAACAAGCTTGCACGATTATTCAGGGATTCGGCCGGATTTGCCAATCAGTCTGTGGCCGCTTGTGCGGATCAAGTGATATGGACGGTAGCCGGCATTCCGGTTCCGATTAAATCAAATCCTAAAACAGCTTAATCCGGAGACACGATATGCGAAACTTGATTGCGGCAATTCAATTTCTGACAATTCTTCCCATTGGAAAATCCGAAATATTTGATCCCCATAAAATGATCCCCTTCTTTCCGGTTGTAGGGATTTTATTAGGGGGTATTCTTGCCGTATCAGATCAAATTTTTCTGCGATTGTGGCCGCAGCCTGTGGTTGCGATGTTGGATGTCATCGTGTTGATTCTTTTGACCGGCGCCTTCCATTTAGATGGATTAGGTGATACGGCCGACGGTCTTTACGGAAAAAGACCCAAAGAAAAAGCGCTTGCCATTATGAAAGACAGCCGCCTCGGCACTATGGGACTTGTAGCGATTATCTGCGGTTTAGCTGTAAAGTGGGGAGGAATCTTAAGTTTGGATATTCATCGGAGTATAGTTCTTCTCATCATCCCGGCATATGCCCGCAGCAGTATGCTCTTTGGTGTCCGATTTCTTCGATACGCAAGGCCCGAAGGCGGGACGGGTCATGATTTTTTTCGCAACACGCTTACGCCCTATCATTTTTCGGCCGTACTGATCCCTGTTTTACTTTCATTATTTCTGGGATGGAGAGGAATTTGGCTGAATGTGGCTTTTATCACTCTCACAGCAATTATCATCATATATTATAAAAATCGCATCGGAGGTATTACCGGCGACATGCTGGGTGCTATGAACGAAATTTTAGAATCCGTCCTTTTCTTGACCGTTTCCATCGGAGGAACGTTATGTTAAGTGGCCACGGTGGCAACATCTACGGACTGGCACGGCAGCTTGGATGCAGGTCATCTGAAATTATCGATATGAGCAGCAATGTCAATCCGTTGGGGCCCATGCCGGGTCTTGTCACCTTTATACAAGAAAATATCAATGCCATTACGGCCTTGCCGGAAGTCGATGCCGGGCAAGCTGTAAAAGCCTTTGCGGATCGATATCATGTCGATCCCGAATCCGTGCTGGCCGGAAACGGAACAACCCAATTTATTTATACTATTCCCCAAGCCCTTAAAGCTCAAAAAGCCGTTATTATCGGTCCTACCTATGCGGACTACGCGGATGCATGCCGAATGCACGGCGTCAAGCACACATTTGTAATGACATCAGAATCGGAAGATTTCCAGCTCAATATCGATCAGATAGCCTCATCTATTGAAGACGCGGATTTGGTTTTTATATGTAATCCCAATAATCCCACCGGCGCGCTGACATCGACGGATCAACTTCATTTTCTATGTAAAACCCATCCCGACATCAATTTTATCATTGATGAATCCTATCTGCCGTTTGTAAGGGATAGCCGGAAAAAAAGCATGGCTGACCGCGGCCTGCCCAATGTTATTGTTTTAAACTCAATGTCGAAAATCTTCAGGATACCGGGTTTAAGAATCGGCTTTTTAATTGCATCAAAAAAAATCATAAAAAAACTGAGTCACTATCAATTGCCGTGGAGCGCAAACAGTCTGGCTCAAGCAGCCGTGTGTTACTTAATGACCCAAAGAGCTGAAGTGGATGAGTTTACTCAAAAAACAATAAATTTTCTTGAAACTGAAAGAAAAAACTTCACCGACATATTTAAAGATATTTCCGGGCTAAAACTTTTCCCCAGTACCACCTCTTTCGTACTTGCCGAATTATCCTATGATCTTAAGGCGGAACAAATCTGCAACCGCTTGGCCGAAGAAAAAATTCTAATTCGAAACTGTACGAATTTCACCGGTCTTTCCGATCGTTTTATCCGTTTTTCATTAAAAACAAGTCAAGTCAATCAAATGCTTGCTGAAAAACTGTTGAAGCTGATTCACGCTTAACTCATTTCAAGCACCATTTTGATTTCAAAGGGACGAAATTCTACGGGGATATTTGTAGGCAAAAATGGAATTTATAGAAAAAAACAAAATCCATTCGCATAATCATAGATTTTATCAATTTGACTTATTTTATTATCTTATATAAAAGTTTTTCTTAAAAAGGTCGGAAAAAAACTTCCAAAGTTTTTTTTAATCAGGGTACTCAGCAGTGGTGGAGGGGCATCTTTCTATGTTTAAAAATTTTTTTTCAACCCGTTGGGGCATTATTGCAGTGGGAGCAGTGATCGGTATCCTTGCCCCGATTCTTCAAAAATTGGGAAATCCCGGCAATATGGGAATCTGTGTGGCCTGTTTTGAGCGAGATATTGCAGGGGCTGTCGGTTTGCACCGGGCAGCAGTGGTTCAGTATATGCGGCCCGAAATTATGGGATTTGTTATCGGTTCCTTAATTGCCGCATATCTATTCAAAGAATTTCGTCCCCGCGGTGGATCCGCACCGATTGTCAGATTTGTGTTGGGTATATTTGCCATGATCGGTGCGCTGGTATTTCTAGGATGCCCCTGGCGCGCGATGCTGCGGCTGGCAGGTGGAGATCTTAATGCAGTTTTTGGTATCCTCGGTCTGATTGGGGGAATTTGGATCGGCACTCTCTTTTTCAAAAGCGGTTATAATTTAGGTAGAAGTCAGGCCACCTATACTTCGGCCGGATGGATCCTGCCGATCATCATGATCGGATTTTCAGCATTGCTCTTTATCTTTCCCATGATAAAAGACCAAGCCCAAAACGGTGTTCTTTTCTACAGCGTCAAAGGCCCCGGAGCTATGCATGCCCCTGTGCTAATTGCACTGGTCGTGGGTATCGGCATTGGGTTTATTGCCCAAAGAAGCCGTTTTTGTACAATGGGTGCGTTTAGAGACCTGATTCTATTTCGACAGATGCATCTGCTTTCCGGAGTAATTGTGCTGACGGCCGCAGCCCTAGTTACCAACCTGATTTTGGGACAATTCAAGCCGGGTTTTGAAGGACAGCCGGTTGCTCACACTCAGATGATCTGGAACTTTGCCGGTATGCTGGTAGCAGGGCTTGCTTTTGCACTGGCCGGAGGTTGCCCCGGACGTCAGTTGTTTATGGCGGGCGAAGGAGACGGAGATGCTGCGATCTTTGTCATGGGTATGATTGTGGGAGCGGCATTTGCCCATAATTTCGGCCTTGCCAGCTCCCCCAACGGTGTGGGACCACACGGTATTGCCGCTGTTATTATAGGGCTTCTGGTGTGTCTCTTTATCGGTTTTACAATGAGAAAAAAGTGATAGGAAAAATAAAATGACGGAAATCGTTGATGCAAGGGGACTTTCATGTCCGCAGCCGGTTTTGATGCTTATTAATGCACTGAAAAAAACAGATGAAGGTGAAATTGAAGTATTGGTGGATACCGAAGCCTCAAAAGAAAATGTAAGCCGTGCGGCTGAGGGTAAAGGGTGGAAAGTCAAAAATATTCAGCAAGACAATCTGGAATATCGGATTTTTCTGGTAAAAAACTAGATCATGACTGTAGAATCAGCATAAAATAACAATCTGACCACGACCCAAACATTCCACACGATCCTCAGCTCGTAATTTTTTCAAAACCCGCCGGATCATATCCACACTGACGGTCGTACAGGCGTTTTGAATTTCAGCGACGCTAAACGGTCCTATAGCCTTGTCGATGGCTTGAATTACGAGACTGGTTTTCTCACCTTTATAGCTCTGAATCCGACCGAGGCGTTCTTCGAATTTCCTGTAGGCTGTTTTATAATAAAAAGGATGTAATTGATATAGGACCAGGGATCATGTTTACCCTCGTGCCATCCCTGGGAGCTTTGCTCCAGGGTTTCGTAGTTACGGTAAAGTACTACAGCTTTAACTCCGTCATCATTGAATTAAGGCAAATCGAACTCGTGCAACATCCGGACTAATCCATTCCTCTTTCCGCATTACAACAAAATGGCAGATTGTCTTGTAGACAATTGCCTAGTTTGAAATAGCTGCAATTCAAAGTCAATTTCAGAAAAAATTCCAGAAAAATTAAAATCTTCGGCTTTAAGAAAACAATTACCTTGAATCAAACTAGTAAATAATTTAGTTAATAATGACTTCATCGCTTTATGCCATTACATAGTCAAAAACCCAAGCATAGTGACAGGTTTTAAGGAGTGATAATTGAGAGGAAAGAACCTGATCCAATTGATAAAAGTCCTGGGGCTGTTATCCAAGCCTCAAGGAACGACCCGTAATGAAATATCAAAAACGCTCGGCATCACGGATCGATCCGTATCCCGCTGTCTTCAAACGATTGAGGATCTGGGCATTCCCATTTATGATGAACGGCCGCCCTTTGAAAAAGTAAAATACTGGCACATTGAGCCCACGTACCTTGAGCGCCTCCCCAATCTTTGCCTTCCCAAACTTGAATTAAGCTATCCGGAAATAATTTCCCTGTGTATGCTGGCCGGTGAATCCGTGGTATTTGCCGGCACGGAAATCGACCGCCACATACAAACCGCCATAGGCAAGCTGATGTATTTTATCCCGGAAGACACCCGTAACGCGCTTTCGGATCTCAAACGAATTTTCATCTGCAAAACCATAGGTTCCAAAACCTACACCGGAATGGGAACCATCATTGATACCTTGACGGAATCCATTTTGGATCGCACGGCCTGCACCATGACCTATCATGTATTTTATAAAGACAAAATCGAAAACGTGGAGATCGGTCCTTTGCATTTTTACGAAAACAACGGCGGCCTTTATTTATTTGCCGTCAAAATCAAAGACAACGAGGTTCGAAGTTACGCTGTCGAGCGAATCCAATCCATCAAAACACTGAACCAGGACGTGGATTATCCGGAAAACTTCAATCCCGAAGAAACTTTGAATTCCGCCTTCGACCTTATCCACAACGATCCCGTCACCGTAAAAATTCAATTCAGCAAAAAGGAAGCCCGATATATTAAAGAAAAAATCTGGGCCACCGATCAGAAAATCATCGACAAAGTCGACGGCTCCATTATCCTGTCTATGACCACCTCAGGTTACCGGGATGTGAAACGCTGGGTGATGTCGTTCGGCAAGGAAGCGCGGCTGCTGGAACCGGAGGGGATGAAAAGGGAGATTGAGAAAGAATTGAAGGAAATTTTGGGTAACCTTTAAAATAATGATCCATGTAGGACCGTTTTTGTCATGGTTGAGATTTATGCTCATGTTCATCATCGAACTTAATTAAATGCTATTTCTGGATTCATATGGAAAAATTCATAGAGTAATATATTTGGAAAGGGGTAAAATAGACGGATGACCTTTCACCGTCTGACCTAAAAACAATCTTACATTCCAAACGGGCCAATATGTACTATTTAGAGCACTGCCGTGTTATGCAAAAAGATGGCCGTGTATTATATCTCACCGAAGCAAAAAAAGACAATCTCTATTTTAATATACCCATTGCCAATACTACGGTGATACTCTTGGGCACAGGCACTTCCATCACCCAGGCCGCGGTGCGCATGCTGGCGCAGGCAGGCGTACTCCTTGGTTTCTGTGGCGGTGGCGGTACCCCGCTTTACATGGGTAACGAGATCGAATGGCTGACCCCGCAAAGCGAATACCGGCCAACGGAATACCTGCAAGCCTGGCTTTCTTTCTGGTTTGACGATCAACAGCGTCTGCAAGCCGCAAAACAACTGCAACACGCCCGTATCGACTATTTGCGGCGAGTCTGGCAGAAAGACCGAGAGCTGAAACTGGCGGGTTTTGATGCCGGAGACCCAGCCATTGCGAACGCCCTGGATGCCAACGAAGTCCAAATAGCAACAGCACCCAAAACCACCTATCTGCTTGCCACCGAAGCAAAACTAACCAAACAACTCTATAAAATCGCAGCCCGGCACACCAACATGGCCGATTTTATCCGTAAACGTGAGGCCACCGACAAGGCCAACGGCTTTCTCAACCATGGCAACTATCTCGCCTATGGCCTTGCCGCCTCAACGCTTTGGGTATTGGGCATACCCCACGGCTTCGCCGTCATGCATGGCAAAACCCGCCGTGGAGCGCTGGTGTTTGATATTGCCGACCTGGTTAAAGATGCTATTGTTTTGCCCTGGGCATTCATTTGTGCCAAAGAAAATGCAAGCGATCAGGAATTTCGCCAACAATGTCTGCAATCTTTTGCCGACCACAAAGCTTTGGATGTCATGTTTGATCAGGTCAAGGCAATGGCTTTGATGGGCAAAGAGCGAAATATGGAACAGGGCAAGGAGAATAAGCCGCAATGATGGTAACCTTCATCTCCCAGTGCGAAAAAAAAGCACTCAAGAAAACCCGCCGGGTACTCGATGCCTTTGCAAACCGCATCGGCGACAATACCTGGCAAACCGTCATCACGGAAGAAGGCCTTAATACTGTAAAAAAAATGCTGCGACAAACCGCCAGCAAAAGCACCGCTGTTTCCTGCCACTGGATCAGAAGCCGATCCAGAAGCCAGTTCTTGTGGGTGGTGGGGAATAAAAGCAAGTTTGATGAAAATGGTGTGGTGCCGGTGAACTATACCAGTAATCAAATAATAATCGGAGATATTGAAATTATGACAGATCAAATTTTTGCCAACACCAAAGCCCAACGGCTGGATCAACATTTATTCACTGTAGGTTATCTTGCTTATAGGATCATAAAACGATTGGTCCCTAACGATAACAACCTGGCAATGGCCGTTTTTATAGCGGGATGCTGGCATGATATCGGAAAAATTGATCCGGCTTTTCAGGATTGGTTGAGTAAACAGCTAAAGAAGAAAATAATTGAAGATGTACCAGATGACGGGCAGCACATAAATAAAGGCGAGTTTTCATGGCAAAAGCATCCCCGGCACAATGAAATCTCGTTGTTGTTGTTTCATTTGTTGTTTGAGCCACGAGACCTTAATCAGGATTCAGACGCTAGGGTTAAGCATGCGATCTATTGGCACCATGCTAAACCAATTCGGGATACAAAGAATGAAATTAAAGGAATGGTTGGTATATTTAGCAAATTGGAAGATTTAAAAAAGAAATACCCTCAGTTTACATCAGCCGTAATCGCTACCCTTAAGTCAATAAAAAGTATGATGGATGAATACTTTGAAGATACGTTAATTGAGATTGATTATCTGAATATCCCAAAGTTTGATGCAATTGAAGATAGACTGGAAACTAAATATTTGCCAACGTACAAGCGCTATTCAAGCAAAGAGTCTATTGATAAATATCGAAATAACATTCAACACAATGCCTTAAACAACCTCGCGCGTTCCGCACTGGTTACAGCAGATAGATTGGTTTCAAAAGCTCTTACCGGTGATGCGCTTAATGAACATATCAACAATCACACATTAGATGAGATTCTTGAAAAAGCGTTTCAGAAGGATCGTGGACTGAAGCAACATATTCAGCAATGTCTGGATGGATTTAATCAAAATAATCCGGATGTTGAACGTAATAAGAAACAGGCTATTGCAGCAAAGGAACTATCCGACCAGGAAGTCACCATTGGCGTTCTGAAAGGACCGGCGGGATGCGGCAAGACCAAAATCGCACTGGAGTGGGCTCTAAATACTGAAGTAAAAAAAATATTTTGGGTTTGCCCACGGGTTCAAATTTGTGAAGGTCTGTTTAAGGATTTGAAATCCAATGAATACCTTCCCAATGCAAGGGTTGAAATATGTACAGGTGAGATCAAGCAAACCATGTATTCCGGAAAACCCGTAGATACACCAGAGAGCATTGAGTTTTCTGGTGATATTGTCATCACCACAATTGATCAAATTGTCAACTCCATCACTACTCATCGCAATGTCACCACATTGATGGATTTCATGAACGCCCATGTGGTGTTTGACGAATATCACGAGTATATCAATATGCCGGCATTCAACCTGTTATTTGCAGAATTGGTGGAGTGTAAAAAATACCAGCAAGATGATGACAAAACATTGCCTAATACGCTGTTGGTATCAGCGACCCCAAATCCCCTATTCATCGAGGATTTTCTGCATCTTCCTAAACGGGATATTGTTAGTATGGATAGCTTCAATCACAGCCAGTATCAAATAGAATTTATTGAATACGATGAAAAAATTGAAGATAGCACCAATCCACTATACCAACAGCAACCAGCTAATACTTTTGTTATCAGTAACACAGCGATTACCGCCCAAAAAAGTTTTATTGATAATCAGGATAAAGAAAACAGCATCCTGCTCCATTCAAAATTCAAAGAATCAGACCGGGAATATTTGTTTGAAAAGGCCTTTAATGCCTTTAAGAAAAATGGTAGCAGGAACTATGACCGGAATCTTCCACACGGCCCTCACGTCAAGATTTATCTTATTGATTTGGGTGCGGCTCTTATGGAGCAAGTTAAATCAACCGGCAATAAAGGCGTTCATCATTATCAGCATAGGATTTACACCACTGC
>JAFGES010000022.1 GCA_016931455.1 Desulfobacterales bacterium | reverse complement strand
TTAATAAGTTAAGAGCGTCTCTCTTCTGCCAATTTATTTACTTAATTAAGGACGTCCCCGTTCCCGCATTGATAATATTTGGACGAATTTTTCTGAGGCCTCTTTGGGATCTTGTTCAAAAATGTCAATTGCATAAAAACGACGTGACGACCAATCCCCCTTTTTTGTTGGAAGATAAAAAAGCCATGTGATACCATTTGTCAAAGCTGCTAATTCGACTCCCAGACGAAATGCATATTCTAATAATTGCTCTTGATGTCTATCAAGGTCTTCGCTAGGCCTTTTTACTTCCAAAAAAAACTCATTGGAATTGTTTATGCGAAGGGCATAATCAACTCTTTTGTTTTCAATCGAAAATTCTGGATAGACTTCGTCAATATTAAACACATCCCAACCAAGAAGCTGTAACATGCGAATTATAATTGCTTGTTTGGTAGCTGCTTCATCGAACAACTTAATTCTCGTATCATTTCTCAGATTAGATAAGAAGATGCATAGATTGTTAATCATAATTTCACCTCATACGTCATTTATATTCAATGCCTAACGTGCTGATCAGCGGCGGCTGTAAGCCGTCCGCTGGATTTGCTGGTTAGCTTTTCATTTCTTCCTTTTTATCTTGTTCCTTATTGATTTAATCCACTCATTGAATTCCTTTTCTGCTGCAATAGAATCAACTTCATCATTTTTAAAGTGTTTCAATATTGTCTCATCTTTCTTTTTCTGAAGGGTTAACCAGAGCCTAGTGTAGTCATTATCAAATAGGATCCTTCTAAAATTTGGAACAGGTTTGTGCTCATAGACGCGCTTACTATCAGGAAGGAAAAGGATATGCTTCTCATTATCAGGCTTAGGAGTGATATCAACCAGCTTGTTTTCTGGGTTCACCCAACAAGCATGAAATTCTGCTTCAAAATACAAATGAGGGCATTCCCAAATAATCCATCCAAACTGGGTTTTACCCCTATGACTTTTCACAAATAAAGGGACATCCGTTAAGCAGTAATTAAACCTTACTTGCTGTGAAGGCGCTACTGGAACAAAGATTGGATTTCTAGACGAATCGATCTCTACACAGAACTCAACAATCTCGAACGTTACTTGGTTTGGTGTTGTTGTTTTATCTATCATATATCAAGCTAACGTATTGCTCACGGGGCGCTCGCTATTTGCGCTCCCGTGCAGCAAATTGTTGGGCATAAGGCCCTTTATTTTACCTTGAAAATCATAGCTCTTCATGAGCTTTAAACGTATATCTGTATGGACTTGATGGACGCCGAATTGAGCGAAAACCAAAGTCCCCTTTTATTTCTATCGTACTTAAAGCCGCACCTATTAATGCAGAAGAAACTGCAGGCAAACCCAAAGGACCTCCTAGCAACCAAGCCCCTATAGCTCCGTGAGACAACGTGCGTGAACTAAGAGAAAAAGATGCCTTTAAATTTGAAACGTAGACAGGGAACTGCCATTCCCTGCCAACTTTAAGTAAATCTGTACAAGCTGTGTCAATCTCTTTAATTTTTTTCTCTAAAATTGTTTGTTTATCAGAGGAATTATGAATTTCAGCTAATAACTGATCAAAATGATGTCGAAGGGCGAATAATTCAGGTTTCCGACGTTCTTTAAAATCAAGTATGTCATTAAACGGAACGTCCCGTGTCGGAATAGGAATAGCACGATGCAACTCGATAAGTGCCCCTTCATTTTTTTCAAAATCTGACATATTGATTTTAAGGGAATTTTCACCCATTGCCATAGTCCATTGCCCTGGTTCTATTGCCTCCAAATCACGGAATGCTTTAATTTGAGTGGCTGCTATAATGTGCCCCAAATTGCCGTTGAAATTATAACTGGGTCGTGTGAGCACTCCTATTTCTTCAAGAAATTTTGCATCGTCGTTGCTTGGCATGTGAACGGCATTTGACGAAGGCCAAACAAGTTTATCCCAATAGAGAAGAGAAAATCTCAATTCGGTCTCATCAAGAACCGAGCTTTTAACAAATAAGCTGTTGTCATCACAAACAATTGGAGGTGAAATTACTATCCCTCTTTCTGGAATATTTTTCGGTATTTTTCCATAATATGGATCTTTCGATTTTCTTCTTTTCGCTTCACCCATTGCAAACCTCATCGCCTTAGATTGGCGAATTCAATTTTTATGACAAATCTTGCTTGATTAAAATCAATTTATACCGCCCAACGAGGCCTTCACCGGTGGCAATGTAGCGCAGCGGAATTGCCATCCGAGTGCAAGGCATGGTTCGGGATTCATTACCGCCCTTCAAATCCTTCAACCAATGTTTTATATTTCTCATGAATCATTTTCCGATCAAACTCCCAGAATTCTGCTAACATGGCCTGATCCTCTTCATCAGTAAAATAAATTCTGGATGAAGGGAAAAAAACCTTATCTTCTTTCTCGATATGTCTGGGATAAAACTCGGTAAGGGTTTTAAGGTTTGCGGTAATGTCGGTCAAGGCAGTCTTATCACCATTTCGGTAGCGGGTGTTGGCCTCAACAATCGATTTGGTTGTTTGGCGACCAAACACATGTTCCTCGATTAGTTCTTCCATTATTTGCCTGTCTTCTGAAGTCAGCGTCTTTTTATTCAGTTCTCGAAAAAGAATATCTTCCTCTTTTCCGTGATGCGTACGGTCAGCATATATCCGGATGAAATCGACCGCAATATCTACGAACACAGGATCCACCTCGTGTTCCGATTCGATTTTGCCCAAAACATTTTTGATAATCGAAAGCATGCGCTCAATAAGACGATGTTCTATCATCAGTGGGCCTCGTGCTTGCATATTGATACCTCCTTTTTTACTCCCGAACGAAAAACTTACCGGCTGGCAGTTTTGTAGCCAGTCCGGTAAAGCGACAGGTTAACTTTTCTGTTTATCTTTACGTAAGATTCGACTGGCCCATGCTTGAGGGCAACCAACACCTTTAAAATAGACTTTCCCCTTTTCCTTTATAGAGGATACTATGTGTTCTTTTATCATGTATCCATTGTCATACAAGACTTTATCTCCAGGCTTCAGATTGAGTGACTTTAATGCTTCAAGATTCTTTATCTCAAGGTGATCCTGGATTTTGGCAGAGGCAACACGTCTTGTGTCGTTTGATACATCAATATTAAGTGAATTTGCATAATCTAGCTGGGATTGAGTTGGAGACAATTGTTCTTTTTCGCCTACCGAAGGAGCAACAAAGTCCATTATTTTTGCTGCTGCTACTCTGAATGTTTTAATACCCTCTATTGAAACACCAAGAGCAGCAGCAATTTCTTTTTGTTGTTTTGATATTTTTGTTTTCATAAATGCAAGTTAACGCTCCGCTTCACAGGTCAAAAAAGGAACGCGCAATCTGGAGGGAATGCGTTTAAAGATGAAGCAGCCGTTGCCAAGGTCGCGCGCCTTTTGTGGTCCTATGTGCAAGCGGTTGTTGGCGGTTAAAACAGTCATATTGTCTATTGGTTTGATACATTCTCACTTAAATTTAGCATGATAACCCCAACAACAATCACCAAAATGGAGATTATTTTCATAACGCTTACTGGTTCTTTAAAATATGTCATTCCAATTAATGATACCAATAGTATTCCGATACCAGCCCATAATGCATAAACGAAGCTCAAATCAAAATATTTGAGAGCGAAAATAAATATACTAAATGAGATAC
>JAFGES010000021.1 GCA_016931455.1 Desulfobacterales bacterium | reverse complement strand
TGCAGGAGGTAAAAAAACGTGAGGAAAAATGGACCGAAAGCATTGCGGTGGGCAGTATCACGTTCGTTAATCATTTTCGGCAAAGATTCGGTCATACGATCAAGGGCCGAGATATAACTGGTTCAGGGGAAACAGTCGGACTTCGTGAGTCTCAATCTGCTTACAGTGCTGTTTTTGACACTGAAAATGCATCGCTAAGACCTGAGAATGCCTATTTCTGGTATGTATTTGATGGAATATCAATGGGATAGTTTGGTCCGACCCCGGATACCCCGGATACCCGCCCCGGATATCCGGATACGTCCCGGATACTACTGGATACTGAGCCTGGATACTGGATACCACTGACTGGATACCACTGGATACCCACAAAATATTACCGGATATCGCAAACCGATCAATCAAACTGCGTTTGCTTGATCGGCGCCCGGCGCTGGTCAGCACCGCATTGGACCTCTAAGATTAAATACTTGACTTCCGACCTCAATGTAATAATAATGTAATTACATAGAAATGTTAAAGGAGAAGTCTAATGAGAGCACGTATAATAAAAATTGGTAATTCCCAAGGTTTGCGCATACCCAAACCCATCCTTGATCAAACGGGCATTATGGATGATGTTGAAATTGAGGTTGAAAAAAATCAAATCATCATTAAACCTGTAAAAAATGTTCGTGAAGGCTGGGATGCCGCTTTCAAAAATATGGGGGAAAAGGGTGATGACAAACCGATAATTGATGATAATATTTCACATTCATGGGATGAAGAAGAATGGCAATGGTAGTGAAACGCTTTGATGTTTATTTAGTAAATCTTGATCCTGCAGTCGGATCAGAGATCCAAAAGAAGCGACCTTGTTTGGTAATTTCTCCCGATGAAATGAATCGCAACATCCGAACGGTTATTATTGCCCCGATGACTTCTGCCGAAAAAGAATATCCCACCCGTATTTCCTGCACATTTCAAAGGAAAAAGGGGCAAATTGTATTAGATCAGTTACGAACAATAGATAAGGCACGACTTATTAAGAAGCTTGGCACAATAGATTCGAAAGACCAATTAGATGTTATTTCAATACTTCAGAGATTGTTCGCCTTTTAATATTTATAGGGCACAACCAAAAGCTGGACCGTTTTGTAATAGGGACGAATAGGGGACATCTTATAATCTCCTTGTCAAGTAAAAAATAACAAATTTAAAATATCAATATAATTAATAAGATAGAAGGGGACTGGTTTTAAGGACGCACTACTGCTCATAGCTTTTTGATAAATTTTCAGCGAATCCCTCACTAATGCGAACCTATTGACCCAGGAGCTTTAGACGACCGGGCTTCCAAAAAAATCCTGGGTAAAGATCAGTCAGATTCGAATTCTTTCCAAAAAGCGAATTGGCAAGAAGATAACAAAAGTATCTGATGAAAAGTTGGCTCTCATTGCCGATGGCTTAAATGAAATAATTGGTGGTTAACCAGTCACTGTTGCGGACTCGTTTCACTCGCCGCAAAGTTCCGCCGTTATGGCTACAAATAAGGATAGATAAGTGGAAGATTATCAACTTTTGATAGATCTTCATAAAAGTGCAAACCGGCAGGGTCCAGGCGGTGATGCAGAGACGGAAATGGCTATCGACATGTCTATGATAGATCGATCTGCGCCATTAAAGATCACCGATATAGGTTGCGGTACGGGGGCTTCAACATTGTTGCTGGCTCAACTATTGAAAGCTCAGATTACGGCAGTGGACTTCCTCCCGGATTTTCTTGAAGTACTTGAAGGTAGGTCCGAAAACATGGGGCTTTCTGAAAAAATATCGACCCTTTGCTGTTCAATGGACAACCTGCCCTTTGGAGATGAGGAATTTGATGTTATCTGGTCTGAGGGGGCGATATACAATATCGGTTTTGAAAAAGGGGTAAAAGACTGGAATCGTTATCTGAAAGTGGGCGGACTACTGGTTGTTTCGGAGATTACCTGGATTACAGGCTCCCGTCCGTCGGAACTTCAAAAATATTGGGATGAAGAATACCCCGAAATAGATGTGGCATCTTCAAAGATTCGCGTACTGGAGAAGAACGGCTATTCTCCGATTGGCTATTTTGTTTTACCAGTGCATTGCTGGTTGGAGAATTATTATCGGCCTATGCAGAATAGCTTTAAGGATTTCCTTAACCGGAACGGGAATAGTGAAGAAGCACGCGCAATTGTGGAAGCGGAAAATCGAGAAATTGAACTGTATGAGAAATATAAAACTTATTACAGCTATGGTGTATATATCTCAAGAAAGTTGGATTCGCAAAAGCCATAACAACCGTATCAACTCGGGTCGTTTTCAATCTATTGTTCAAGAAGCCCGTTTTTTGTTAAGGGTATTGATTGATAGGAAACAAAGGATGCTATCACGTCGATGAACAAAATCTCAGCGCGATAGAGATAAGATTGCTCAGAAAATAAATATAAAATACTTATTCATGGCTGTTTCGGATTTGGTTCTTTGGCAAATTGTGGTGCAGCGAAGATGAATTTCCATTAAAAGAGCGCACCTATCCTGTATGCCTTAGCTCGGCATTTTTCGCGATATAGGCCTGGGGTTGATAAGCCGGGTGCGCGAATTTATCCGTAACCGATGGTATTTTTAAGCCCGACAGGCGGTATAAAGTATTTAAATCTCAGGATGCTGTTACTGTCAGGACAACAAGGCCTCGATACGCTATCATCGGCTTGTGATATTTCAGGCTTTTTAGCCGCAATGCCGTAAGCCTCATTAATCTGGGTACTGATATCGTTTATCGGCATCGAAGAGCCGGGGCTCATAAAGCCATAATAACAAATTTTCATAGGTTATTCGAAAGCAACCAATGATATGGATATTCGGGTTGCCATAGACCACGAAAATGCAAAGCTGATGGCCAAGGTTTTGAAGGAGTTCGGATTTGATACACCTCAACTGTCAGAAGATCTTTTTCTTGAAGAAGATAAAATCATACGAATGGGTGTGGCTCCAATGAGAATTGAGATATTGACATCAATTTCAGGTGTTAAATTCGACGAATGCTATCAAAAAAAGGTTGTGGATGAAATAGATGGAATACAAATCGCCATCATCAGTTTGGAACATTTGAAAATCAATAAAAAAGCAAGTGGTCGGCCTAAGCCGATTTAAAGCACTTGCACCGAAGATTTCTGAAAAGTACAATATTTTTGATTAATTTCTATTTCCTTTTCCTTAAACGCTAAAACCCTATAGAAAAAATCACATAAAAAGGTTGACAATATTGACAGCGCTATGCAACTTTTAAATGATTCTACTTCAACACTCATAGACTCCTTTCAATATAACATAAGTAATTTTTCAGAATGCTCAAAAAAGAGCTTATGACAAAGTCTCCATGGGCTTCATGTAAGTGTTTTCTCAGATTTTAAAAAATGTTCGGGAGAACATATGAAAAAAGAAGTATCTGGGCAAAATTACGGGTTAAAAGACAATTCAAAGCACTACGTCCCGTAAATAGATTATTGCATTAATTTCGTCCAGCTACTTAGTGAGATTGTGCAAAGAAGGAGGAGATATAATGCGAGTTTTTGAAATCTTCGGTCACATTATTGATAGCAAAACAAAGCATGGTATTAAAGGACTTCGGGTTGAAGCCTGGGACAAAGATTTATTTGTATCCGACCTCGTTGGGGGGACTACTACAGGCGATGGAGGGGTCTTTCGAATTCACTTCGATGAGTCCTATTTCAAGGAGCTTTTCCTTGATCGCAGACCGGATCTCTTTTTCAAGGTTTTCCGTGAAGGTAAGCTTATTAAGGATACAAAAGACTCGGTACTCTGGAATGTGGATCGGGAGGATATTGAGATCACTATCGAGGTGGAAGACTCTGAAGAGACAATTCCACCGGATGTGGTATCCAGCAAACAGGTTGAAACGAGAAGTATCCTACAAGCAACTTATACTCCAAGAAAGCCTCGGCCGGGGGAGAGCCTGGCAAAAGTGTCAAGGGGCTTGGAAAAAGCCGCTTTCCTTTCCTACTTGGCACCATCCCACGAAGAACTTGATGAACTTGCACAGCGCTATACGCAAGAACTCAAAAAGAATGCAGTAGAGACCAAGGATTTAAACACTACCGAGATTATTTCGGCTGCACTATCCACAACAGGACGAATCAATGTGCTCCGTAATGCCAAGCAGTTCGCGAAGCTTGAAGTTAACAGTCTTTGCCGTGTTGCCCATGACGTAATCGGACTTCGCCGGGCAGTACTGGAGACGGTCTCGGAAACTCATAAAACAATTCTAAAGGAATACTCCAAGGCTTTACCACCGGAACAAGCTGCTCCCCCCACTTCAGGGGCTACTGTAAAAGACCTTATGGACTGGGCCATCAAGAATAATGTTGAAACGAAAAGCGCGCACAAAACCATTGAAATAGGAAATTCCCTCTCATTGAACCTGCAGGAGATCGATCTGAATAGTTTTAAGGCTTTGGCTTCCCGCCACATCAATCGTTTACGCAACAGGGTTGATGGATGTGAAGAAAGCTTGACTACTGAGCATACCGGCTATCTTCACCTGGAGCGGATGAGCTTCACGCCGGCCGGCATAGAGCGAGGAAGGCTCGTCTATTCCGTGCCTCTTTCCCCAGGGGAAGAGGTGAATATTAGACAAAGAGAATGGTCGCGTACTTCGGAAGAGTTTGAGCGTATTGTAACAGACTATTTAGAGGAATTCAGCGAAGAAGGGGTTACGGAAAAAACCGAGCTTGCACAGTCCGTCGACTCACAAAAGCAGCATTCAAATGCCTTCAACACGGCAGTGTCCACTTCCGGGGAAGCATGGGGCTTCAGCATTACTACAAGCGTCGGATACAACGCCTCGGAGTCTGCTAGTAAGTCGGAACAGATTACGAGAAATCACACACGTGAGCTTACCGGCAAGGCATCTTCGCGCAGCAAGCAAGAACACAAAATTAGTTTCCGTGTCGCTTCAGCTCGGGAAACCGAAGATGAGACAGTTCAGCGAATCAAGAATCCCTTTCCAGACCGAGCCGCGCGTGTCGACTATTACCAACTCATACGGAAATGGCAGGTTGATCTTTACCGTTACGGTATTCGTTTAACTTATGATATTGCTATTCCGGAACCGGGTTCCGGACTTTTATCGAAAATAATGGAAATCAATGATATTCAGAATGAATTAGAAAAGGAGTTTGAATTAAAAATCTGTTTAGAAAAAACAGAGGATACTCCTGATGACTACGTGGTATTAGATAACGAGAATTACAGAGAACTGGCTGCACAGTATGGTGCTTCGGTTGAAGATTTACAGTTGACGGAATACAAAAGAACGATACCTAAACTTTGTGAACCGGAAGAGGGTAGGAATTCCATACCGGAGGTAATCACGATAGATGTTGAAATACCGGATGACTATAAACTCGATGCAGTGATCGCATTGCAGCCCTATGGTTGGGATTTTTCCAACTGGGACGAGAATGAGCTATTTATAAGGTTGGGCTTCGAGATGCTGTATAAGTGGAAAATAAAAGAGAACACGGTTCAATTTGATGATATTTTGTATCCGGATTGGGAGAATGCGTACACGGGATGGGATGGAGGATCCAAGCAGGTCCAGTTTGCAATTACCTCAAAGAACATAAAACGCGTTTTCCTTCAGTTACAAGTCAGGCTCAAGCTGAGATCAGAGATCTACGAGGCATGGCGTCTTAGGGTATTCAAGGCTATTTACGACGCAGCTCAAGCGCAGTATTATGAAAACCGCCAGAAGTTGAAAGAAAGACTATCTCGGCTGCAGGAAGAACTTGGATCCCAGGATGCTCTAAGCCTGCGAAAAAAGGAACGCGAAGAGGTAATGAAAGGAGTGCTTCGTTTTTTACTCTGCCCCTCTATTTTCGAGTTCTTCCCAGAGGGTATCTTTCAGATTCCGGCTGATAAAGAAAAAGACATTGAAGAGGTACTTTATGAATTGGGCACGACCGGCCTTCTCAAGGATGAAGGTTTCCGCGTAGATTTGCTTAAGCATGGTGAAACGATCAAGTTTCTTCATCATGCTATTGAATGGGAAAACATGCTCTACTTCCTCTATCCCTATTTCTGGACCCACCCGACACGATGGGAGTTTAAAAAATATCTCGATCACCCTGATCCAATGCACCGGGCCTTTTTAAAGGCAGGAAGTGCGCGCGTCGTTCTGACAATCCGCACAGGGTTTGAAGACGCCTTCTTAGCCTTTATAAATACAGGTGACATGAATGCTCTGCCGCCTTCGCCCTTTCTTGAAATAGGACAAGAGTTTAAAAACTACGCCAATACCAACTACCCAGGCATACCTCCGGCAAATCCTGTCGATAATTACCGCCCGTTGCTGTACCCAAAGCAAAAACAGGCTTGGGAGGAAATGCAGTTCATTATGAAATTACTGGAGGCATACCGCGAATACGACTATCCAAATCAGAAAAAAGCGTGGGAAGATATGAAGGTCATTATGAAGTTTTTAGACGAACATCGTCAGGAGGAAGGGGTATATCCACTTACATTAGAAGCTCTCGTACAATACTTCCCAAATGCGACAATTCCGATAACGGATCCCTGGGGCAATAATTACGTCTATACATATCCGGGAGTCCATGGAAGATACGACCTGGTATCGTATGGGGCAGATGGACAGTCGGGTGGAGAAGGTGAGAATGCCGACATCACAAGCTGGGAAGAACAATACCCGGCAACACTGGATATTCTTGAGGCGTATTTCCCAAACGAGACCATTCCAAGAATGGATCCCTGGGGGAATGACTACATATATACCTACCCGGGAACTCACGGTGAGTACGACCTGTTCTCCTGCGGCAAAGATGGCAAACTAGGGGGAGAAGGCGAGGATGCAGATATTACAAGTTGGGCGGAAGCTTCGTTGATCGGCCAATGGTTCGAGTATACGCCAACAAGTGCATTGGATATTGCATTTGATGAGAAGATGCCCGATAAATGATTTCGTGGTGCAGAACAGCCTGTTACTTCTGTTTAGTAGAAGCGTAGAATTGAGTTTGGAGATTTTGACTGATGGGAGATAAGAGATGGTGGGAACTCTTTCAAATGACTCCTCTTTGGGCGAGGAAAAAAATAATCGAGGAAGCTCTGAGAGAAGCAGCGCCAAAGGCAGTTAGACGGTCAAGTCCCGAACGACGACGATTGATCAAAACTCTTAAACTTAAATCTCTTCCTGAGAAAAGGAAGTATTATTTTCTTGATGTAGGCGGCTGGTATCATGATCGCTCGAAAGGATTTTCACATACGGATTTCGGCCTTGTCTCAGGTAAATACATACTTATTTGCTCTTGGCTGAATATGGAAGGTGAAAAGCGAGGTCTCAAATACTATAAATATTGTGGTAAAAATAAAGTACCCGTCAATTATGACAAAAAAGGTTTCTACTATTTTACACGCAGCATTGATGAATTTTTCAACATGCCGAAAGGCGCGATTGTGGCTCATTTCAAGGCTGATGAGGCACCTTTTATCTCTGATAACGAGCTTATCATGTTTCTTCCTGATCTTCATCTCCATTTAAGTAGAGAAACAGTTATTGATAACTTCATGTACAACTGTAATTTCAAAACCAATCCGGGAAAACCCAAGCTCATCTCACTTGAAGGAGAGCTGGCAGAGCTACTGGAGCGAGCTCAGTCGTTGGGTGCAGAAATCATTCAAGTAGGGGATTGTTTCGAAATATGGGAGATGCAGGCGCACTTAATTGACGACTATAGATATTTGGACGGATTTATTAGGGCCGCGAAATATCATAGCCCATTAAAAGTATTGGTAAAAATGTGGCGGGAAAGAAAAATTATACCACGTGACGACTATCAATATAGGATAACCGACCTTCAACATCAATGTCGTGCGGCAGAGGCTTCAGGCGTAGAACCACCCCTGAGCCAAGACCATGTAGATCAACTCGGCGTTCCCATTGACGATACCTATACCCACCCCACAGCTCCTAAAAGCCAAGTGGATGTGATCCAAGAAAGGATTATGGCAAAGTATCCAAAAATTTTCGACAATGAAAAGCTAAAAACAGTTGATCGGGGAATGCCTTTTAAGTGGCTTCGCGGTAACCATGATAACATGCGGGCCAACTACTACTATGAAAAAGTTGAAGAAACAGACATCAAATTATTGTGCTCTCGCATAATAAAACAGGCTTGCACTCCGCCGGAAGTGCTTGACGCCTACGACAGATATAAAGGTGGAATAGAGAGTTGTATCTGTGCAGAGCATGGGCATCGATTTGACTCAGTGAACGCAGCTTCCGTATTTGACGGTAATAATAAAGGGTATGACACAACCAGATTTTTTACTTTAGGCAGGTGGATTGGAGAATCAGGGTGGCATAATGGATCGATAGAGCTAACTTGTGCAGAAATAGGAGAAAATTTAAAGTATTACATGAGAGGGGAGCAGCTTGATTTAGTGTACGATATCTTTGATAATGACCAAAAAATTCGCCTCGTTGTCATGGGACACACTCATACACCAATCTTGGTTGATTGGGGAATCTTCCTTATCGAGGTGCTGCTGAGAAGTAGCCAGTACTTTTTCGAGCGTTCCATACACTGACAAAAAAAGGATGAATTGATAAATGAAAAAAGTAGGTTTAATAGTTAATCCTGTAGCAGGGATGGGTGGTAGTGTCGGCTTAAAAGGGACTGATGGAAAAATGTATGAAAAAGCCATCGAATTAGGCGCATCTCCGATAACGCCACAAAGAGTGGAAGATACACTTTCTTTGATAAAACGAAAGGATCTTTATTTTATCGTAGCTCCTGATCAAATGGGCGAAAAGTATATCAGAAAATTTAATTTTAAATATGAGGCTATATCTAAAATAGAAGGTACAACAAGTGCTGAGGATACTGTGAGAATAGCGGGAGAAATGCTTGAAAAAGGGGTTGATCTATAGCGCTCAGATAATTTGACACACTTTTTCTTAGATAAATTGAGACAATGATTCACAGCGATTGCGGTCACGTCATTTAACAGC
>JAFGES010000020.1 GCA_016931455.1 Desulfobacterales bacterium | reverse complement strand
TTCATCCTGTTCAGCTGGCCCGGATAGAAAACAAACTTCCTGCATATACTGTGGGTAGCCTGATAGCAAAGATTAAGGTGGAAAGCTAAAAAGGAATCACTATTACTTGCCCCAGGATCGAGGGCGTCAAACCGATAGCCTGAATTTGCATCAAAGTTGTGGCTTTGTTCGTTGACGATGTAATGCGCACACCCTGTGAGGAGGATAAAAGCCGAAATGAGAGCGGCCATTCGAATAGCATACCTTTTCATCATACCGCCTCCTCGAACTCGACGATCATCGGCATGAGGGAAGATGTGTTGTGCAAATCAACGTCATATTTTTCAGGAGTAAAATTCAGTGGGGGGCCGAGGGTCACTTCATAGCTACCGCTTTCGAGTTCAAGTTTCTTGTTGGTGGTCCCCATGAACTCACCGTTGATCATCACGCGACGGCTGCGTGGGAATAATACCACAAAATACTCCTTTGCCATGCTCCTCCCTCCCTTTTTTGCTTGGTTCTACAATTTGTTTTTGACTAATTTTTAACGTAAGTTTGAGGGGCCGGGCGCAATTTGCCTGGGGATGTTCACCATAATCCAAGACCACCTCAAACATCCAGTCGGCATCGCGGATCTGAGCGTCGGTCAGGAAGTGCGGCCGCGTCCCTTCACCGTCCAGCAAGGACAGGTGGTTGCCGTAGTGGATGCGCTTCAGATACCGGTTGGTACAGCGACTGGGATCATCCATGGCGCCACGATTGTGTTCATGGGCCAAGGACAGATCGACACCCTCGCCATTTTCCTTTTTATATTCGTAAAGAAGCGCATTGCCTTTGTCGTCGCGAGTTTCGCAGATGAGCCAGGAGAATATTTTTGCGGGATCAGCGTGATCAACGATTCGGGAATCGGCATTCTTGCCATAAAGCGTAAGGATGTTGTCTTTGGAGATCGAACGCCAGTGTACATCGCCTGGATCGACCGGATTCGTCCAGCGTTCAATACGGGCGAAAAGCCCCTCGATGCGTGGCCGGTAGCGATGGATCACATAACCTGGAACGGTTGTATCGTCCTCTAACGGCTTGCCATCCGCCTGAAGTAGGGGCACGAGATCTTCCGAACCCGACAGGATGAAAACGTCGGAGTTTTCGGCATCAAGGTATCGCGGCAGGCCTTTATCGGTTTTACGGGTAATGGAAGGCAGTGAAAGGCTCCAACCGAAGCCGAACGGTCCGTTGCCCGCGCCGGAGTCATAGGAGAGCGAAAGCTGCGGACCGAAGCCGGAACGGCCGGGGCTTGTAGCAATGGGTATTGTCATGGAAGCCGTACCGGTCACCGGATTGGCGGCAAACTTTTCACCGATACCACGAATAGCGCCGCCGCCCTTGGGAAGAGAGATAGAAGGAGCAGATGAAAATTTCGCACCTTCCTCTCTTTTTTCTGCTTTACCTTCTTCATTCATAAGATTTTCCAGGACATTACAGTTGCTGAGGGTAATTGGTTAAAATATGTTCTCAGTCTTCATAAAGCGGAATATCTTTTTCTATAATTAACCGAATAAGGTCTAAATCAATGCCGAAATAATATTAAAACGTGCTGCATGTTTTTTAGGGCATATCGCGGCGGAATCGGTTTATTTTATTCATAATACTGATCATTCTGCCATAACTTGGGATTATTGATAATATATTTGGATAATTTCAGGTACGATTGTTCACCACGAATAATATGCTCGTAATAATTACGCTGCCAAACCGTATAAATGTCCGTCTTTTCACGAAACCATTTTGTTACACCGATCTTAAATCCGCGTACAATGGAACCAATTGTTTTTGATGTACCATGTATTGGTATTGATGACGAATGTAGGGGCGAATAATTATTCGCCCCTACGGTTATTTCAACGATAAAATGGACATGATTCGGCATTATGATGCATTCGCGCAATTTTGCGTGGGGGTAATGATCCGGTATTGCCGACAAACATTTTTCCACAATTCTACCGGCATCATTCAAATTCATTCCCCCATTGTCAATTTTCCCGAACAGACACAATCGATTTTGCGTGCAAATGGTTATGAAATAAAAGCCGGCCCTTGAATAATCATATCCCTTTAATCGAATGGAACGGCGTCGATGGATTTCAGGGTTGTATTTCATATTATTTACCGGTAGGGGCGAATAATTATTCGCCCCTTCTAGTATTTTTTTCTACCAAGTCTGCCAAATAATATTTTTTTGACATAAAAATCCGTCTCGATCCGCTAAACCTATCATATCCCAAAAGATAGACTTGAATAAATGAGATTGATCCCAGCATAAGAATATCGTCAAGCATCAGCGTGCCGCTTTGATATTTTTCTCTAATATCTTTCGGAAAGATGGGATCTGAAAATCTATTTGTTTTTTCGGGATAAATCGGAATGATTCTTTTCTCTCCTTTTGGAAAATATGTCAATTTATCGGGTCGTTTTTTTAACTCAACGGTATGCCATAAACCCTTTTGCTTCGTCAGCCCCTTGACTTTATATTTTATAAATACATCAATATCGATGACATCACGTTTTCCGATATTCCATAATTTTACTCCATAAAAATAGCCATTAGACGGTTTTTGACTTTTTAATTTCGATATTGCAGGAGCAAAATTTATTTTGGGAATGATTAAATGATATAAAATATACCAACCTAATAGCGAAGAAAGCACTCCGAAAATAATACCCAGGAAATATTGAAACATCTTTAAAAACCATTTCGCAAAAAATAGAAAGAGTTCAGCGATAAAAAACCTACCTCAGTTTTATCGCTTCGAGGTATTCCTTAACATCACGAATGACGGTGAGAAACATTCTCGATCCGGTAATAACCGTGTAAACATCATCGACATTGCCGCAGGTCCCGGCAAATTCCGGACCGATTACAACCGCAGGCTCCGGTGCGTCGGGTTTTTTGTCCATCGCATCGACATACATGTCCAGTCGATCCTTTAGTATCTGAAAATAATCAATATCATGCCCGATCATAAGGTTGGTTGTTTTCGATATGTTTTGTGAAAATTCTTGGATAGACTTCCAGTAAAGCTCTTCAAGCCGACTCTTTTGAGGGCTGCTTTCCAGATAATACGACAGGCTCCAGCCGACACTGATGATTTTTAATATCTGCAGTTCGTATTCAACCGTGCTTGGCTTGATATCAGCCTCTTCCGGCAGCATTGCCATAAGCGTTTTTACGTACTCACGATCCACAGCAAAGTTAAACAGATCCTCTCCTACTTTTTCAATTCCTGATTTTTCTTTTTCTAAATTTTCCATGATTCACTTAAAACATTGACTTTCTTTTTTAACATTCCTGAAGCGGGTTAATTTTTTAAATTCAACACGATACCTACAATGATGACCGAACCGGACGGAGAACTTAACATCAGATCCGAATTCTTCAACTTTCAAAATTATCATTGAAAACTCGGAATGACAATCCGAAATTTCAATATTATATCAAAAGTCATTCTCGATGCTCATGAAAAATTGCAGAGCAAAATCTTAATTGCATTAAAACTCTAGGGACAATCGGTTCTACCGAAGTCCGTCGAAAAAACCGCAAAATCCGCTGTGTCGACATTGTTATCCCCATCAAAATCGCCTTCGCATGGATTTTCGAGGTTGCAATCCGTGCGGCCGAAGTCTGCAGCAAATGCCTTCAAGTCAAAACCGTCCACATCCTTATCGCCGTCAAAATCTCCTCGGCATTTTGAGGCAAGATAGGCAACGGCAGCCACCAGCGTACGGGTCACCTGGTAATGGAATTCTAAATTGAGGGTTTCAAGGGTATCACTTGGTTTATGCTGATTAGGATTTTCCAAGGCATAGTCCTCAATAATGAACATCGCATCGTATCCGTTCTCCCAGAACGAACCCTCGTCGCCTCACCTACAGTTTTCACTGATAACGGGAACCGTTTCCAGCTCTGTGTAAGTTTCTGCCGCCACATGATAATCCTGGACAATCCAGGCCATGGAGGGCTTTGTGATAAGTTCCAGGTCTCCACCAGGGGATTCAAAGGCAATCATGTCGACCGCGATCATGGCCTTTATCACCTCGCCTGAAGCGCGTGCATCGGAGGCATAATGGGAAGAGCCCGGCCTGCCGCGTTCCTCGAGGGTGAAGAACACAAAATCCACCCTCATCGGCAATTCCGATCCTGCAAGCACTCTTGCCGCTTCCATGATCGCTGAAGATCCGCTACCATTATCGTCTGCGCCGGGGCAAAGGGAAACGGTGTCGATATGGGCGCCAATCACCAGGTGCGGCTCCGCAGGATCAAGGGAGGCATTTGCCGGGACGGTAGCAACCAAATTATGCCACGTCTTTCCGTCAAATTCGTATTCATGCAAACGGATTACGGCACCGGCTTCCCTCAACTTCCCGGCGATGAAGTCCATGACCTCTTCCTGCACCTCATAGGAATACCTTGATTCAAAAGAAGTCAGATAAGTAAGCGTATCCAGCAGTTTTTTACTATCTACTTTACTTACCAGCGCAAAGATATCGGATTTTGTGAAAGGCGATGACCACGCCCTGTATTCGGTGCAAAACGCTACGGCCAGAAAAAGAATAAAAAAAATAACAAAAACCTTACGAGTAAACATCATCAAATCACCTCCCTTCATAAAATCGCATCTTCATTTTTCTTTTTCTAAATTTTCCATGATTCACTTCAGTAATGTCCGGTTAGGTTTTTGCTTGCATTCTAAAGACGGTAAAAAAAGATGAAAAAAAGTGAATTTTATGCTTGACATTTAAT
>JAFGES010000019.1 GCA_016931455.1 Desulfobacterales bacterium | reverse complement strand
TTCATCCTGTTCAGCTGGCCCGGATAGAAAACAAACTTCCTGCATATACTGTGGGTAGCCTGATAGCAAAGATTAAGGTGGAAAGCTTATTGGCAACAGTTGAAAAGGTAATTTTGTCGGAAGCGCCGGATGAACGGTTCAAGGAGTTCGCCAAGTCATTGGAGAATAATCTGGTGAAACTATATCCATCAAAAAAGCACATGATCAATCGCGAGCTTGGTATGCTTCAGCCGTCACCATCTTTGAAGCATCGGCAAGCTGCCTGATCACTTGGATTAAAAACTTGAACATCGAGTAAAAGCCATATGGAAGACGTTAGGGCAAACAGGAGAGAAGCGAGAGAACTTATTCAGCGAGTCACAAGGTTGCCAATAGAAAATTTTGAACTGATGCAAAGAAATAAAGGAAGTGCTTTTGGCGAGTCTCTATCTGGGATGCTAAATCAGGAAAACATTATTTTAGCGTTGCAGGCGGCTGAACTTATCAAACGATACCCGGAATCATTCACTTCTAGCGAGTATTTTGCCGTAGCGTTTGCCTTGTCTCAGTCCAGCATAAGGGACAACGTACCATTTTTGTTTGAAAACGCAATAACAAGGGCAAAGAACTATAATGACTATAATGTTTCAACCAGAGCATACGCAGCGTACCTTTTTGCCCAAGGAGATGTCGCAGAAGGGAGAAGGTTTTATGAAATGGCACTATCCGTTTGGAACAAATTTCCAGAAAAGAATCCTTTTGTAATTCATTCTATTGACCTTGTCACCTTGATGTATTGGAGCAATGCAGAACTTTCCATAAATAATCCTTCTAAAGCTGCTGATCTTATAGGTCGCGCAAAAGATTGTTTGACGAAGCTTTCGCCAGGCCCAATCACTGAATCTCTCGCAAGACAAATTGCAGATGTAGAAGGAAGAATCGAACAAATAAAGGATTAGTAACCGAGTCGAGGCACGAGGCTCGGTACTAATCCATGGTTCAAGAAGCCGCGGATCAATAGGGGGAAAGGTTACCGATTTGCTGGATGTGTTAATGACGAGCTGCGATGAAAATTTCAAAAGAGGGCCCTTCTCCTGATGTAAAAGCCAAAAGTCAGGCCGTTTTGAGCCATTAAAACCCGGGTTGAAAATTAAAATATCGGCAATTTGGCGCACGGGTGCTGAAACATGCCCTACTATAGTGTAAGAGGCCTGATTAGCTGATTAGGTGATTAGGTGATTAGGTGATTATTGATTAGGTGATTATTGATTAGGGGTCGGGCCACGGCAACATATTTATATTATGGATAAAACATTTGAAACTTGAGTCCGATAAGGTCTTAGAAGGGTGTTTTTAAGGCTCAAAATACGCATTTAAGAATAAAATACGGGGGGAGATGGCAAGAGCAAAAAGGCATTACCTGCCAGGGCATGTCTGGCATATTACGCATCGATGTCATAAAAAGGAATTCTTGCTTAAATTTGCAAGAGATCGAAGACGTTGGTTGCAGTGGCTGTTTGAAGCTAAGAAGCGGTATGGGCTTTGTGTATTGAATTATATGGTAACTTCAAACCATATCCATCTTCTTGTAGTTGACGGCGGTGAACGAAAAGTTATTCCGAAATCCATTCAATTAATCGCCGGTCGGACCGGTCAAGAGTATAATCAGAGAAAGAATCGAAACGGTGCATATTGGGAAGACCGCTATCATGCAACAGCGGTATCGAGTGATCGACATCTAATTGAATGCATTGTCTATATTGATTTAAACATGGTACGTGCCGGGGTTGTCACCCATCCATCGGAATGGGACTTCGGCGGGTACAATGAAATCCAAAATCCTCGTGAGAGGTATGCCTTAATAGATTACAAGCGTCTGATGGATCTTTTTCATTTTTCAACAGTTGACCAACTCAGAAACTCTCACAAGAAATGGGTTGAAGAAATTCTTAAGACCAAAAACTATGTTCGAGAGAGCAAATGGTCTCAAAGCATAGCCGTTGGAAGTAAGAGTTTTGTAGAGGGCATAAAAGAGAAACTCGGCATTCTGGTAAAGGGCCGCAAGCTTATAGGATCAAATGATTTGTATCAACTCAGAGAGCTGCGGGCTGTTTACAATAGCAATTTTGCCTCTAAAAATATCGCTCTAAGTACTGATAATAAATATTTTTGGAATGTTAATCCATAATCGAGATAGTGGTAGCCTCGCGGCTACCTTCTCCCCCAGCACCGGACATACCTGTCCAATGGGCTATGAGAATCAATGGGGGGCATATCTGAGTAATATTTGTAGAAAGAATTCTAAAAACAGCTACTTTTTAGTCTTAAACGTTTAATTTGGTATACTATCATAAAATTCCTATTTCGCTTAAAAAGTCATTTTTAGGGTCAAAATGAATTGTTTAAGAAAATTTTAGGGCCTATTTTGTTCTTCATTTACTGTTATTATAGTTAGTTATTGTGGCCCGACCCCCGGCAACCCGGCACCCCAAGTTATTGTGGCCCGACCCCCGGCAAACCCGGCAAACACCGGCAAAGGCCCCCGGCAACCGCCCGGCACCGCACACTTGCGTGCAAAAACGGCATGGTCACCTTTTCCTACCGGAACAGAAAAAAAGGCATCATGGAAAACGAAACAGTGGAGGCTGCCGAGTTTATCCGGCGTTTTCTTCTCCACGTGGTTCCCAAAAGCTTCATGCGCATCCGCCATTACGGCCTGTTTGCAAACCGGAGCAAGAAAAAAAACATCACCAGGTGCCGGAAACTGTTGGGCGTCAAAGAAGACTTGCCCAAACGTGAAAGGAAATCCGTTGAAGAGTTGATGCTGGAACTCACCGGAAAAAACATCCGCCTGTGTCCGTTTTGTAAAAAAGGAACCCTGAAACAGACAGCCCTCATTCCAAGGGATATCGGAACAGGAGTCAGTGAGATCATTAACCGTGTAAATAGGGAGGATTCTTCATGAGTTAACCCAAACTGACCCAAGAATGTTTCTTTTTGCATAAAGCACCGTCAGGTGTTACAGGAGAAGTGTTTATTATGAGCTGTTTTTCATCGGAAAAACAGTGTGAAACTGGAACAATATCATTCGCGTTTCACCTGAACATGGCCAAATGAAGAATATGGACATTACGAATATTTCCTTCAAAGAAACATGAACCGTATCTTAAAACTCAAACGCTGAAACCGGAACCCTCGATTAAATCCCCATAGAAACGGACGCTTTCTCAAGCGGCTCAGTCCAACAAATTTTATTAAGCATCCCTCCGACATTTCGGTTGATTTTTTCCTCTCAAACTGTAAAAGTTTAACGAACTGCGTTGATCTATCATACGGGGACGCTTAATAAAATCTATACGTTCACCAATAGTAAAACGATATGAATTTAACATTACCGAATTATTTTAAACTGGTTAGATTCCAACGCCTGTCAAAAAAAGAACAGGTGTTGCACATATTGTTTTTTGTGACCGTTGTGGCTGAATTGCGTAAGGATATGACTGCAAAAATTATCTCGCATCGTATTAGTGATAAACGAAATCGTATAACCCCAGAAATTGTTCAATCAATTCTTGAGAATGACCAGTACCATTTTTGTTCTTCTAACGAATGTGACTTTCGCGACAGGGAACCTTATGAACAAGCATATAAATTGACAGAGGTGGCGAAAAAGGAGCTAATCCGAGAGACGAACATCAAATTCGCAAAAGTAAGATTTTGGACAAAGCCAGTGTTTTTAATTCCGGTTTTATTTTCACTAGCATTTACGACATTAAGTTTAGGTCTTTTTTGTTATCATATCGCAACATATAGTGATGTTGCCGATATTTCATGGGCGGCATACGTAAGAAGAGTATCTCTTAATGAAGCCATACCAGAGGATAGAGCTAAATATTTGCTTTATTTTGTTACCAGTTATATTAAATTTCGCTCAGATATGACTCCGAAAGTCTTAAGTGATAGGTTAAAAGATCTCGGATATGGTTATGTTAAATCAGACGATATTGAGAATCACTTTAAGAAATATCCTGAGATTTTCAACCCTTCAGATCGAATAGGGTCATTCAAGCTAACAGCCAAAGGTGTTCAAGAAGTGAAAGAAAAACTGGCGTTGATTCCATCAAAGGACCAAGGTTTGTTTTCTCTCAAATGGTTTCTTGAATACGAACTTACAAGAGCAAAATTATTAATACCTGCTTTTATTTCAGCATGTCTTGCGGTATGGGCAGCAGGTTGTTTTTATGGGAAACTTTCCGATTGGTCAGAAAAAATAGTAACGGAACTATAGTTTGGCTAACAAATGCTTGCACAGCCGACCGGGCTACCGCGGCGTTCTTTTCAAATGTTCGTGAAGGGGCGTATTTTGCGGATTTTTCGCATGCTGTGGCTGGTTACCCGCCCGGCGGGTGAAGCATGGCGTTATAAGCCGATCGATAAACAAAGAGGTTTAAATCATATGGCTGATTGCAGTCGAAAGGTAATTGGATATTTTGCCTTTGCTTCTCCTACTGAAGTTGTATGCACTGGAGATACCTGTATAATCTCTGGATCTGTTCGAGCTATGAAAGCTTTTCTGCTAGAAATCGATCCGGATGGGCAAAAAGGACATACCGTTAAAAAGACCACCTTCGGAGAAATATTAAGGGGCCTTAAGCTGGGTGCGGCCTATGGTTTTGACGAGGAGTCGTATAAGAAGTTTTATCCACTTGCACGGAAAGAAGGATTGCCCGTTTCCGAAGCGGACTTTGTTGAAATGAAATCCAAGGGTTTTCGTTTTTTTACTGTCCAATTAAAGAGCTTATAACAAATAAAGGATTAGTAACCGAGTCGAGGCACGAGGCTCGGTACTAATCCATGGTTCAACAAGGCCGCGGCTTTTTGCACAACCGTTGCTGTATGCAAATTTGGCGTCACTTAAATCGGCTTTGGTGGTAGCTTTCCCGGCCCCACAGCATTGCGTTCGGCTGGCATTGATAAAGGAGGTATACGCATGGACATGTGGAAGTTCTTTAACATCACGCACCGGGAGCACATTCTCTGCAATCCGATGAGTCTTGAGAAACTTGAACAGCTTATCACACTTCTGCCTCTGAAACCTGGGGCACGCGTG
>JAFGES010000018.1 GCA_016931455.1 Desulfobacterales bacterium | reverse complement strand
TTTCAATAGTTTATAACATACCGTTTTTACATAACATTCTTTTCATCATCTGATTGAATCTAAAAATTCTCAAATGCGGTTACCCTGATTTATTTCATTATTTGGGATAAAATCCCATTATTTGGGTTTTTCCCCATAAAAATGAAGCTTTTCCCCTATAGACAAAGATAAATAAAGTATGAATAATAAAAAAAATTGATTGAGCGCATAGGAAGCTGCATGAATTTTATTTGCGCTCTGAAAAACATATCAGATGGCAAGAGTATATTGAAAGTATTTTAAAGGAGGTTAGTATTATGTCAACAGGGATTGTAAAATGGTTTAATGAAAAAAAAGGATATGGTTTCATTGCGCAGGAAGATGGTCAGGACTTATTTGTTCACTATTCTGCTATAAGTATGCCTGGGTTCAAATGTCTTTCCGAGGGTGATCGGGTCAGCTTTGAAGTGGAGGAGAACAATCGGGGGCTTTCAGCTAAAAATGTATGCAAATTTTAATTTGCTTAAATAGGGTTATCAAGGGCATCTCATCAATTTTGATGAGATGCCCTTTTGATTTCAAGAGTGTTGAAAGCCTTGCCGAAAACACACTTTCGGTAAGTTTCTTAATATTTTTTACAAACATCCGAGTCCCTTTATCGCCGCAACACGATATTCCGGTAAGCATCCGTATTTACGTTTCCTTGTCTATATCTCTCATGCCACCCCTCGGGCACAGGCATTATTTCATATAAGCGGCTTCGTTCGGCTTCAAGCAACAATTTTGGTTTTTGCATGAAATCTGCTGCACAAACCACCTTGTTTTTTACTATATGAGATAGATCTTTTAACCATTTGACTCCTTCATGACTTCTCATGAGATGATGGTCCAAGATGACTTGATCAATAGCCTGACCCAGACGAATTGCGTTTTTCCAGGCGGTATTTAATTGAAGTTCAGACAATCTTTGCAAATATAGGGGAGGGCCTGCCGCTAAAATAATATTCGGCTTCCAGAATAGGATTTGAGAAACCGTATAATCATCAAGAAGCTGAATATCTGAAGCATGAACAAATATTTGGTTTGCTTCAATTCGTGTCATCATGACGGTTTCCATATTAGCGGTATCTCCATGAGGCACCGCCTGAGAAAAAACCATGGGACCGTTTTTTATTCCTTCTGCGGATATCAAAGAAGTGTTTAAGATTGAAGAAAAAGATTCCGCTCGACGGTGTTCAATGGGGGAAAAATGAGAGGGATCCTTTGACCATATTTTTACTGAATGATTTAATCCAATACATTTTTTCAGATCAAGTTGATAAGGATTTGCGTCTGCCAGTGGGACATGGTCGCCATGGAAATGACTGATCACAATATCTGTGGCTTGGCTCCATGCATGGATAATTTTCTTTTGGATACTTTCGTCTACCGATATTTGGAAAGGATGGGGTAGCAATTTGTTTCTTATGTATCCAAGAGCAATTCCCGGGTCAATCAGTATTTTTCTATCTCCTGTTTTTACAAAACAGCATAGACCCCTGACGCCCAAAGATTCAGCTCCCAAGATTTCGATGTCCAACTTTTCCTTCCTTTGCTATGCATTATCGTCGCCAAGATATCTTTTTTAGCAATTGTGAAGATTCTCTAAATATTCAGACTATACATATCCAAAAATGACACCCGAATCCATCGGACCGTGAAAAGATGATCTCTGAATTTCTTTGACACCGCAGGCAGCCAATATATCAATAATTTCCTGTTCGCTATAGGCTTGTCCTTCATTGGTGCCGACTAACATATTTAATGAAAACAGCGCAGGGAACAATGGATTGTCTTTGGTATTATCTAAAATAAAATCATGAATCATAATCATGCCGCCGGGTTCCAAAGTACTGACGGCTTTTTGAATCATGAAGCGACAAGTCTTCGGTCCTTCCGCATGTAAAATGTGCGACATCCATACCACGTCATAACTGCCTGCTAAATCTCCATCGACGTAATCGCCGTTTATAAAATCAATTCGGTTGCTTAAACCAAAACCGGCGATGGTTTTTTCGGCAAACGGTCGAGTGGTCGGCAGGTCATAAACAGTAGCTTTCAAATTCGGGTTGTTTAAACAGAAATGAATCGCGTAGGTGCCTGGACCACCGCCCATATCGAGCAGATGCCTGCGGCCGGATAAGTCAAATTCTTTAACCAGACTTGGGGCAAGCAGCATGGCGTTGTTGAACATACCCATAAGAAACGCTTCTCGTCTGCTTTCATCTGAAAAAGAAGCGCGCGTTTGAACCGGTTTGCCGTTTTGTACCGCTTCATCCAGCCTTGCCCAGGAAGCGATCAGATGGTGGTGATGCATAATCATAAACCCCAGATAACCGTTGGAGTTTTTGCAAAGATATTTTTTGGCAACATCCGTATTAGAAAATTTGTCGCCGATTTTATCTAAAAGCCCCATCGCTGATACTGCGTTGAGAAGACGGTTGGTACCATCGATATCAGCACCGATATTTTTTGCGATTGTTTCGCCGGTAAGGGCCTGATCGTTAATTATTGTAAAAATATCCAGTTTCACAGCTGCATGCAGTGTGCAGGTTTTCCAATAAAAGCCGGATAGTTCCAGGATTTTACCGGGATGCCAACTTTCGATCTTCATGACTGTCTCCTTAATTTTAGCTATTTGTATATCATCAAGGCCTGCAAATCAGAATTTTTGACTTCGCACCGGCTGTATTGATTTTTTCTACGGATTTGAAATAGTTGGATAACATCTCTTTTTCATTTATTAGAATTTCAAGAGCCTTTCGGGCCCCCATCGACATCATTCGAATATAAAAAAGCAGACGGATCAGCGGTTTTTCGGGTATATCATGTTCCATCATCAAAAAAGGTTTACCGGGCTTCAGCGTTCGTATAATTTCACGTAGACAGTTTTCCTGATCTTTTCCTTTTAATTCGTAAAAGGCATGGGCACAGGTCACTGTATCAAATGCCTGATCTTTAAAAGGGAGTTTGCTTACATCGGCTTGTACCAAAAATAGTCGCTTGGAGTTTCGAATCTTTTCTTTGGCGACACTGAGCATACCGCTTGAAAAGTCAACCCCGACTGCTAAACTATCATCTTTAAGCTGTTTATCAAGATAGGTCAGCAATCCGCCGGTTCCGGTACAAATATCTAAAATTTTACCTCCTTTTTCCACCTCTGTTTTTTGGGCTAAATGGGTTTTTAGTGTGCCTTGTTGGTTGGATGAGTGCATTTTAATGAATTGATCATATACATGCGAAAACCAGTCATAGTATTTTTGCCGAAATTTTCTCATCTGTTTATCCTTTCATAAACCGGATTATCTGATTTTTTTTCTTGCAACGGAGCAAAAACCTTTTAAGGCTAATTAAATAACATTTCTATAGCATCTTATTTATTCGGAAACAATTGCGATATGCTTGTCATCGCCTATAGAGACCTAAACGATATTCGATATCTGAGAGTTATGATAAAATATTATATCTAAATTCTTGCAAAAGCGGTAATCATTTTAGGAGGGCCTCAGAAAGGAATTTAGATTCGGAAGAGGGGGGGGGCTGTTTATTCGTTATGGTTTATTTTTTGGGCTACCATTAACAAAATAGGTTGCTGCCGGTGGAGGCTGTAGGAAAATAGTTTATTTGCCTGACTGTCCAAAATTTCGAGTAAAGTGAGGTGCAAAATCTCGGAATTTTTAAGTGGTAGGTTTTTCACGAACAGCCTCCCGGATCAACAATTTCCTTAAACGTGTTGTCTTATTGGCAGAACTCCTTTTTTTTTATGTCCAGACAAGGACCGATGTATATCAGCCCCAGGAATTTTTCATGATATTCATCGACTGCTTTCTGAAGCTCATCAAGGTTAGTCTTTATCAAATGCTCGCTTCCTGCATAACCGGCCTTGTAAGCAAGATATACAGGTGTTTCTTCCTTATAGTATTTTTTAAATTCCGGGACAAGCGTATCCAGATCTTTGAGCCCCATGAAGATACATATGGTTTCACCCTTTTCGGAAAGAGGTTTCAGCAAGGTCGAGTTTTCCATGATTCCGCGGGATGTAGTCAGAATGATGGAACCATTACAGCCCATTTTTCTTTCTATGAGAGCGTTGGCTACGTTAAATGAACTGAGTCCCGGAACGATTTCTATCATTTCATCACCAAAAAAATTTTGCATCCAGGTCCAACCGCTCCATATTGTCGGGTCGCCATAATCTAGAATGGCAACGGTTTTTCCATTCTTAAGCGTGTCCTTGACAAGACCGACAGCATGAGTACGTTCTTTATTCAGCAGTTCATCAATTTTTATTTGAGAAAATTCGGGATTCTGTTTTTTCAATCTCGGAGGTGCAAACTTATAAATGTCCAACAGAACCGGTTTATCTCCCATGTATTTGGCAAAACGTTTTCTGATATCCTCGGGACATACAAAAGCATCCGCTTTTGCCATATAAGATATAGCTTCCAGGGTAACAAGACTTGTGTCCCCGCAACCTATTCCAATGACATAGATTTTAGGTTGTCGGCGCAACGAAATGATTTCAATTTTTTGCACGGCCTTGACGTCCCGATCGCTCATAAGGTCGTCCGGAGGAATCAGCATGAATTTTCCGCCCGGTTCTATGGATTTATCATTAAGTTTATCGGCTAGAATTATTCGATCCCCGGTTGGATCCAGAAAAATTTCACCATAGGAAAAAAGGCTCCGATATCCGTCCGGTGCGGAAACCAGAAAAACTTGACTCAGATCCGGTTTTATGGTTAGCTCATTTAGCAAGGACTTAAAATAAACCCCTTCCATATTCTCCATTCCGTGATATCCTCTTCCCTCTCCCAGATGTTTTACCGGTATCCGGGTTCTGGAATAAGCGGATAGATCGCTGATGGTTTTGTTATTAATCTGCTCACCTGTTATGGAAAGCTCTTTAGAGTAAAGCTTGTCCATTTTCTTCGACGACATCTTGGGACGCAGATCCACGACCTCGATGGAAGTAATTCCATCCAGACATCGGTCTGCAAAGGTATCGCTGTTGATCACTAATTTGGGAAAAATGATTTTTCTGTCCAACTGATCCAATCGCGGCTGGTATTCTTCCGGAGTATGGCATTTGTTGCAGGTTTTTTTCGGCATGATGGGTTGAGCAGAAAAGGCCACAATGATCCGCCCGGGATTTCTGTAAAAAACTTCTCCCCAGGAAAGCGCCACCTCCTTGCCGTTTTTATCCTTTATTCGTATGGCCAGATCCACCTTTTTATTAAAGGCTGTCTCTTCCTTTTCAATGCAGGACAGTTCAAGAAGGGCTTTTAACGGTATACCCCTGTAATAGAAAACACCTCTGAAACTGCCGTCTTGCATGATTTCATTGAGCTGGACCTTTATGGAATCAAAACCTTTCAGGTCTTCCAAAGTCAGGTTAAGCGGGTGTTTGACCAAGCCGGTGATGTTGAGTGTTGACGATAATGCCGAATACGGCTGACAGACCAACCAACAAACCATTAAGAAGACGATGCCTATAAATTTTATTTTCATATCTTGCTCCTTAATATCTTATTGGTATCTGAGGCTAAAGCCCGCCAGTATATTCAGACCGGGCTCAGGACCGCTTAACTCATAATAATTTTTGTCTGTCAGGTTTGTCCCTTGTATAAACAGTTCGGAATCAACACCCCAAAGCTTTCCTGTATCTTGGGTCAGCTTGGCGTTAAGTAAAAAGTAATCCGGCAGTTTTTCCCAATTGTAATTCCCATCCTCCCAATACTGTCTCTGGGTGTAAGCGGCTTGAACGCTCGCAGAAAGCCCGAAAGGAAAACGATAGCGCAGATCGAGATTGATGCGATGTCTGGGGCGTCCTTCCAGTTCCCGATCATCGTTGCTATCATCTTCAGTAGACATATAGGTATAGTTTGCATGGGCAAATAGTCCGTTTCGAAAATTCACGTCAAGACCCACTTCCACCCCTTGAATTTCGGCCTTATTTATATTTACATACACTTTATCACCGGATACCGGATCATTTATTCTTTCTATCAGGTCATCAATGTCATTGTAGAAATAGGCCACGGTGCCTTTAATACTTTCTGAAAAATCATGTGAAATACCGAGTTCATAGGAAACGGCTTCCTGGGGATCAAGGTCGGGATTTCCACCGGCATGATCACTGTAGAGTTCTATGAGTTTAGGGAAGCGGGTCTTTTTTCCAACAGAGGCATGCAGTTTTGTTTGCGCAGTCCAATCAAACACAACACCCACTTGCGGATTGAAAGTGTCGATATCATCGGGAACCGGTTGATCATAGGCTTTTTTCGGTTCAAAATAATCGTAACTCAAGCCAAAAATAAAGGAAAGCGGTTCTATTGGTTTTATCTCATCTTCAACGGCAATGGTGTAGGTATTTGCTTCATATTCCATCTCCGGTAAGTATCCGGGCGCATCCCATCCTTTGATGACGTTCCAGCAGCTGTCATCCAAAAAATCCTGTTCTTTGTGGTTATCCTTTGTATAATTCGCTCCAAACTTCAGGTAACTCCATTTTCCCAGATCAAGAAAAGCATTGGCCATTCCTCCTACGGAATAGTCATCATAAGAACTGGTTTCGAACCATTTTCTATCCGTAATGTGATCCGGTTCCCAGCCCACATCTTTAAGGGTATCTTTATGTTCCACATAAAATCCCCTGGCCTTAAGGATTAAAATGTCGTTTATTTTCTTTTCTCCCACTAGGTTAAGGTGCCATTGGTCCCACCGCTTAAAGGCCCAATATCGTGAGTACTCTGTGGGAACCCCGCGTTCGTTATTATGATAATCAAAGGATAAATAGAGGCTGGTATTCGGATCCGGATCGTAACCGACTTTCGCATGCAGGGTTCGCTTGATATAATCACTGAGGTCGCGTCTGCCGCCGTCTTCATTATATTCCGTACCCATCCCTGTTTTACTACCGTTTTTATTAAAATCATCCGAGAGCCTGTATCCATCTGATTCTCTATACTCGTAGGTTAACCAGTAATTGAATTTGTCAATCTGGGAACCATGATTCAAGATCACGTTTCTGGTATTATAATCTCCAATGGAGCTGGTAATCTCTGTAAACGGTTTATCCAAGCCCTTCTTTGTAATAATGTTGACAACACCTCCCATGGTATTGGCCCCATAGAGCACGGATGAAGCCCCTTTGGTCACGGTTATCTTAGATATTGCTCCTATGGGAATCATTGACAGGTCCACTGTTCCGAAGTAAGTCTCCTGAGCGGGAACACCGTCGATCAGTACCTTGATATCTCTCTGATCAAATCCTCTGACGCTGACATAGGCCTGTCCTTTTCCGCCTTTTTGAACATCAACGGCAGGAAGAAGTTCCAACGCCTCTGCAACGGTTTGAGCGCCTTTTTGTTGTATGTCTTCTAAGCTCACCTCGGTTATGGTGGTAGCCAGATTAACCGTTTGTTGCTCTTCGGTAACAATTATCTCCCCAAGTTCATAAACCTTTGAACCGGCCGCGGCAGTTTCTTCCTCAGCCGCAGTAATATTTACAAAAAAGAATAACACTACTCCTAACAAACAAACCCAAAAATCAAAAACGTTACGAATCCTCACCTTTTTTCCTCCTTGTTACTCGTTAAAGTGGTTTTTTAGGTCTTCTCGAATGTGTTTCCCTGCTCAGGCTGCCGCCATGTCATGATCAGGTGAATTGCGATACCCAGAATCATTATCGGATAAATGATGAGAAATACCTTCAGCACAGGATTGCTGGAGACGGAAAACATGACATCGGGCAAACCTCCCGACGTTTTAACGTCATCCTTTGGCAATAAAAATTGCTTCAACGTGATCTGCAAGTTTCCGTAAAGCAGCGGTTTCAGGAGATAGACACGGTCTTGAAGCAGCAACTGCTCTTTTTGAAAAAGTGCCACCTCCACAAAATTACGTTCATAATGAAATTCATTTCTCATGAGTTCTCGGCGCGATTTCTCCAGTACTTTCGGATCGTCTTCAAAATGAACGTCTGTTACTTTCAAGCTAAACCCCTGTTCGAATGAAAACACCCCGTCTTTTTCCAGTTGCAAGTCACCATACCTGTATCCCAGCATGAATCCGCCTAAATGCCCTAGGGCTACGAATCCGAATACCATGTGAACAATGAGCATAAAAAGCTTAGGACCATTGAAGCGATGGCGCATGATTTTGAGAATCCGGTTCCATGAACAGAAAACGAGATTTACCCCCATAGCGAACATGACTATGCAGAGCCCGATGAACCAGAATTTCAGTTGATTCAGCCCTTGACCGGATTCCAAAAGCCAATCCCTGACCAAAATGCTGTTCATCTGTCTAAATGCGCTAAAGAAATTTTCATTTTTTGCAAGGATTATTCCCCAGACAAACCACAGTAAAAGTGTAATCAATGTCCATACGGCAAAATTCAGTGATGAAAGACGTTCTGCGACTTTGTTCAAAACACGCTCCGTATCACAGTGAGAAATAAGATCAGAAAACCGGACAATATACCGATTCTGGGTCTCCAGTTTCCCGGGCGGTGGTTGGACCCCGGTATATGAATAGCCAGCATAAAAAAAAGAACAATCAATGTGGACTGGAAAAAGCCTGCACTCCATTGCCAGAAATCTCCCCATCCCCTCAAGCACCAATGGATACCAATGTATTCAGCTGTTAAAAAAAGCATGGAACTTATAATGAGAAAGTTCCTGCCCTGATGGGCGCGGTGCATGGCCGAGGTATTTCCTTCACGAATATCAAATCGTGACTGAATATAGAGGGCGGAAGAAAATAGAGTTAAAGGGACTACTGCAATCCGAAGTATTTGAAAAAGGAGAATAAGGTGATAGTTATGATCGTAGAGATAAATAGACGGGGCTTTTTGAGCAAAACCGGCAATTCCCAAAAGAAGTAATATCTCAAGCCATATCCAGATTCTCACATTGGGAAATTTTTCCTCCTGTTTGCTGCAACAGATACCGACTCCAAAAAGGATCAGCGCCGAAAATATCAAAGATTCATAGAGCTGAAATACAGGTGCTTGGCCGGACCACATGCTAAGGATGGCCAGACCAATAGCGTTTACAATTGACCCAAGAAACGCAGCTGAATTTTCAGCTTTTTTTTTTCTCAGTAGGCTGAAACCGAATGCCGCTGCATAGAAGAAAAATGACATCCAATAGGTAATGACTAAAGCGGGTTTCATTCCCATTTACCCACAAAATGAGTTATGTCTTATGTGACACAACCGGATTGGCAAAAAAAGAGGACGCTATTCAGACGACCTTCATCGTTTTAATGGAACCGGAAAAGATGAAAAGGGATAATATTAAATCGTCAATATTTGTCAATACATATTTAATAAAAAAATATTAAATACTAAAAATAACTATTAATAACCTATAAAAACTCAGTAATGTCCGGTTAGGTTTTTGCTTGCATTCTAAAGACGGTAAAAAAAGATGAAAAAAAGTGAATTTTATGCTTGACATTTAAT
>JAFGES010000017.1 GCA_016931455.1 Desulfobacterales bacterium | reverse complement strand
ATTGCAATGGAAAAAGAACTACGTTTTGCCATCAGAGAAGGAGGCCGGACGGTCGGTGCCGGAGTGGTAAGCGAAATAATTGAATAATGGCAAAGGAGTATGCTGGTGAGAATAATTGTTACTCTTGCATGTGCTGAATGTAAAAGAAGAAATTATACAACCACTAAAAATAAAAGGACAACACCTGACAAGCTGGAATTCAAAAAATATTGTAGATTCTGCAAAAGACATACATCACACAAAGAGACCAAGTAGTCGGCTATCTTGAAAGAAATAGTGGATATACAGCATTGTCCGTAGTTTTAGTCGGTTACTGTGTAAGGGATGATGCAGGCCAGTAGCTCTAACGGCAGAGCGTCGGACTCCAAATCCGAGGGTTGGGGGTTCAAATCCCTCCTGGCCTGCCAAATCATTTAAAAGGGATGGCTCATAGCTTGAAGTTAAAGGAATTGAGGAATCTCCTTAACTGTTTTCAACTTTGAGCTTTTAGTATTTAGGAGTGAAATGGGACGGCTACTAAGAAAAAAAACTTCAAACAGGACGAAGACGAAAAAGAAAAAACAAAGTGCCGATACAGCGACCTCGCTCCAAGTAAAATCAATTCCCGCTGTTAAAAATAAATCGGTGTCAACTTCTTCTGATAAGAACACGGAAAAAAAACAAATTTCATTCCAGAAAAAAACCATTGGAGGGACTAAGCCAGCTCAAGTAAAACAAGAAAAGAATTACTGGAATAAAGGGATGCAATTTTTAAGGGAAGTTCAAGTGGAATTAAAAAAGGTGACATGGCCTTCCCGAAAGCAAACCATTGGATCAACCGTCGTGGTAATTATACTTGTTATGATAATATCTCTTTTTCTGGGGGCAGTTGATATTAGTCTATCAAGCCTAATTCGTTTGGTCCTTCAGTAGAATGAGGAGAATAAAAGAGTGGCTTTTAAATGGTATATCGTCCATGTTTATTCAGGGTTTGAAAACAAGGTTAAAATTGCCTTGGAAGATCGAATAGCTTCTTCTCCACATCCGGAGAAGTTTGGTGAGGTGATTGTACCGACCGAGAATATAGTTGAACTTGTAAAAGGTAAAAGAAAGACGTCATCACGCAAGTTCTATCCAGGTTATATATTAGTCAAGATGGAACTTGATGATGAAACCTGGCATATAGTAAATGATACAGCAAAAGTTAGTGGGTTTTTAGGTGGAAGAGAAAAACCGGTTCCTATTTCAGATGAGGAGGCCGAAAAAATATTAAGCCGCATGGAGGCCGGTAAGCTCAAACCAAAGCCAAAATATTTTTTTGAGGCAGGAGATGAGATTCGTGTTATTGACGGGCCTTTCACGAACTTCAACGGTACGGTTGAAGAAGTTAATCCTGAAAAAGGTAAAATAAGGGTTCTTGTAAGTATATTCGGCCGATCAACACCCGTGGAACTTGAATTCGTACAAGTTACAAAGTTATAATAGTATCAGGAGTAAATAAAATGGCCAAAAAGGTTATTGCACAAATAAAATTGCAGGTTGAGGCCGGCAAAGCCAATCCGTCTCCTCCGATTGGGCCTGCTTTAGGGCAACATGGCGTAAATATAATGGATTTCTGCAAAGCTTTCAATGCAAGAACTGCAAATGATGAAGGAATGATCATTCCGGCAATTATCACGGTTTATCAGGATAGATCATTTTCCTTCATAACTAAAACTCCACCTGCATCCGTTCTTTTGAAAAAAGCGGCGAAAATAGCCAAGGGAGCAGGTGATCCAAAACGTGAGAAAGTCGGAAAGGTTACTCGTGAACAGCTCGAAGAGATTGCAAAGCAGAAACTAGTTGACTTAAATGCCAATGACTTGGATGCCGCCACGAAAATAGTGGAAGGCACGGCCAGAAGTATGGGGATTGAGGTCGTTTAAAGTGAAAAGGAGTGTTAAAGAAAGATGCCGAAGCGAGGTAAAAAATATTTAGCATCAAGAAAAGCGGTAGATCCCGGGAGACGGCATGATTTCGCAGAGGCTGTCACAAAAGCAATAAACTCATCTTATGCCAAATTTGATGAAACGATTGATGTTGCGGTTCGTCTTGGTGTAGATCCGAGGCATGCTGATCAGATGGTGCGTGGAACAGTTGTTTTGCCGAATGGGCTTGGAAAAGAAGTTAAGGTTCTTGTGTTTGCAAAGGGTGAGAAAGAAAAAGAGGCAATTGATGGAGGGGCCGATTATGTGGGTGGTGATGAGCTCATCGAAAAGATAAAAGGTGGGTGGTTTGAATTTGATAGAGCCGTAGCAACACCTGATATGATGGGCACAGTCGGAAAAATTGGAAGACTTCTTGGTCCAAGAGGACTTATGCCGAATGCAAAAACCGGAACTGTAACTTTTGAGGTTGCAAAAGCAGTCAATGACCTTAAAGCCGGTAAGATAGATTTCAGGGTTGAAAAGGCAGGAATTGTACATGCTCCGATGGGTAAAGTCTCGTTTGGGGTAGAAAGAATTATTCAAAATATAGCTGCCTTTTTAGAGACCATCGTACGTCTTAAGCCGGCTTCTAGTAAGGGAACTTACCTAAAAAGTATTGCTATCTCTACGACTATGGGGCCGGGTGTTAAAATTGATACGGCAAACGTAAAAGATTTAATAAAATAGATCACTTGAATTTTAAAAGAAATAAAAAAGAGCCTTAATGTTGGTTTAGGTAAGTCGATCTATTAAAATATTTTACTTAATGCTGTTTTATAAACTAAAAATATTTTCTGTTAAAGACCGTAGGTGCACCTTATCAGTGTTTAAGCGGCAACGCCGGCCTACCGAGACAGTTGGGGTTTTGATAAAGTTTTGCCTCCGGTTTTTTTCAGATACGGAAAGGAGGTGTTGTTTACCTTATGAATTTAAATGAAAAAAAGAAAATTGTTGAGAAGCTGCATGAATGCCTCTTAGCTTCTAAGATCTTAATCGCTACTGATTATAAGGGTCTTGATGTTGCAACGATAACAGAACTGCGAAGAAAACTTAGGGAAGCTGAAATTGAATATAAAATAGTAAAAAATTCACTTCTCATTAGAGCCGCTGAAGGTACCGATGCTGAATTGATCAAGGATAATTTTAAAGGGCCGAGTGCTATTGCTTTAAGTTATGGTGACTTGGTCGCCCCTGCGAAGGTGTTGACCGATTTTTCAAAAGCGCATGATAAGCTCGAAATTAAAGTCGGTGTGATGGGTGGCAAGGTCCTTGATCTAAGCGCAATTAAGGCGCTTTCATCTTTACCTTCCCGTGAAGTGCTTCTTGGCCAGCTTCTTTCAGTTATGAAAGGAGTCCCAACCTCACTTGTAAGGGCACTAAATAATATTCCACAGAGAATTGTATTTGTAATACAGGCACTAAAAGAGCAGAAAGAATCTTTAAATTAAATGGCCTTTAGTAAGTTGTTCATTGAAGTGTAGCTCCCATCAAAAAACTATAATCAAAAAATAATAGATTAAAATGATTGAAAAATCGGTATTATTATTTTTCAAATTTTAATTTGTTAATCATAGGGATATACAAGCATAAAGATTATCTTCAGAAAATGTAACGAAGATAAAGCTGGAGGAAAAAATAAAATGGCGAATATTACCAAAGAAGATGTAATTGAATTTATAGCAAATATGTCAGTGCTCGAATTATCCGAGTTAGTTAAGGAGATGGAAACTAAATTCGGTGTTTCGGCAGCCGCACCTGTTGCCATGATGGCTGCAGGTTCTGCTGAGGAAGGAGCAGCCGCTGCTGCTGAAGAAAAGACTGAATTTGACGTTATTCTGGCTTCAGCTGGGGATAAAAAGATTCAGGTAATAAAAGAAGTAAGAGCTATCACGGGATTAGGGCTGAAGGATGCGAAAGCCTTGGTAGACGAAGCTCCAAAGCCGGTGAAAGAAGGTATCACCAAAGATGAGGCGGAAAAGATTAAGAGCCAGCTCGAAGAGGCTGGAGCTCAGGTTGAATTAAAGTAATTGATAAATCAAAAATAGGGGATCAGGAGGCAGAAATTCTGGCTCCTGATTACTTAAAGAGATTTTAATTATTGGAGATGCCATGTCGGGTAGGACTTCGGCAAGTAGACGTATAAGGAAAAATTTTGGTAAGATACGAAAGATTGTAGAGATTCCGGACCTAATTGGGGTTCAGCGCGAGTCCTACAGTCGTTTTTTGCAAATTGATGTTAACCCAGAAAAACGAAAAGAAATCGGTCTACAGGCAGTCTTTAAATCTGTATTTCCTATTAAAGATTTTACTGGAAGCGCATCTCTTGAATTTGTATCTTATCGATTTGCAGAGATTAAGCACAGTGTAGAAGAGTGCATACAAAGAGGGATGACCTATGAATTGCCTGTTCGCATTACAGTCAGGCTTGTTGTATATGATATTGATAAAGAAAGCGGGGTTTCCAATATCCGTGACATAAAGGAACAGGAAATTTATTTCGGTACGATTCCATTGATGACTGAAAAGGGAACATTTATCATCAATGGCACAGAGCGTGCTGTTGTCAGTCAACTTCACCGCTCATCCGGTGTTTTTTTCGATCATGACAAAGGCAAGACCCATTCAAGCGGCAAAGTTGTTTATACGTCTAGAATTATTCCGGTAAGAGGGTCATGGATTGATATGGAGATCGATCCGAAAGACATTGTTCATATTCGAATTGATCGAAGGCGCAAATTTCCGGTTACAATTCTTTTCAAAGCCTTTGGATATTCAACAGAAGACATTCTCAATTATTTTTACAAAACCGAAAAAATAATAATCAAAAATGATAATATATTTAAGCAATTAAATGAAAATATACTAAGAGGGCAACGTTCAAGCCGTGATATTGTCGATCCCGAAACCGGGGATCTGATTGTGAAAAAAGGACGAATGTTTGCACAGCGAACCATTAAACAGCTAAAATCCCTTCAGATGGAAATGATTCCGATTGATGAGGAAGAAATCATCGGGAAGGCTTTTGCCCATAAAATCATAAATCCGACTGATGGCGAAATTATCGCAAGCGCGAACAAGTCAGTTGATGAAGAAATTCTTTCAAAATTAAGACAAGCCGGAATAAATGAATTTGAATTGCTTTTTATCGATGGAGTTTCCAGCAGCGATTCTATCAGAAAGACCCTCTCCATTGATAAAGTTGAGACAAAAGATGAAGCGCTATTGGAAATTTATAGAAGGCTTAGGCCTGGAAATCCAGCGACAGCGGAAGTCGCTCAGGATTTTATCGACCATTTATTTTTTAAATCATCCTATTATGATCTTTCCGGTGTTGGGCGATTGAAAATAAACCTTCGCCTGGGTATTGATACTCCGGTTAATGTCAGAACGCTTAGGAAAGAAGATATTCTCCTGACGGCAAAAATATTGATTGAGCTCAGAGATACCCAAGGTCCTGTAGATGATATCGATCATCTCGGCAACCGACGAGTTCGAGCGGTTGGTGAGCTTCTTGAAAACCAATATCGTATCGGCTTAGTAAGGATGGAACGTGCTATTAAAGAAAGGATGAGTCTGCAGGAAGTCGATGCACTGATGCCTCATGACCTGGTTAATCCGAAGCCGGTTTCAGCTGTTGTTAAAGAATTTTTCGGTACTAGCCAACTCAGTCAGTTTATGGATCAGACCAACCCGCTTTCTGAAACGACGCATAAACGGAGACTAAGTGCCTTAGGGCCTGGAGGACTTACCCGTGAACGTGCCGGCTTTGAAGTACGGGATGTTCATCCATCCCATTATGGAAGAATTTGTCCGATTGAAACTCCGGAAGGCCCCAATATTGGTTTAATAGTTTCTCTCAGCACGTATGCAAGAGTCAATGATTATGGATTTATTGAAACACCTTATAGGGTGGTTAAAGATACCATCGTTTCTCGAAACGTGAAATTTCTAAGTGCTTTTGAGGAAAAGGAACATCCGATTGCACAAGCGAATGCTCCTGTTGACGAAAAAGGGCGGTATATAAATCCTTTGGTTACCTGCCGGGTGGCCGGAGAGTTTATGATGGTCAAGCGGGAAGATATCGAGCTTATGGATATTTCTCCTAACCAATTGGTAAGCGTATCAGCATCACTTATTCCATTTCTGGAAAATGACGATGCGAATCGGGCTCTAATGGGATCGAATATGCAGAGGCAGGCGGTTCCCCTTCTGGTAAATGAGGCCCCTTTAGTTGGGACGGGTATTGAAGGTGTGGTCGCAAAAGATTCCGGTGTTTCGATTGTAGCTGAACAGGATGCTGTAGTGGAGGATGTAGATGCTTCAAGGATTGTATTGAAAAACGAATCTTTATCCGATCATGCGGTAAAGCCTGTAACAATTCACAATCTTTCAAAATTTGTTAGATCAAATCAAAATACATGTTTTAATCAAAGACCGATTGTGAAAAAAGGACAGATTGTAAAGGCTGGAGATATAATCGCTGATGGACCGGCAATCGATAATGGTGAGCTTGCTCTCGGTAAGAATGTAACTGTTGCCTTTATGCCGTGGGGTGGATATAATTTTGAAGATTCGATTTTAGTCAGTGAAAGGCTTGTCAGAGACGGCGTATATACTTCGATTCATATTGAAGAATTTGAAATTGTAGCTAGAGATACCAAGCTTGGGAAAGAAGAAATTACGCGAGATATACCCAATGTTGGCGATGAAGCCTTAAAAAATCTTGATGAAAGTGGAATTATAAGGCTAGGCGCTGAGGTTAGCCCCGGAGATATTTTGGTAGGAAAGATTACACCAAAGGGAGAAACACAGCTTTCCCCGGAAGAGAAACTTCTTCGCGCTATATTTGGTGAGAAAGCAGGAGATGTTAAAGATACTTCATTGCGTGTTCCGCCCGGTGTTGAAGGGATTGTTGTAGACGCGAAAGTGTTTTCGAGGCGAGGGGTTGAAAAAGACGATCGCACACGATTTATTGAAGATGAGGAAATTTCAGCGCGGGAAAGAAATAGAGATGATGAGATAAGAGTCATTGATGAAATTGCACGGAACAACCTTGAAAAATTGCTCATTGGTCAGACATGTTTCACACCCTTGAAAAAAGGGAAAAAGATATTGCTTCCAAAGGGTAGTCAGATTGATTATGAAACACTTTCTCAGATCCCACTCGCTCAGCTTGAAGGGATGGTATTGAAGGATGATCAGTTGTCTGAGCAAGTGCACGATATTCTTGAAAAGAGAAATGAACAAAACGAAATTTGTCGCATGTCCTTTGATCGCCAAGTAAGTCGCTACGAAAAGGGCGATGATCTTCCTCCCGGTGTTATCAAAATGGTCAAGGTTTATGTCGCGATGAAAAGAAAACTTTCAGTTGGTGACAAAATGGCAGGACGCCACGGAAATAAGGGGGTAGTATCTCGAATACTTCCTCTGGAAGATCTTCCTTATTTTGAAGATGGAACACCGGTTGATATGGTGTTGAACCCGTTAGGGGTACCATCTCGAATGAATGTTGGACAGGTTCTGGAAATTCATTTAGGTCGTGCCGCCAAAGGCCTTGGGGATCAGATCAATTTTTTACTGGAGCAAAGGAAGATTGAAGCACTGAGAGAGAAGATGATCAGAATCTTTTCCGATTCTCCTGAAAAAGAGATGCTTGATGAATACGATGATGAACAATTATATGATTTTGCATCAAATTATGCGAATGGAGTATATATGGCTACACCGGTTTTTGATGGTGCAAAAGAAAGCGAAATTAAAGAATTATTGAGTTCAGCCGGACTTGACACATCTGCACAGACGACTTTATACGATGGGAGAACAGGGAAACCTTTTCAGGAAAAGATTACTGTGGGTACAATGTATATGTTAAAACTCCATCATCTGGTTGATGACAAGATACATGCCCGTTCCATTGGACCTTATTCCTTAGTTACACAACAACCGTTAGGCGGTAAGGCCCAATTTGGTGGCCAAAGGCTTGGAGAAATGGAGGTTTGGGCAATGGAGGCTTATGGTGCTGCTTATGCCCTCCAAGAGTTTTTAACGGTAAAGTCCGATGATATGGTTGGAAGAACCCGTATGTATGAAAAGATTGTAAAAGGGCAAAATTTATTGGAGCCAGGCATACCGGAGTCTTTTAGAGTTTTGACAAAGGAATTGCAGAGTTTAGGCTTGGATGTAACACTTTTGGAAGGAAACTGAGGATAAAAAAATGGAAACATTATACGATTTCTTTGCCAAACCTACTGATCCAAGACTTTATTCCGGTGTTCAGGTTGCTCTTGCCTCTTCAGAGCAGATTAGGCAGTGGTCGCATGGTGAAATTATAAAACCGGAGACAATCAACTATAGAACCTTCAAGCCCGAGCGAGACGGTCTGTTTTGTGCTAAAATTTTTGGTCCGACAAAGGATTATGAATGCAATTGCGGTAAGTACAAACGCATGAAACATAGGGGTGTGATTTGTGAAAAATGCGGTGTTGAGGTCATTCAATCCAAGGTTAGAAGAGAACGAATGGGACACATTGAACTCGCTACCCCTGTTTCACATATTTGGTTTTTGAAGAGTCTTCCAAGTAAGATTGGAAATTTGCTTGATATTACGCTGAAAAGTATGGAAAAGGTTCTTTACTTTGACAGCTATATTGTAGTTGATCCGAAAGATACAGGGCTTAGCCGCTATCAGCTTCTATCAGAAGATAAGTATCGCGAAGCAATAGAGACCTATGGAGCAAAGTTTGAAGCGGGGATAGGCGCTGAGGCTGTAAAAGCGCTTTTAGAACAAATCAATTTGGAAACACTTTATTCCGAACTAAGGGCTGAAATTCGTGCTTCCGGCTCTGATACCAAGCGAAAAAAACTATCTAAACGCCTTAAAATCGTTGATGCTTTTAGGCGGTCCGGTCTTAATCCGGTATGGATGATAATGGATGTTGTGCCGGTCCTTCCACCTGACTTAAGACCCCTTGTACCTCTTGAAGGGGGTCGTTTTGCTACGTCTGATCTAAATGATCTATATCGTAGAGTCATTAATCGTAATAATCGCTTGAAAAGGCTTATTGATTTAAAAGCTCCTGAAATAATCGTTCGTAACGAAAAAAGGATGCTTCAAGAATCGGTGGATGTTCTTTTTGATAACGGGCGGCATGGTAGAGTCATTACAGGATCAAATAAGCGGCCCTTAAAATCCCTAAGTGATACTTTAAAAGGAAAGCAAGGTCGGTTTCGACAAAATTTGCTCGGGAAAAGGGTTGACTATTCCGGACGGACAGTTATTACGGTTGGACCCAATTTACGACTTCATCAATGCGGTTTGCCGAAAAAGATGGCCCTTGAACTGTTTAAACCTTTTGTATATTATCGTCTTGAGCAAAAAGGACTTGTCTCTACCGTAAAAAGCGCAAAAAAAATTGTTGAACGCGAGACGCCGGAAGTCTGGGATACTCTAGATGAAGTTGTAAAAGAATATCCTGTTCTTCTAAATCGTGCCCCAACTCTGCACCGTTTGGGTATGCAGGCATTTGAGCCGATTCTCATCGAAGGAAAAGCTATCCAGCTTCATCCTTTAGTTTGCACGGCATTTAATGCTGACTTTGATGGTGACCAAATGGCTGTTCATATTCCACTTTCTGTTGAGGCGCAGATTGAGGCGCGCATACTTATGTTGTCGAGTAACAATATTCTTTCACCTGCAAATGGAAGCCCCATAATTGTCCCAACTCAAGATATTGTTCTTGGTATCTATTACATGACTAGAGGCATTGATGGTTGCAAAGGTGAAGGAAAAATATTCGCCAATCCTGAAGAAGTTCGATCGGCCTATGATGCAGGTGCCGTTGATCTCCACACCAAGATTATAGTCCGAATAAGCGGTAAAAGAGTCACTACTACTTTGGGGCGTATTTTACTATGGGAGATTATTCCAAAGGATAATGTCCTGATGATGCGCCATATCATGGTAAGGAATGAAAGTGAGACGAAAGAAATTGTCGAAAAAATTAAAAACGGCGAAGTTTTTAAAGATCTGGTAACGAAATATTCGATAAGCCCGGATAAAAAGAATCGCGGTTTGCTCGGACAGTTTAGAAGCGATGAATTTAAACGGATATTTCATGTCAATGATGCCGATGTGAAAGAAATTTTTTCGCTTGATGAGGGGGGGATAAGCAACATCATTTTTACAGATGAAGCTTATCATATTTTTGAGGTAATCAGCAAACGCCCGGAAATTCCATTTGATACAGTTAACCACGTCATGGATAAAAAAAGGCTTCGAGATCTTGTGGATTATGCCTATAGAAACCTTGGGCCTAAAGCGACGGTTATTCTTTCCGACAGATTAAAAGACCTAGGATACAAATATGCAACAGAAGGTGGTCTTTCCATATCGATTGATGCAATGATTATTCCATCAACTAAAACGGATATTCTTAAAACAGCTGAAGAACAAGTCAATGAAATCGGAAGACAATATACTGAGGGGCTTATTACTCAGGGAGAGAAATATAATAAAGTTGTCGATATATGGGCCAAGGCAACAGACGATGTCGCCAATGAAATGATGGGATCGATGAAAATGGCTCCTGTAATCGATAAATACGGAAATGTAGTTTTAGATGATAATGGAAAAGAAATTGTCAGAGAAAGTTTTAATCCGATTTATATGATGGCGGACTCCGGAGCTAGAGGCAGTAAAGATCAGATGCGGCAGCTTGCAGGTATGCGTGGTTTAATGGCAAAGCCATCCGGTGAGATTATCGAAACACCGATTACTGCTAATTTTAGGGAGGGGCTCTCGGTTCTCCAATATTTTATTTCGACTCATGGTGCTCGGAAAGGGCTTGCAGATACAGCATTGAAAACAGCAAATTCCGGTTACTTGACAAGAAGGCTTGCTGATGTGGCTCAAGACTGTTCAGTGATGGAAGATGATTGTGGAACTCTGATGGGAGTAGATGTCGAAGCACTTTTAGAGGGTGGAGAGGTCATTCAACGCCTTGGGGAACGTATACTAGGGAGATTTGCATTAGAGGATATATTGGATCCTTTTAACGATGAAGTACTTGTTAGGGCCGGAGAAGAGATCGATGAAGGTGCTGTAACTAAAATTGAAGATGCTGGAATCACAAGTGCCAAAATAAGGTCGGTTTTGACTTGCAAATCAAAGTACGGCGTGTGTGCGAAGTGTTATGGACGTGATCTTTCACATGGTCGTGAAGTGGAGATTGGACAGGCTGTAGGTATTTTAGCTGCTCAATCGATCGGAGAGCCTGGAACACAGCTGACAATGCGTACTTTTCATATTGGTGGAACAGCGAGTAGGAGAGTTGAACAAGCCGATATTCGAGCCCGTGTAGAAGGAACAATTAAGTTTCTCGATTTGAATGTGGTTAAAAATGCTGAAAACAAATTTGTAGTTATGAATCGTCGTGGTGGTGAATTTGCCATAATAGGTGATACTGGGCGAGAGCGGGAGAGATTTCCCGTAATTTATGGGGCACATGTTATGGTAAGGGACGGGCAGAAGGCTGAAACCGGTGATCTGCTTGCAACTTGGGATCCATTTACTACACCAATTATTACTGAGGTCGATGGAATTGTAAAATTCGGTGATATTGTACCCGGTAAGACGATGCAAGAGAAAGTTGATGCAGTAACGGGGAAATCAAGTCGAACCATAATTGAATCGAGAATAGCTGAAGTACGGCCAAGGATTTCTATTAAAGATAAGGATGGTAAAACACTTAAGTTGCCGAAATCATCCGGAATGGCACGTTATGTTCTTCCGGTAGATGCGATATTGCTTGTAGAAGAAGGTCAAGATGTTAAGGCCGGTGATGTGATTGCGAAGTTGCCGCGTGCAACAACAAAAACCAAAGATATTACCGGTGGTCTACCTAGGGTTGCTGAGCTTTTTGAGGTGCGTAAGCCGAAAGAGACCACGGTTTTAAGTGAAATCGATGGATATGTATCGATTTCAAAAAGTACGAAAAAGGGAAAACAAAAAGTAACTATAACCCCGATGGAGATTGGGGAAAAGAAAGAATACTTAATTCCTAGAGGAAGGCATGTAAACATTTATGAAGGTGATTACATCAGGGCAGGTGAACCTCTGATCAGCGGTTCAGCTAATCCTCAGGATATATTAAATATTAAGGGAGAAGTGGCCTTGGCACGTTACCTTGTTGACGAAGTTCAAGAAGTCTATCGCTTGCAAGGCGTACGGATAAATGATAAGCATATCGAAGTCATTGTGCGGCAGATGATGCGGCGTGTTAAGGTTATTGATGTAGGAGATACTGATCTCATTGCGGAAGAGCAGGTAAACAAGACAAAATTTGAGGAAGTCAATCAGGAAGTAATTCAAAAAGGAGGAAAGCCTGCTACTGCTGAACCCCTTATACTTGGAATTACCAAAGCATCACTGAGCACCGATAGCTTTATATCCGCTGCCTCCTTTCAAGAGACAACAAAAGTCCTAACGGATGCAAGTATTGCAGGATCAATAGATTATTTGCGAGGGCTTAAAGAAAATGTTATTATGGGAAGAATTATTCCTGCGGGTACGGGTCTTGCTGAATATATAGACGCGAGTGTGGATCGTGCGTAGATTCAATAAAGTTCCTATCTGTGTACCGAAAAGCAAAAGTAGTAAAATAACAAATTTTTATCAAATTTGCTTTAATTTTCGAAAACGGTATAATTTTTTCATAAAAGGCTTGACAATGGTATGCGGCATGTATAATAAACGGAATCTTTTGCCAAAATATAAAATTTGGTTGTGAAAATATGAGGTCTAAGGGGAGAATATGCCGACTATTAATCAGTTAGTAAGAAATGGCAGGAAACGAATAAAAAAGAAAACAAGCACACCAGCGTTAAAAGGGGCTCCCCAAAAAAGAGGTGTCTGTACGCGTGTTTATACTTCAACGCCTAAAAAACCAAATTCTGCTTTGCGAAAAGTAGCACGAGTGAGATTGACGACTGGAATAGAAGTTACGGCTTATATTCCCGGTATAGGTCATAACCTTCAAGAGCATTCGGTAGTTTTGGTTCGAGGGGGACGTGTTAAAGATTTGCCGGGTGTCAGATACCATATTGTAAGGGGTACCCTTGATACATTAGGAGTAGAAGATCGAAAACAGGGCCGATCAAAATATGGTGCAAAAAAGTCTAAATAAATGATTGAAAAAATATGTTTTTGGAATTCTATCCGTTAACTTCAGAATGAAAAAAATAGAATCTATTAGAATACATATAAAAATGGTGTAAGTTATGCCAAGAAGAAGAGAAGTTCCAGAGCGACCCATTCTACCCGATTCCAAATACAACAGTAAGTTGGTTTCAAAATTTATGAAGTCTATTATGCGGGATGGGAAAAAAAGTATCGCAGAGACAATTTTGTATGATTCCTTTGATATTATCGAAGAAAAAGTAAATGAGTCTCCTATCAAGATCTTTGAACTCGCTCTTGAAAATGTGAGACCATTAATTGAGGTAAAGTCACGACGTGTTGGTGGTTCAACTTATCAAGTCCCAACCGAGATTCGACCATCCCGGCGAACTGCTTTAGCAATAAGATGGATTATAAGTTTTGCATCTAAAAGGTCTGAGAAGACAATGGCACGCAAGTTGGCGGGAGAACTATTAGATGCCGCTAATAATAGAGGAGCTTCCGCCAAGAAGAAAGAAGATACTCATAAGATGGCTGAAGCAAATAAAGCGTTCGCACATTTCAGATGGTAAGTTTTTATTTTGATTATTTTATAGAAGTTATATAGTCCGGATTAATTGGGGAGGATGATAAGATGGCGAAGCAGAAATTTGAGCGAACCAAGCCGCATGTAAATGTGGGTACGATCGGACATATCGATCATGGT
>JAFGES010000003.1 GCA_016931455.1 Desulfobacterales bacterium | reverse complement strand
GAAGCGCGCCCTGGAAAAGATCGACCCTCTGCCCATCCCCGAGTACCTGAAGATCGCCGAGAAAAAATACAAACTGGGCACGACCGACCCGGCCAAAATCGAACAAATCAAGATTGATCTGTAATAAGCAATAAAACCGCCGGAAAAACCAACTTGGGGGGCATGAACTGGCCAATCAGTTGAAATTGCAAATAAAATTCTGCAAAATATCCAAAAAAGGGAATTTGCTTTTTCTACAGAATAAGTATATAGGGTTTCTATAAGACATATATAGATTATTGATCTAATATATGGGCGATATATAGATAAACAGGGGGTGTATATATGAAATCTAATCCTTTCAATCCTAATTCAGTGGTATCAACAAACTTATTTGCGGGGAGGAAAGATTATGTTTTAAGGATTGTAAGGAAACTCGAGCAGGTTAAAAAGGGAATGCCTTCGAGTTTTTTCCTTTTTGGTGAACGCGGTATAGGTAAAACAGCATTGGCAAAATTATTGATATATATTGCTGAAACCAATGATGCTCAATTAGGTGGTTTGAATTTTTTAGTGTCATATTATAGTGCGGATAAAGGGCAGTCTATTAATACGGTTTTACAGTCAAGTTTAAATGAATTGACCGACAATATATCGTCTCCGGTTCTTGAAAAGTTAGGCAAACGCTTAGGTTCACTTCTGAAAAACGGCAAATTTAGTATTGGCGCTTTTTCTTTTGATTTGAAATCTGAAGAAAAAACAATAGCTGTCAGAGATCAATTGATTTCCATACTTTCAAATTTAATAGAAGAAATTAAAAGTGAAGAGAACGATAAAAAAAAAGATGGAATTATCGTTGTTATTGACGAGATGCAAAATATTGATGACATTGAGGCATGTGCTCAACTATTTAGGGGAATTATTACAACTTTAGATGTTAAAAATTTAGGTAATATATCTTTTTTACTTATAGGTTACGAAAGCGCACTTGATGATTTTTTTAAAGGAGACCCTTCTGCAAGGCGACAGTTTGATTCTGTCGGGTTAGGAGTAATGCCGATTGAAGAATCAAAAGAGGTATTAACAAAAGGATTTAATGAGGCAAAAGTAAAATGGGATCAAGCATCGCTAGATAAATATATTTTAACTACTGGAGGCTATCCACACTCTATTCAGCTTCTTGGACATAATTTAATCGAATTTGATATTGATGATTTTATTAATGATATTGATTGGGAAAATGCTATAAAACATACTGCGACAGAGCTTCAAAAAAAAGATTTTGCAGAGATGTATAATTTCTCGGGCAAGATAAGTGGCCGTGAAAAAATACTGGATGTTTTGGCCGCAGCATGGCAACCCTTATCCCGTCAGGAAATCAGTAAATACACAGAAATAAAGAATGTTTATCAGTATCTGCCGGATTTGGAAAAGCGAGGCGCGATAAAGATAAATCAAGAGAATGGAACGATTGTGCTACATTCAAATTTGTTTAGAATGGCGATTTTAATGCGAATAATCGATAAAATTAAAGATGGTTATCTAAATGCTCTCATCAAAGAGAAAGTGGAAAATGGAAAAGAAGAAAAAACATGAAAGGATAACATAAAATCTTGATACTTCCTGGAAAAAGAAAAAACCTAATGCGCCATCGAGAGGCTAGAATGAAAAAAGTAAATGACATTGAGTGGTCAAAGGTTAAGGTGGGTGATGTTTTACCTGGATTCATTATGGATGGCATTCCATATCCATCCGGGGGTGTTGTAACAAAAGTCGAGGGTGGTATAAGTGAGAAAGGCCTGATAATGGAATTTATTATTCAATTCACTGACGCTTTATATAGGATTTACTGGCATACAGGTGAAAAGATATTTAGTTATGCAAAAATTGATTAAAGCGTATCGGCGATAAAAAGATTCTATAAAAATTCCCACATTCACATTTATTTCTGGTTAGATTGGTAGTAGAATAGCACCATGAGAAGAACATTTGCCACACAAGGTTCCCCGAATGGCGAAGGATGAAAAAATCTAAATGGAATACATAAAAATCAAAAGATCTTTGCCTGGAAATAGATGGAAAAGTGAATCTGAGTTTAATGAATACATAGGTAAATTTGCTATCCAATTCGAGCAGGTTACTTGGAGGATGCTGGATTGCATACATGGGATTCTGGCTATGAATGGTCTTACAAATCTAAAAATCCATAGAGTTATACTATCTAATTATTCAGCCCGAGAACTGTGGGGACTTTTGCGAAACCTCATAGGGGAAGTTCTTGTCCAGCGTGAAGAAGACAAAGCTTCATTAAAAATTGTTTTCAATCAAATTGAAAGCTTAATTAAATCGCGTAATAATGTATTGCATTCACAATGGGATTTAATAGGGGAAATGGAATATTCAAATAAAGAGAAAGAAATTATTATTGTTGGAAAAAAGTATTGTGCTGATAAAAAGGGGGCAGGAGATGAGCTTAAGGGATTACCGAAAATGGAGTTAGTGAGGTTGCTTAATGAATGCATAGATATGTGTAAGAAATTGCAATTACTATCAAGATGTATTTTGAAAATAAGAACCTTAGAGGAATGCTTTTCTAATAAAAATGGCAGCTTAGTTTGTAATTGGAATATGCTTAAACCTATAGCGATTAAGGCACACCGTGTTGATCTCAAGAAAAAAAGATAAATAGCCGATAGTTGGTCTTTCTTCAAGAAGTTTGATTTTCCATTGACCTGAAGTAAAGACAACGCTTATAGAGTAGGTAGATAATACTGAGCAATAGAATCCCCCCAAAATATACTTGAAAACAAGGTTCACTGGCACTAAATACGGCACCACTTGAGGAAAATTGGGATTTGGAAAACCCGGAAACGCTTTGCTGAAAAGCGTACTCGGCAGGACTCAAACCTGCAGCCTGCTGATTAGAAGTCGTCCTGCTTGAGGACAATATTAAGAAGATTTACGCGAGTTTCCAGATGTAGGAGACCGAGAACGATGCTATCGATTTTTCGGCTCTGGAGTTCGGATAGAATGCGTACCATTGATATTTTATTTGGGAATCGGTAAAATGCAATTATTCAAGATAGATTGGGGGGAGTAGAATGATCAAGATTGTTCGAGAAGGTGCATATGTATTTGCGTGGAGGGCATACAAAGTCGTTCTTGATGATGAAGTCATTGGAAAGATAAAAAACGGGAAGAAAGCAGAATTTGATGTTCCACCGGGGAAGCATCAACTATACTTGCAAGTTGATTGGATTAAAAGCGATATGGTCGAGTTCAATGCTGACGCGAACGTGGTCGAGTTTGATTGTGGAACAAACTTGAGAGGGTTCAAAGCTCTGTTTGCAATATTCTATATGTATTTAGCTCCAAGGGAGTGCATCTGGCTCCGAAATTTGAGCAAAATTCGGCTCTAATATTTTTCTCCTGAGCCCCAAAAGCCCAAACTGGATAGCAAAGAAAGGAAAATGCATAAATGCTGTACCCACAAGCTCACCCGGCAGGGGCTCAAAACTGCAGCCTGCTGATTAGAACTGGCTTAACTTGGCAAAGTCATGGCATTGACAATTTTGTCAGTTATGAAATAATGAACCCGATGATAAAACAAACCGTTACTAAATCGTTCCTTATAACGCGCAAATGCTCGATGGAGCATGCCATTTTTAGTTTTGTACTATAATCGGGACGCTTGGCAAAACCGCCGGAAAGCAAAATGAAAAAAATTCTCGAACACATCCATATCGTGCTGGTTGAACCGAAAAACGCCGGCAATATCGGCTCGGTGGTGCGGGCCATGAAGAACATG
>JAFGES010000016.1 GCA_016931455.1 Desulfobacterales bacterium | reverse complement strand
AGCTTCCTTTCTTATCTGAATTTTATCTGAAAATTATTATGGCATAATTGAAGCCCATTGGGAAGATGGGGTTCCCCGATCGCTTACGTGGCGGATGCGAGTAGTGAAACCAAACATAAAACGGATGCGGGTGGAGATTGGAAAGATTGTCTCTACCCATTTTTTTTAATGCAGAAATAAGTGGCTTGGCCGTCTTCAGGATTTCAAACGAGTAAAAATCCGCTTCCCGTTCAAATTTTCTTGAAATTGCCATTGTAATCGGCGAAAGAAAAAAGCTGATGGGTTCCCACAATACTCCAACTAAAAAAAGGCCTACATAAAAAGGCATCTCTGTAAATCCAAAACTTTCAAACATCATCTTCCAGGTGAACAATTTTGATGCCAAGTAGAAAAGCAGAAACGATGAAATAGCGATTATAGCCATTTGCTTTTTTATATGATTTTTCTTCAAATGCCCAATCTCATGCGCTAGAATCGCCGATATTTCTTCTTGATTGTGAGATTGAATCAGAGAATCAAATAACACAATCCTTTTAGTTTTTCCCAGGCCTGAAAAGTACGCATTAGTATGTCGTGTTCGACGCGTTGCATCCATTTGATATATTCCCTCAATGCTTAGCCCTTCTCCTTTTGCAAGGCGTTCGATTTTACTTTTGAGGTTGGAATCTTCAAGGGGTGTAAACTTGTTAAAAACGGGTGCAATGACCGTTGGATAAAGGATGGTCACAACTAATTGAAATCCCAAAAAAACACTCCAGGCCCAAACCCACCAGTTCGGCCCTGTATATTTTATTGTTAAAAGCAAAGCTGAGAGCAGTGGAATTCCAATAACGACCAGAACAATAAAGGATTTTATCAAATCTAAAATCCAAATTTTTAAGGTTTTTGTATTAAAACCGTATCTTTGTTCAATTACGAAATTATGATAATAATCAAAAGGCAAATCTATAATTGCAGTTAAGAGCCCTGGAACAGTGAAAAAAATCAGTCCTGCCGGCAAAAAATTCATTTTAATCATTGAGTTAGATAGCCACGGTAGAATTCCTGAGAGAATGATGAATAGAAAAAAAAGTTTGTTGATGCTTGTCTGAAAAATTGTAAAGCGGATATTATCGATAGTGTAATGGCTGATTTTTTCCAACTCATTTTTTCCAATCGTTTCTTTAAACGCCTCGGGGACTGCTTTCATATAGCGTTTAAGATAATTTTTGTTGAGTATTTCGGTAGCTATATTGAGGAGATAGCTGATAACATAGATAATAATGAATACAAACAAGAATTTGGTTAGAGGTATCATGATCCCAAAATGTATGATTTGTGTAAAGATGTAGGTTAAGAGATAAGGTAACGAATGTTTAAACACCGAATTAAAAAATAAAATATTATATTTTACCTATACGCATACTTATAATCAAGTGCCTTTAAGCTAATTTTTAACTACCCTTTTTGTTTCACTCATTTTCAGAAAAAACATACAGCTTGCGTAACACAATAATCTGTGATAATTGGATTTTTTATGAAACAATATGTAATTGATGAATTAAGATATGTAGATTACGAAAAGATTAAAGCATATCTGGATAAGCATTTGGGGCCTTGCAAAGTGAGAGGGATTTATTGGGTCCCGCTTGATACGGATTTGCTTGGCGATGAGCAGGCTGCCCATACCCAATGCCAACCCTTTTACTTTGCGATTGAACTAGAAGAAAAGAAATTAACCTGTGAACTTCTCATTCGTACTCAAAACAGAGTGCGTTGCAGCTGCATGAGTTATGCGAGCGAAAAACAACTCAACTGGATTATCCAATATATTGATGCCATTTTCGATAAGCTTGAAATTATTGTTTAGGATCGTAAATTCGATAAGTTACACAAGGATTCTGATTTTTAGTATTTAGGATAATGTCTATGCAAACTGTTTTTATCATTGTATGGACGGTGATTGTGACCGTTTTTTTCAGTACTATAACGATTATTTGCTCTCTTTTAGATCCAAAAGGTGAGATTCCGCATAAAATTGCAAGACTTTGGGCCCGATTCATACTGGCTGGGAGCGGCATCAAGGTTGAGATTAAAGGACTTTCCAACATCGATACGACCGAGTCCTATATTTATATGGCCAACCATCAGAGCAATTTTGATATTCCAGTGCTTCTGGCGTCGCTTCCCGTTCAATTCAGATGGCTAGCCAAAGCCGAACTTTTTCGAATACCTCTTTTTGGGTATGCCATGCGAAGGTCGGGGTATATCAGTATTGATCGTTCGGGACGCAGATCTGCGCTCGCAAGTCTTAAAAAGGTAGCAAAGACCATAAAAAATGGAGTTTCGGTTATCATTTTTCCGGAAGGCACCCGCAGCCGGGACGGCAATATTAAGCCATTTAAAAATGGAGGATTTGTTATCGCAATTGATGCCGGTGTTCCAATTGTACCTGTGATCATTCATGGGACATGGCCGATCATGTCTAAAAGTCGGCTTCACATTAAACCGGGAAATGTCAGCCTAGAGATAAAAAAGCCGATTGAATCATCATTCTACACTCGGAAAACAAAAAATGATCTGCTGAAGAAGGTTAGACAAGTTATTTGTGAATCTTATGAGAAGGGGAAACAAGAATCTCTGCCATGCTGAAAATAATTCCTTTGGGTGGGCTGGGAGAAATCGGCCTAAATATGATGGTGATCGAATCCGAGGACTGGCTTTTTGTTATTGATGCAGGCCTGATGTTTCCCGAAGATTATATGTTGGGTATAGATTTTGTTATTCCTGATATGGACTATGTCAGACAAAAAAAGTCTAAAGTCGCGGGAATCATACTTACTCATGCCCATGAAGACCACATCGGCGCCTTACCTTTTTTGCTTCAAGAAGTAAATGTGCCGGTTTTTGGAACACCGTTTACTTTAGGTGTCGTGCGGCACAAGCTAGAAGAGCATGGTTTGCTTTCATCGGCTTCCTTACATGAAATTTTTCCAAGAGAAAAGCTTAGAATTGGAGACTTCGAGATTGAATTTATTCGTGTCAGCCACAGTGTAGTCGATGGTGTCGGTCTATCTATAAGGACTCCTTTAGGCCTCATTGTTCATACCGGTGATTTTAAAATTAACCATATCGCCACTGACGGAATGATGACCGACGTCAATAAATTTGCCCAATGCGGCGAGGAAGGGGTGTTGGCACTATTGTCGGATTCCACTAATGTGGAAAAAGAAGGCTACACTATTTCAGACAAGGAAATCGGTGAAACACTATCGAAAATCACTGCCGGAAGCAGGGGACGAATCATTGTAGCACTTTTTGCCTCCAATATTGCGCGAATTCAGCAGATTGTCGATATTGCCAAAGAAAGGGGAAGCAAGGTCATTTTCAATGGCAAAAGTATTGAAATTAGTGTTAATATAGCAAAAAGCCTTGGATACATCCGCATTCCCGAAAATATGGAAATTAATATTGACCAAGTCAAGGACTTCCCTGATCATGAAATCGTAATTATCACCACCGGCAGTCAGGGAGAACCGATGTCGGCTCTTGCTCGTATGGCATCCGGTACTCACAAGCAGATAAAAATCAAAGAAGAGGATACGGTCATTCTCTCCTCAAAGTTTATTCCCGGCAACGAAAAGGCCATCGCAAATATTATTAATAAGCTTTACAAACAAGGTGCTGACGTCATTTATGAAAAAATATCGGCAATTCATGTCTCCGGCCATGCTTTCCGGGAAGAATTGAAACTGATGATCAATCTGACAAAACCCAAGTATTTTATTCCCGTTCACGGAGAATACCGTCATTTGATTTTGCATAAACGGCTTGCTGAGCAAGTCGGCATTCCAAAAGAAAGGATTTTGCTTGTTGAAAATGGTCAAGTCCTTGAGTTTGATAAAGACGGTGGGAAGGTTACGGAAAGTATCGCAACAGGCCGGGTTTTAATCGACGGCAAAGGAATCGGTGATGTCGGGCGCATTGTTCTCAAGGAGAGACGTATCCTTTCGGAAGATGGGCTTGTTGTCGTTAATATGGCGTTTGATAAGGAGACCGGAGTTGTCGTTTATGGACCTGAAATTGTATCTCTCGGCTTTGTCTTTGAGACTGAAGCGGGGCATCTTTTAGAAGATGCAAAGCGTGTTATTTTAGAGGTTGTAGAAGATGTTGGATTTGATTCTTCCGATCGGATCGATAATATCCGTTCAAAACTGCAAACGGTTTTGAGAAAGTATTTTTATTTTGCAATTAAACGCCGTCCGGTTATCCTTCCATTTATCCTTGAAATGTAATAACCTATAAGGCTTTGGGGTACGCGAAGCATTCAACTTTAACCGCTGCCGTTTTCATTAATTTTGAACACTTGCTATAAGGAACCATAATTTTCGATGCGAAAGATGATGCATAAGGAAGTTTGGGGAATTTTTTTGTTTTTCCTTGTTGTGTTTTCATTGATCAGTCTTTTGTCTTACAGTCCGACAGACCCCTCGATTCACAATGCCACATCTTCAGATCATATCCATAACCGCTTTGGCTTTCTTGGAGCTCATCTGGCGGGTATTCTTGTTGGGTTATTTGGTCTCGGAGCATTTTGGATTCCTATTTTAATACTTTTGTTCAGCATGCATTTTTTTCATGACTATGCAAGTAAGGCAATTATTTCAACGATAATCGGTGGAATGATTTTAATCATCACTACAGGAAGCCTTTTAGCATTTCGGAAAAACGATTACTTGATTTTTGGGACAGTGTTTTCATCCGGAGGATTAATCGGAATTTCTTTAAAATCATTACTCATAAAATATACCAATTTAACAGGCAGTGTCATTATTCTGATCCTGATATGGATCAATGGCTTTATTCTAAGTACCGGCTTTTCGATCCTGATCTTTATACAACGCTTGTGGAGGTTAACACAGGCCTTTGCAGATCGGATTAAAATTTTAATCGGTCTATGGAAAGAACGGCAGGCAAAATCCGCAAACCGAAGAAAAATAAAAAAAGAATCAATTATTAAGGAAAAAAAACAGGACCTAAAAATAAATAAGGCTCAAACGAACCCCAAGAAAGCGGTACCGGCATCTAATCAAGAAATTTTCGATTTTATGCCCAAGGAAAACGGTTTTCAAATGCCTTCGGTTAATTTTTTGGAAGATCCGGATCTCATGCCTTCTTCCGTGGATGAAGATCATTTAAAAATGCAGTCCAAACTGCTTGAAAAAAAGTTGAATGATTTTGGTGTCAATGGAAAAGTCGTAACGGTTACCCCTGGCCCTGTGATCACAACCTTTGAGTACGAACCGGCTGCCGGGGTAAAGATTAACAAAATCGTAAACCTCACTGATGACCTTGCGCTTGCCCTTCGCGCTATAAGTATCAGAATTGTTGCACCCATTCCCGGCAAGGCGGTGATCGGGATTGAGATACCAAAAGTGAAAAGGCAAATGGTTCGGTTTAAGGAGGTTGTTGTTTCCGAAGTTTTCGAAAAGTCAAAGTCAAAAATGACCATTTGTCTTGGTAAGGATATCGTCGGAAACCCTGTTGTCGCTGATCTAGACAAGATGCCGCATCTTCTCATTGCCGGCGCCACCGGAACCGGTAAAAGCGTTGCTCTCAATACCATGATCTGCAGTTTACTTTATAAGTCGAATCCGGATGATGTCAAGCTGATCATGGTGGATCCGAAAAGGATAGAGCTCTCAATGTATGATGGTATTCCACATCTAATTACGCCTGTGGTTACTGATGTAAAAAAAGCGACCAACGCTCTGTTTTGGGCTGTTCGCGAAATGGAACGAAGATATGAGAAGCTTTCCGAGCAAAAAGCAAGAAATATTAATCAGTACAATGAGAAGCTTTCCAAACGTAAAAGAGACGATACGGAAGACAATGTCGGTCCGGAAAAGTTGCCTTATATAGTGATTATAATTGATGAATTGGCGGATCTTATGATGGTTGCTTCCCGCGACGTGGAGGTTGCATTGACACGGCTTGCGCAGATGGCTAGAGCGGCGGGCATCCATTTGATACTTGCTACCCAGAGGCCTTCGGTAGATGTTTTGACGGGAATCATTAAGGCTAATTTCCCAACTCGTTTAACTTTCCAGGTGTCTTCGAAGACGGATTCAAGAACGATCATCGATATGAACGGCGCTGAAAATTTGCTCGGCAGTGGCGACATGCTTTTTTTACCACCCGGGACAGCCCGTCTTAAGAGAATACATGGGGCTTATCTATCAGAGACGGAAATTTCAAAAATTACTGACTTTTTGAAAAATCAGCAAACACCCGATTATGATAAAACGGTAACAAAAGCACCGGTCGAGGAAAAAGTATCAACTGAAGACCGAGAATATGACGAACGCTACGATGATGCCGTCGCTCTTGTTACAAAAACCCGGCAGGCGTCCATATCGATGATTCAGCGTCATTTGCGCATCGGTTATAACCGGGCGGCCCGTATCATTGAGATAATGGAAAAAGAAGGCATTGTCGGGCCTTCAGATGGTGCCAAGCCACGCGAGGTTCTCGTGCCCGGATATGATAATATGCCCTGAATTACCTTTCGATCAATTACACCACCAGCTATTTTAATTGCTTTTTTGCAATTGAACAACCGATGGAGATTATATTCTTTTTCTAAAGACATAATTTTATCCTGCCGAATTAAGTACAACATAATATGTTTAATTGCGTTCAAGTTGTCTTTTATTGCTCGCAACCGATTTTTCCGAAAAAAATGTGATGTAAAATAATGACTAAAAATTTAGACCGAAAACAATCGACTTCCAAGGTCTGCATGTTGTTGATCAAAGAGGGTTTAGTCAAAGAAGAGGATATAGAAAAAGCCCTTGAAATTCAGAGACGAAAAGCAGAGGCGGCCAAGATTCCTCTCGGTGAAATTCTGGTTAAAAAGGGTTTGATTTCCAGAGATCAACTTAGAATGTTGCTGGTACATCCTGATATTCGGAAAAATCTCGGGACAATGATGATCGAAGAGAGCTTAGTGGATGAACAGCAGCTAACCGAATTACTCAAAAGAAAAGGCCCAAATGAGCATTTGGGCACTCTATTGGTCAAACAAGGATATATTACGAATAAGGATCTTAAAAGATTATTGGATAAGCAACTTAACAGCCTGAAATTAGGTGAACTCGCCCTAAAACTCAATATGATCGGTAAAAGAGATCTGGAAGACGCTCTGAAAATGAAGAGCTCTCAAATAACAATTGGTCAAATTCTATGTGATTTAAACCTGATTACCCATTCTGATCTGAATCGCGTTTTACTTAAGATGTATAGCCAAAAACTAAGATTGGGGGAAATTCTACTAAAACAAGGCATTATTGATAATGAAAAACTCCGAGCAGCTCTTCATGAACAAGGCGAGAGTGATGAACCCTTAGGTGACATACTGATTCGAAAAAAACTAATCACAGTTGACCAGCTTTATTCGGCTTTGGCGATGCAATGCAATGTTGCATTTAAAAAACTAGAGAATTTTGTTTTTGATCAAAAGCAGAAAAACTCGCTTTGTAGCATCGTAGGGCAGAAGTATGCCGAAAAAAATCAGATTCTGCCCTTATCCCTTGAAATAAATAAGCTGACTCTCGCAGTTTCTAATCCTAAAAATATAAATCGTATTGATGAATTAAAGCTCAGTAATCCCAATATTCAAATGACTTGCGTCTTTATAACAAATAAAAAGTTTATGCAGCTTTTTGAGGATCTATACGGAAAGCAGTTAAGCCCCGGCATTGCTTCGATGCAAAAAAATCCGAAATTCCAAGAATTCGATCAGACGATAATTGAGGGGGAAGATGAAAAGTTGGTCATATCGAATCCTGAAACCGAAAACGTTTTAGTGGGCAGGCTGTTTGAAAGATATGAAATGTTTCAACAAAGGATAAATGCTGCAGCATACCCGTCAGACATTTCTCTGTTCAAGGAATTTATCAAGGACAACTACAAAAAGATTTGTTCTCAATTTCATTGCAGCCGTGTAACCTTTTATATTGGAGTAAATACGAATAAAGTAGAAATACTAGCATCTCCCAATAACTGATTTCAAGTTTATTCTTGATTATAGATGCATGGATAAGGAGTTTATATGGCAAGAGTGATCACCATTGCCAGTGGAAAAGGCGGAGTTGGAAAAACAAATATCAGTGTCAATTTATCCCTTTATCTTGCCAGCCGGGGGTATCGCACCTGTCTTTTTGATGCTGATTTAGGACTCGCAAATATCAATATTCTTCTGGGAATCTATCCTGAATATAACCTTAAGGATGTTATTTTAAGACAAAAAAGCATAAAGGAGATACTCATCCGGAGCTACTATGGAATCGACATCATTCCGGGAAGTTCCGGTGTTGAAATGATGGCCAATCTTGATTACGAGCAAATTGATCCGATGGTCCAATCACTTTCTAAGCTGGATTTTTACGATTTTTTGATTTTTGATACCTCGGCCGGAGTTTCAAAAAATGTTGTTTCTTTTTGTATGGCTTCCTCAGAAATAATACTTGTCGTTACGCCTGAACCCACTTCGTTAACCGATGCTTATGCTCTGCTGAAAATACTTTCAATAAATGGCTTCAAGGATTCAGCCGGAATTATAATAAACCAGAGTAAAAGCTCTCAGATTGCAAAGATTGCTTACTCAAAACTCAAAGAGACGGTTCAAAAATTTCTTCAAATCAACATTCTGCCGATAGGGATAATTGCTCATGATTCTCATGTATTAGAGGCTGTCAAAGCGCAAAAACCTTTCGTTTCTCTCTATCCCAATTCAAATGCTTCAAAATGTATTAAAAATATTGCCAATCAAATTATTAATAATAAGGCGGGAAACATAGACAATTATAGTCTCGAAACTTTCTGGACCCGGTGTTTGAAGATTTTAAAAAGCCCATTGCGGTTATCCGGTGGTAGAAATAATAAAGAGGCAGCTCTAAAAAAATCACAACCCATTAATTTCGCTGATAAAAATGTGCTACTAAACAATACAATCGATTCAGTAGCTTCGCAAGAATCGGCTAATTATCCTAAAATGAATGAAGATAGAAAATTATGTCAAGAAATCCGTAACTTATCAAATATTCTTATCCAAAATTTTTCATTGCTAACTGAGGAGATTAAAGGGATTCGAAAAGCTATGGAAATGGATAGAAACAATTTATCAGAACCTAAAGCACTTTCAGCCTCCGGTAATAAATCTGAGCCGGAGATCATTCCCTTAGATTTTGAAGCCTTCCTGAAACGAAAAAAAAACCATGTGGAGAATCAAACGGATTAAAAGTATTCAAAAATCAAAAGAGTTACCGTTTCAGTTCGAAAACTTTACAATAATAATGCAAAGACATTGAAACCATTGAAAACCGTTTGAGCTTGAAAGCTACGATTCGCGTCCGCAAGTTTAACCGACGTAGAAAAAACAGAACCGATTTCCTGCGACGTTGTGCCCTTGGATAGATTGTGATTATAGGGAAAGAATTGAAAATTACTGATCATTTCCCGGCTGTAATTTTTTTCCCAAGGATGTGACGCGATTTGACCTTTAAGTCTTAGACCCGGATTACCCTCAGCATCTTTGTCAATACTCATAATTAAAAGACAGCATTTTTTGTCACTGCCGTTAATGTATCTCATAGCCGAAGAAAGTATGGTTGTATTTGAAAGATCTGCAAGTCGGAGTATTGTTTCCATAGAAAGGTCATCATTCTCATAAATTGCCTGCATCAACGGTTGGGGAAACAATAATTCCGTCGCGAATCTATTTGCCTCAAACTCATGCTTTACACGTGTTATCGGATTAAGGTCGGTTTCAGAACAGGCATAGAAGATTTCATTATGTGCCGGCATCACATGATGGCCTAATTCGTGGGCCTGTCCAAATCGCTTTTGGGCGGAATACAGAGTCCTGTCAGTAAAAATTGTTTTTTCTTCCGTTAAAAGGGCGGCTTTTATTTTTTTCGCGCAAGGATTTATTTTTGTTAAAAAATCCTTATGACTGAGATCGCATTCTTTGTATGAAAGTCCTTCCAATCCAATTAATTTTTCTGCGGAAATCTCCCATTCCATTGCACGGTGTTTGATTCGCAGATCACATGCCGCCGACTGAATTCGCTCCAGATTTTTATCAGAGAAAGTATCCAATATTTATTCCTTTTTATTGATTTTCAGATGATAAGCTTCACTGAATGCTTCTCTATCTTACCTAAAAAATGCCGATTCGGTTTCTTTAATAAATTATATTATATACCGATTTCTTTAACTCTTGTAAAGATTTGTTTCATCAAAAGTTTTTGAGACAAAACAGAAATATTGAGGAATTCAACATCTGCTATCGAGCACTTTTTAAAAAATTATTGCGGTCTTTTAGATGATGACATTATAATGATTTATAGAATTGGGCTTTGATATTATGAAAAAAATACTGAAGCAAAACCCAATTCAATTGCTTGATATTTACTCTGGAATGGCTTTTGATATAATTGTTTTAATTTAACCTTTCAGGAGGTTTAATGATGAAAAAACAACTATTTCTTATTTTGGTAATAATGGTAGTAGGTATTTTTATCGGATGTTCTACAAGTTACAAAGTCAAACCATTACCATTTAAAACTCCAGCGGCATTTAATAACGTTGTCACTATAGACGGGGCTCAGATGGGGTCCAAAGCCTTTGATAATCCCTCTGAAGCAAAAGAGGCGTTTGGCTTTGATATTAGAGGAGCCGGTATGTTGCCGGTGCAGGTCGTATTTGATAACCAGGGCCGACATGCTTTGGAGATCAACGGGCAGCAAACGTTTCTTGAAGATAAAAAGGGGAATCTATGGCCGATTCTAAGTAGAGATATCGCTTATGAGCGAGCTACCAAGTATGCACAGTCAAAGCAAATTGTTACAGAAGGTGCCTATAAAGGATTTTGGGGTGCTGCTGCCGGATCGATTATCGGGGCTGCCATCGGTATCGTAGCCGGTGAAAATGTAGCTGCAGCTGCAGGCAAAGGAGCAGCCATCGGTGCAGCTGCAGGAGCTACCATAGGGGGGGCGGAAGGTTACACTTCTGATGATGCACGCCGTACAATCGTCAAGGATTTAAGGGAAAAATCTTTACAAAACATGGCGATTGAACCCAAGAGTCTTGCCCATGGCTTTCTCTTTTTTCCTGGTGAAGCTGAATCCGCGCTTCGACTGCGCATTCAAATAATGGAAAAGGATACCGGTAAGATTCATGTAATGACAATGAATTTTTAATTAAGGTATTGATACTGCTCAAATCGGAACAAACAACTGAAACCCTATTTTGAACTGGAACACTTTGCATCGTTTGAATCGGTTTTTCAAAAATTCAAGAATATAAAAATGCTAAAAATTTCCAACAATGTAACGATACCCATCAAGGAGATCGAAATGATTGCTATTCGTTCTCAAGGAGCGGGAGGTCAGAATGTAAATAAAGTCTCCACGGCCGTACATTTGCGCTTCAATATCAATGCTTCATCGTTACCCTATTTTTATAAAGAACGGCTTCTAAAGCTAAGCGATCAGCGTATTACCAAGGAAGGGATAATTGTTATCAAGGCTCAGCAGTACCGAAGCCGGGAGAAAAACAAGGAGGAGGCATTGCAACGGCTACAAGAACTTATTAAAAGTGTGGCCGTGTTACCTCAAAAACGTAAACCCACCCAACCGCCCCGCAATTCTGATGAAAAACGCCTTGATGGCAAGAGTAAACGCGGACAGCTGAAGACCTCAAGAGGTAAGATCTGCAGTGAAGAAGGTTAGCAAAAACGGTATTTGGATCAATTTTTTAAAAATATAATGTGTTAAATGCTAATTAAAAATGAAACTTAGAGATTTCACATACTCACCGGTATGGAATATTATACTCATTACCATCGGCTCCGTTTTATTTTCTCTAGGAGTAAAATCTATTGTTGTTCATCATAACTTTATTACCGGAGGAATATACGGGACCGGACTTTTAATTTATTATAAAACCAATGCATTAACACCGGGTATGTGGTTTCTACTTCTTAACTTGCCCTTATTCATTATCGGTTGGTTTTTTGTCAGTAAACGATTTTTTTTTTACAGCATCTATTCAGTGGTTTTAGTAACGGTTTCGTCTGAGTTAATTAATTTTAATTTTAATATCAGTCAGCAGCTTTATGCAGCAATTGCCGGAGGTATAATTTGTGGTACGGGAACTGGAATAGTGCTCCGTTCTTTAGGATCCGGAGGTGGCTTGGATATAATAGGGGTTATCCTCAATCAAAAATTCAATATTGGTATTGGAAAATTTTATCTCCTATTTAATTTTATTTTATTTATTTTCGTTGTTTCTTATTTTGGTATAGATATATTTATCGCATCTATCATTCTTGTTTTTATATCATCCACTTCTCTTGAATATGTTCTGGCTTTATTTAATCAAAGAAAAATTATCTATGTCATTAGTGATAAAAATGAAGAAATTGCAAATATTCTTATTCAGGATCTAAATCAAGGAGCAACTTTTATTAAAGCTAGAGGTGCTTATACTGGAAAAAATAAATATATTTTAATGGCGATTACCAATAATATTCAACTCAAGCGGGTAGAGGAAGCGGTTTTTAAAGTTGATTCACATGCATTGTTTATTGTCGAAAATAGTTTTAATGTTATCGGTTCCACTTTTAGTAAAAGGAAAATATATTGAAAGTATATACTCAAGTAGTCCAAACGGTTCTACGGAGCACAAATTTTGAGAAACCCAAATAGTCCCAAAACTTTAGCTTGCAACCAAAGAGTCTCCCGTCATCTGTTGAGGCTTATCGATTCCCAGGATTCGCAGAACAGTCGGCGCAATATCGGCCAAAATACCCGATCTTATTTCAGCCTCCTTACGTGAGTCATCGACAAGTATAAATGGTACCGGATTGAGTGTATGGGCGGTATGAATATGCCCATCTTCTTCAACCATTTGTTCGGCATTCCCATGATCGGCTGTAATGAGAACAACTCCATTGAGTGCTTTGACAACCGAGACAATTTCACCCACACAATGGTCAACGGTCTCGCATGCTTTGATTGCCGCATGGAGTACACCGGTATGGCCGACCATATCCATATTGGCAAAGTTGAGAACAATCAGATCATATTGATTAGATTTCAGTCGAGTTATAACCTCCTGTGTTAGCTGGTATGCGCTCATTTCCGGCTTTAAATCATAGGTTGGGATATCACGGGGCGATGGAATGAGACAGCGGTCTTCAAGGGGGAAAGGCTTTTCTTCACCACCATTGAAAAAGTAAGTCACATGTGCGTATTTTTCTGTTTCGGCGATTCGAAGTTGTCGTAACCCACGTTGACTAATTACTTGCCCAAGAATCGCATTTAAATGGGTTGGAGGGAAAGCGATAGGCAGTGTAAAGGTTTCATCGTAACTCGTCATGCAAACAAACTGGGCAAGTTTTGGATAAGTCATACGATCGAAAGCTTCAAAGGTCGGGTCGGTAAAAGCACGGGTAATCTCGCGAGCACGGTCTGCACGAAAATTGAAAAAAATGATGACGTCATCATTCTGAACAGTTCTTAGGGGCTTTCCTGTTGGGCCGGTAAGAATAATAGGCTGAATGAATTCATCTGTTTCTCCCCGAAAGTATGAATTTTTAACGGCGTCTATAGGATTTTTTTCTAACGTTCCCTTGCCCTGGACATAAAGCTGAAAAGCTTTTTCGATGCGATTCCACCGTTTATCACGATCCATTGCATAAAATCGGCCGCAAATCGTCGCAATACTTCCGGATTTATGTGCCCGCATATATTCAGATAAGAGTTTAATGTATTTTATGCCGCTGTCAGGGGGGCTATCTCGTCCATCGAGAATGGCGTGTACATAAACATGCTTGAGGCCTGATTTTTTTGCCAAATCCAGCAAAGAATAAAGATGATTCAGGCTGCTATGAACACCTCCGTCTGAAACAAGTCCCATCAGGTGTAGTGTCGACTGATTTTCCTTCACTGCAGCCATTGCCGAATTAAAGACTTCATTATCAAAAAATGATCCATCCTTAATCGCTCGATTGATTTTTAAAAGATCTTGAAAAACGATTCTACCGGCACCAATATTTAGATGTCCGACTTCGGAATTACCCATAATCCCCTTAGGAAGCCCCACCGCTTCACCGGAACATAAAAGCTGGGTATGCGGATATTCTTCCTTGAGTTTATCCAGTTGAGGCGTTTTAGCTAGCTTTACCGCATTTCCTTCTCGCTTGGGATTTTCTCCCCATCCATCTAATATAATTAGTACGCAGGGTTTAATCATGTTCATCGAAATCCGGCTCCATTTCCGATTCTTTTTCTTCCAGCTTCCGAAGACTTTCGGTTTTTATTCGTTTTGCATCAATCCAAAGACCGTCGAGGTCATAAAAATTGCGAACCGGTTCATAAAACACATGAATAATGATATGCCCATAATCCAATAAGGCCCAATGACCTTCTTTGACACCCTCAAGGCTTAGCGGACGTATACCTTTCTTTTTTAGTTCGCTTACAATAAATTCTGCAATTGCAGTAACCTGGCGATTGGATTTGCCACTGCATATGATAAAGACATCCGCAATGGAGCTAAGTTCGTGTACATCAAGTACAATGAGTCCTGAGGCCTTTCTCCCTAGAGCTGCTTGTACATAAAGGTCAAGTGATGGATCAAGATGACCGGTCATAAATAAAGTCCTTTGGTTTTAATAAATTCTTCCACTTTTTCGGGTACTAAAAATTTAATGGATCGGCCGTCTTTTATTAGTCTTCGAATCTTTGTTGATGAAATGTCCAATAGACTAACATCACAAATATAAACCGCCTGTTTTTCAGGATGCATAAAACAGTTCTGCGCAATAGAAAACCGATAGTCGGCAGATATCCTAGATTTCATAAAATTTTCAAGCACTTGCCGGTTTGAAAAGATCTGTTTGCCTCTTGGGCCTGGTCGCGCCATCACAATAAAAGCGATATGACTAAAAAGATCCGGATAAAATTTCCAGATTTCGATTTGAAGAAACGAATCGATCCCAACGATGAGATAGAGCTGCGTTGCTTTGGGTAAAATAGACTGGTAATAAATAACCGTATCGATCGTATAAGAAGGTCCGGAACGCTTGAGCTCAACATCGGAAACGATAAAATTGGGGGAATCGGATGTCGCAAGTTTGACCATTTCGAAGCGGTCTTCGGCGCTTGCAATCCCAATCTGTTTTTTATGGGGGGGGATTGCCGCTGGAATAAGGTAACATTTATCCATATTAAAAGCTTCTTGGACTTCTTGGACAGCCCGAAGATGCCCCAGATGAATGGGATTGAACGTACCGCCGAACAGACCGATGCGCATTACAAACTACCTCAGCTTCTTATTTGCCCATCTCCAAATACAATGAACTTGGTTGTCGTCAATTCTTCGATACCCATTGGCCCAAACGCATGAAGTTTGGAAGTACTAATGCCTATCTCAGCTCCCAAACCTAGTTCTCCACCATCATTAAAGCGGGTTGAGGCATTCACTAAAACAACGGAAGAGTCAACTTCACGGAGAAAGCGCCGGGATCTTTGATAGTCGGTTGTTACAATTGCTTCCGTATGGTTGGAACCGTAGCGTGAAATATGTGTGATGGCCTGATCCATATTTTTGACGACCTTTACGGCAATAACAAGGTCAAGATATTCAGCTGACCAATCGGCTTCTCCTGCAATACCAGCTTCTGAGATTAGTCGGCGAGTTTCAGAGCAGCCCCTGATTTCTACACCCGCATCGGCAAAACGCTTTCCCATAACAGGGAGGAATTTCTCGGCAATATCCTGGTGAACCAGCATAGTTTCCATAGCGTTACATACGCCGGGACGTTGAACTTTTGCATTAAAACAGATTTCTTCAGCCATCTTAAGATCTGCGCCCGTATCCACATAAACATGACATACTCCTTTGTAATGTTTGAGAACAGGTATCTTTGAAGACTCCACGACAAAACGTATCAATTCCTCACCGCCGCGAGGAATAATTAGATCAATGAATTCCTCTTGACTTAAAAGCGCTTTAACCGCTTCCCGGTCTCTGATGGGCACAATCTGAATCGTTTTTTCAGGTAGACCGGTTTTTTTAAGCACATCACTAACAATATCGGCAAGGGCTTGATTCGAATACAAAGCTTCCGATCCCCCGCGGAGTATGACTGCATTACCTGCTTTCAGACATAGACCGGCAGCATCAATGGTGACATTTGGACGTGATTCATAAATAATGCCGATTACCCCCAAAGGTATACGCATGCGTGATACTTCCAGGCCGTTTGGCCTGAGCCAGGTTTTGCTGGTAGCGCCGATAGGATCACTCAAACGCGCAACTTCCCGGAGGCCCTCCGCCATGGATTTGATGGTTGAATCCTTAATGGTAAGTCGATCGATCATTGCATTTGAGAGCCTCATTTCTTCAGCGCGTATCAAATCTTTCTTATTGGTTTCTTTGATCGCAACAGCATCTTTTTCGATTTGATCAGCTATCTTTTGTAGAACCTCATTTTTTTTCTTTGCAGGGCATTTGGCTATTTCCAAGGAAGCGGCTTTTGCAGATTTCGCCATTTGGGTAATAGTTGATTCAACAGACATCTTATTCCCCCCTTAAAAGACACATATATTCAAATCAATTTTTATCGGCAGACAAAATTTCGCGGAATTCGTTAAAATCGACCGTTATGGCCAGATTGTCTCGATGAATGATCTCATCATACGGTTTATGTCCTAGACAATCCTTAATCTTACCAGAATTAAAGCCCATAATTTTAAGTATATCAGAAGCACTATAGTTAACAAGGCCTATTCCCAATATTCGGTTGTCTCTGCTTTTGAATTCCACGGGCGCACCCACGCGGAAATCACCTATTACATCAATCACGCCGCTGGGAAGAAGGCTTTTGCCTCCGGATAGTATTGCTTTTGCGGCACCCTCATCAATTTTAATAATCCCTTTGGGTTTTAAATGGAATGCTATCCAGCATTTTCGATTTGTTAGTCTTTCCTTTTTGGGAATAAAAAATGTTCCATGGTCTTCACCGGCGAAAAGCCCTGTCAGAATACTCTCTTTTTCTCCGTTTGCGATCACCATGGGGATTCCGGCAGCAGTAATTTTTTTTGCCGCTTTAATTTTGCTGAGCATCCCTCCGGTACCTAAAGCACCAGGAATGTCACCGGCAAGTTTTTCAATTTCCAAGTTTATTGTTGCTACGATTGGAATTAATTTTGCATCAGCATATTTATGCGGATCTTTTGTATAAAGCCCATCTATGTCGGTGAGATTGATTAAAATATCTGCATCCATAAGCAGGGTGATCATGGCGGCTAAGTTATCGTTATCTCCAAACTTGATTTCTTCTACGGAAACCGTATCATTTTCATTTATAATTGGAACGATCTGCCATGATAACAGCGTATAAAGGGTGTTGCGTGCATTTAAGTATCTTTTGCGATTGCTGAGGCCGTCGCTGGTCAGCAGCATCTGTGCAACTTTTTTCCTGCATTGCGCAAAAGCTTTTTCATATTCCAAAATAAGTCCGGCTTGGCCTACGGCAGCAACAGCCTGTCTTTTGGGAATTTCATCGGGCCTTTTGGCAAGACCGATTTTTTTTATACCTGAGGCCATGGCACCCGATGAAACCAAAATAACTTCTATTCCTTTATCAATCAGACAGCAAATCTGCCTGCTGATGGAACGGATAACTCTTATATTCAATCCATTGTCTTGCGTTAGGACTCCACTGCCAACCTTGACGACCAACCGCTTTGCATCATCGAAACAAGTTTTTCTATTTTTGTTCATTTGATCTATCCAATGCTTCAATGATCTTTAATTTCAAATCTTCAAGCCCTTTTCCAGTATAAGCGGAGATCAAAGCAACTTTTATCCCTTTTGCAGCTGATTGGAATATGTTTGTCGCCTTTTCAGCTCCGGGCAAATCAATCTTATTTAGAACGACAATCTGTGGTTTTTTTATAAGTTTTTTGTTGTACAAGGAAAGTTCTTGGTTGATGATTTTATAGTCACGGAGCGGATAATCCAAATCAATGGCGGATGCATCTATCAGATGGATAAGGATACGAGTACGTTCTATATGCTTCAGAAAATTAATACCGAGGCCGGCACCTTTATGCGCTCCTTCAATCAAACCCGGTATATCCGCCACCACAAAAGGTTCGCCGTAACCTGTTTGTACAACGCCGAGGTTGGGGGAAAGAGTTGTAAATGGATAATTGCCGATTTTGGGATGGGCTGAAGAAATCGCGCTGATGAGTGTGGATTTGCCGACATTAGGAAGACCGATAATACCCACATCAGCTAAAAGTTTAAGTTCCAGCTTCAGCGTTAAAGATTGGCCGGGCTCACCGGGTTGAGCGAATCGAGGTGTTCGGTTTGTTGATGTTTTAAAGCGTGTATTACCCCGCCCACCTCTACCGCCTTTTGCTACAATAAAAGTTTCATTCGGTTTAGTGAAATCTTTTAGAATCTTTCCGGTGGCCATATCCATGACCAATGTTCCAGTAGGAATTTCAATGGTAAGATCATTGCCGTTTTTTCCGGCCTTTTGTTTACTTTGACCCTGTTGCCCATTTTGGGCTTTAAAATTTTTCTTAAAGCGAAAATGATATAGTGTCCGTTTTCGTGATGTTGCGACTAAAAGAACATTTCCGCCTTTACCCCCGTCACCGCCGTCAGGTCCTCCATACGGAATAAACTTTTCGCGTCTGAAACTTATACAGCCACTACCACCATCACCGGACTGAACGGTAATAATCGATTCGTCGATGAATTTCACTCTGCATAAACGCTTACTTTTTTGCGCGAGCGGCCCAGGCGCTCATAGGCAACAACACCATCAACCTTAGCAAACAAGGTATAATCTTTGCCCATTCCAACGTTATTTCCAGGATGTATTTTTGTTCCCAGTTGGCGAACTAAAATATTGCCGGCTTTTACCTTGTTTCCCCCATATCTTTTTATACCTCGCCGCTGGCCGGCACTATCGCGACCATTTTTTGAGCTGCCGCCTGCTTTTTTGTGCGCCATTGTTTCAACTCCTTAGTAAAAAATAATATTGAACCTTTATGCCTCAATACGGTCTATTTTAACTGCCGTATATTGCTGACGATGTCCTTGCTTTCGACGATATCTTTTCCGGCGTTTATACTTGAAAACAAGAATTTTTTTTTCTTTGCCTTGTTCCACGATATGGCCTTGAACCGCTACATTATCGAGGTAGGGCCGGCCTAAATTTACCTGTTCGTTTTCTGAAAACATCAGGACTTTGTCAAAAGAAACAGGATCATTGATTTCACCTGCAATTTTTTCAACCCTGAGGATATCGCCTTTTTGAACCTTATATTGTTTTCCGCCTGATGAAATTACAGCGTACATAGCATTGAGTCCCCCTTCAATCAAAATGAGTTTATCATTGACTCATAAAAAATGATAAATATTAATCTATTGAGCATATTTGTCAAGAAAAATATAATTTGATTTTTTATTTTGCGAATAAATTTTCTCATTTGCAAGCAAGGTAGTTTCAACAAACAAACTGAGCTTGTTGAATTAACAATTTGAAAAATAATCCTCGTGATGATAAATGTAGTATCTAATATTTTATAGTTTAATTCCTCATGATCCGGAAACAATAATTTAGGAGGCATTTTTGGATACCGTTTACGATTATAAGGTTAAATTTCTATGCAAGGAGGCAAACATATCCGCATACCATGCCCTTATTGGTGAAGAACCACTTTCGATCTATATTCAAGGCATGCCCTATTGCATTGGAATGCGTACCCCCGGTGAAGAGGTGGAGCATGCCGCAGGATTTTGTCTCGTTGAAGGAATTGTCGATACTGTTGATGATTTTTCTTCACTAGATTATTGTGATGAGAAAGATAAAAATGTTGTAAATATAACTCTCAAACAATCAAAACAAAATAAAATACCTCAGCTTATTGATAGATACGGTTTTACCGGAAGAAAAAATTTCGCATACAGCAGCAGAGGACCGATGGATACTTTTCGTCAGATCATCCCGCCTTTAGATACCGCCTTGGCAATTGATTTAAAAAAAGCAGTCTGCAGTCTTGAGAATCTATCCAAGCATCAGCCGTTACGAAACAAAACTCGTGCATCTCATGCTGCAGCCATCTATACTTCAACCTTTCAGCTTTTATCAATTGCAGAAGATGTGGGGCGACACAATGCAATGGACAAAGCAATTGGGAAAGTCTTCCTCGATCGTAAATTGGAAAAGGCTTCCATTATAGTCCTTTCTTCCCGCATTAGCTATGAACTGGTGGAAAAAGCAGCAAGGGCTCGAATTCCCGTTATCCTTGCAATATCCCGGCCGACCGCACTTGCTGTTAAAGTCGGCTCACAATATAAAATGACCTTGGCATGCCTTGCCAAAGGGTCTGGATTATATGTATTCTGCGGCGAGCAGCGTTTTCAAGATTCATGCCTTTTTTACTGATTGGTTTTTTTATTTCTCTCGATATTTGACAGGGCTAAATGAAAGGCTTCGATTGCCAGCTCGGCGCAATGTGCATTTTCAGGCGGTAAAGTTTTTAAGTAGCCGATTATATGACCTGAAGTGATTTCACGAGCTTCATCTATCGTTTTTCCCTCTGAGAGTTCAGCCATCGCATTAGCGCAAGCATTTGTGTTCATACATCCATCGACCTCATATGTAACCGATTCAATCCGATCACCTTTCAGTTTCAGAAATATTCCGACTGCGTCACCACAATCGCTTGTGCCTTTACCATATCCATCCGGGTTTTTGATAAGCTTTCGTCGATCGGTACGAAATGCCATTTCTAGAAAGTCCAGTGAATATCCTTGATCATAATAAAATCTATCTTCTCCCATAATCCCTTTCTTATAAAAATAAAATATTACAAATTTTTACCTAAAAATCATTTAATTCTGAAGTTAAAACCGTATCTAATTTAAAGAACAATTGTTTTTTTGCCGATCTTATTTAAGAGATATTTTATGGATAACCTTAATTTTATGTCGTGTATATTTTTTACTATACTGCATACTATATATCAAGTCGGAAATCGGCAACTTTTTAAAATAAATTTTTCTTTCCGGAATTTTCCTATGTTGTTCGACTGCAACGATTTAATCGCTTGTATAAGATATATACATATGTTAGATTTCTTTTATTTATTTTAGAATGGAAGGGAAAATAAATAAAGTATAACTAAATTTTTTAAATCTCATAGCCAGGCGGGTCTCCACCTACAATCCTGAGCAAATATTATCGAGGTAAACCAATGGGGGACGTTCAAGAAATTTTTAATTTTATTGATACGGCTACAGAGAATGAAGAGCTTAAAAATGAAAAAATCGTTCGGAAAAAGAACTTAATCAATATTCTCAATTATATTAATTTCCAAGATGGGACTCTTGCTATAAAGTTAAAATACTGTAAAGATAATCGCGAAATTTCACTTCCTGCAAAACCAAAGCCCTGCTTAGGGGAGCAACTTGATTGCCTCTGGGCAAAAAAAACACACCATCATCAGCAACTAGAATCCTATCAATTCCAAAATTTGTTCATCGACTACGGCCAAAAACGGTTAATCATAAATGCTGAATTGATAAGTATGAATATGGAAGGAATTAGTGTTCTTCTACCGGAAACATGTTGCGAAATTATTTCGCGGCAAATGACAAGGCATTTTTGTAAGGGTATAAAAGTTCAACTGATTCAAAACTGTGCGCTTTTTCATGGTTCTCTTCTGGAATTTTCCACGCTTTCTTTTCGGATTGAAATTGCCGGGGTTAAACCTTGGACATTTCAATGGATAAATCCCGAGATACCGGTATATATCATTTTGTCTAATGATATTGAAATCCTTTATTCCGGCGAATGTAGAATACTCAGACAAGGCTCTGAACAGAAGATGCGAACGATGGTACTAGAGCCTTTAAGAAATGAGATCCGAAGATTAAAACGAAAAAAATATCGCAGTGAACGACAAGAGTTAATACCTTCCCCAAATATTATTTTCCGACATCCTTTTACCGGAAAAATTATCGATTTAAAGGTGATTGATCTATCCGCAACCGGTTTTGCAGTTGATGAAAAAAAAGACAGCTCCGTACTTTTACCGGGTATGCTGACACCTGAACTGGAGATTAGCTTTGCAAATAGTTACCGAATCAAATGTAAAGCACAGGTGGTTTATCAAAGAATGTACAGCGAAGAAGATAATCGTGTAAAGTGCGGTTTTGCTATACTTGATATGGACAGCCGAGATCATATGGGGCTCTTAGCCCTTTTGCATCAGGCCAAAAATCCGAATTCATATCTTTGCAACAAAGTGAATCTGGATGCCCTTTGGAATTTCTTTTTTGAAACCGGGTTTATCTATCCGGAAAAATACGCCTTTATCCAAACAAATAAAGAGAAAATAAAAACAACCTATGAAAAGCTTTATACTCTGAATCCGAACATCGCCAGACATTTTATCTATCAGGAAAAGGGTTGTATTTCAGGCCATATGGCCATGTTGCGGTTTTATGAAAATAGCTGGCTGATCCATCACTTTGCTGCGAATAAATCCGTTTCAACTAAAGCGGGGTTGGCTGTTTTAGATCAAATCGGACAGTTTATCAATGATTCCCATATCCTTTATTCTTTGCATATGAATTTTGTCTTCTGTTATTTTAGGCCTGAGAATAGATTCCCGGCGCGTGTCTTCGGGGGGGCCGCCAAAAATATAAATGACTCAAAAGGCTGTTCGATTGATACCTTTGCATATCTGCACAAACCGAAATTTTTTACAACTATATGCGAATTACCGGAATCATGGCAATTGACCGATATTCGGACTGAAGATCTTTTGGAGATAGAAAGTTATTACAAACTGGTATCCGGCGGCCTTATGATTCATGCCCTGGATTTGGAACCTAACCTGATCAATGTTGATGAACCATCAAAAGAATATCATCGAATCGGATTAAAAAAAGAAAGACATCTTTTTGCACTAAAAAAAGACGGCCGGCTCAAAGCTGTAATTATTGTGAATCTTAGCGATATAGGGCTCAATATGTCTGAATTGACCAATTGCATTCAGGTTATTGTTATTGATCCGGATGAACTCAATAAGGATATTATCAATATCATATTTTCTTTAATTAATGATAAATTCGAGCAAATCGATATGCCTATGCTTCTTTATCCCGTAGACTTTGCGGAACGTCAATCAATTCAATATGAAAAATTATATAATTTATGGATTTTAAATCTCCAGTATTCTGATCTTTATTTTAAATTTTGTGATACCAAACTTCGTATCCTTTAAAGGTATTGGCTATTGATTATTTTGGAGATTCAATGCATTCAACCAATAAAAACTTCATAAATAAAGAATCAATTTATAACAGCAGGATAATCGATACTTATATCAAGCTTGTCAAAGAAAAGTATCCTTTCGTTAATATCAATGAAGTGTTAAATTACGCAAAAATGGCATGTTATGAGGTCGCCGACCAGGGGCATTGGTTTACTCAGGAACAGATCAATCGGTTTTACAAAAAATTAGTTGAACTGACCGGCAATGAAAATATTGCGCGAGAAGCCGGGCGATATGCAGCCTCTCCCAATGCACTGGGAGCTATGCGAAAATGGACACTTAGTTGTCTGGAGCCGGCTAATATCTTTTGGATAATTAATAAAATAACTTCTAATTTTACAGTTTCATCTAAATATAGGTCGAAAAAAATATCGGCCAACAAAGTTGAAATAACCGTTACACCTCGAGAAGGGGTTTTTGAAGAACCTTTTCAGTGCGAAAATAGAATCGGATTTTTTGAATCAATTTTAACGGTGTTTAACTATAATATGCCGGAAATTCAGCATACCGAGTGTATGTTTAAAGGCAGTGAGATTTGCCGTTATATAATTTCATGGAAAAAAACAGCTTCTGATCGCTGGAAACAACTAAGAAATTATATTGCATTATTTTGCGTTTTTTCCTGCCTCTTTTTTATTTTTTATAATCCATTGCTTACACTTACGACGATTTTACCCGTTTCATCGACAATTATACTCCTCTTGACCTTGATAAGTGAAAATCTAAAAAAAGAACATTTAAATGCAATCTTAGAAAATCTCAAGGATTCGACTAATGAGTTGGTTGATCAGATACAAATCAATTATAATAATACACTGATGACCAATGAGATTGGAAACGCAATTAGCCAACAGACCAATATAGCTGACGTACTGAGGAATGTGATACAAATTTTGGAACAGCGGCTTGATTATGATCGTTGTTTGATCCTTTTGGCTAATGCGGAAAAAAACCGACTGACATGCCGAGCGGGATTTGGATATAATAAGGAACAGCTTGAATTTTTTAAAGAAATCGATTTCCATTTGGATAAAACTGATTCAAAGGGGATTTTTGTATTATCATTTCTTCAACAAAAACAATTTGTTATAAACGACATCAATGATATAGGTGATAAACTGTCCTGGCGCAGTCTGGAGTTTGCCAAAAAAATGGGATCGCAATCTTTCATTTGTTGCCCTATTATTTGCGATGGAGAGTCGCTAGGCGTTCTTGCTGTAGATAATTTGAAGTCAAAGCGACCATTGGTCCAGTCAGATATGAGCTTATTGATGGGGATTGCACCCGTCATTGGGATCAGTATTCGGAATGCCGAACTTCTTAATTCTAAAGTGAAACAATTTAAATCCATTATCAAAGTCATGGCGTCCAGTATCGATGCACGCGATCCATTGACTGCAGGTCATTCTGAAAAGGTTACCGAATACGCCTTGGGCATATGTAAAGAACTGGGGTTGAGTGAAGAAGACAGTGAAATGATCCGAGTCGCATCATTGCTTCATGATTATGGCAAAATTGGGATTCCGGATTCGATTTTAAAGAAAAAAGGAAGATTGACGACAAAAGAATACGAGATAATTAAAACTCATTCCGATAAGACCATGGAAATTTTAAGTCAAATAAATTTTGAAGGAATTTTTGAACAGGTTCCCTTCATTGCCGGATCTCATCACGAGAAACTGGATGGAAGCGGTTACCCAAAAGGGCTCAAAGCGGAAGAGATACCATTCGGTGCGAAGATTATTGCTGTCGCAGACTTTTTTGAAGCAATTACTTCTCAGCGTCATTACCGTGATCCAATGCCGATCGACGAAGCATTTGATTTGTTGTTGGAAGAGTCGAATATCCACTTCGACGAACAGGTTGTTGAGGCATTCAATCGTTACTACAATAATTCAACTGAAATTCGGCCGCAGACTGCAAATTTAAATTTTTCAAGCATAGATCTTATTGAAGATAGTTCTATATATACCCCTATTACCCACTTTTATAACCGGAAGCAATTCAATAGAATTACGAAATAATGCTGAAAGAGCAAAATAAGGCCTTATGAACTTACAAAAACTTACAAACTTTTCATTTCAAATATTGTAAAATTTATAAACAAGTACTTCTTTAAGTTATGCTGGCTTTCGACCGCAGCAAGATATTACCGGCGTGTAAGTAAATCGTCTTGGATCAACAAAAAATTTTTTAAATTCTTCGATAAATTCTTTGCATCCTCCTTCATATTCTTCAAAGCCATATCCTGAGTTTATTACGGCAACTTCCAATTTTTTTTTCCAGTTAAAAGCATCCTTTTCTTTCAATTTTCCAAAGATCAAGTGATGGGGGGTGATATTGACATTAATTTCCTGATATCCTAAGTCGTAAAAGAAGGAATAGAGTTTTCTCCCGACATATGGATCAAAGTCGGCATTTTTTTCTAGGGTGCGCATAATTGCAGAAATGGTTTTTTCAAGTTTATGGGAAAGACCGAAATGAGTCAGACAATTATAATCCAGGTCTATTAAGCAGAGAATTCCACTCGGTTTTAAAATGCGGGAAATATTTCTGACGATATCATAACTATGTGAACGATAATATTCTAGAACAAAGCGGACCCATATAAAATCAAACATTCCCAGCTCATCAAGAGGCTCACGGATATCTTTGCATCTAAATTCGATACCTTTGCCATTATAATGTTTTCCGGCGAAAAGTATTCTTTCCTTGGAACCATCAACTCCAACAATACAACCGTTTGGTTGAATCAGCTTTTGCAGGTAAAAAGTTGTTTTTCCAATGCCGCACCCGATATCAGCTACCCGCATATTCGGCTTTATACCGGCCCATAAGGCTTGCATTTCGATCGTTTCAATATCGGTTTTTAATTCCAAACGAAGTGTTTCTTCTTTGCTTTCCATGAGATAATCAAACTGATACATCTTCAAGGCTCCTTATATTGTAGGCGCAAAACGGGCAACCATTGAGGAACCACCTCTAACGGTGCCCGACTCTCCCCTTATGAAAAATATGATAAAAGGATTAAAAATTCAACTTATATTCAGTTTATTTTTTTATTTTATATAGTTATTATCTATTCAGGTTTGATGAATGCTAATGTGAAAGGCTGGAAAGATAAACGGCTAACCGAGCCCATCCCGATTAGCCGTTAAGGAGGAAAGAAGATGAAAAAATCATTAAGTTTGCTTGAATATTATTCATGCAATTTATTTGCCAATATTGATTATTTTTTATCATAATTTCTAAAATATTT
>JAFGES010000133.1 GCA_016931455.1 Desulfobacterales bacterium | reverse complement strand
CCAATTATATATCTCTTACACTCTAAAAGTGTCTTCTCTCAAGGACCCGTCTCATCTCTACCACTATTTAGTTTTCAAAGATCAAATCTTTTTTTGTTTAAGCGAAATTTAAAAACCGTTCGCTCAAAGAATTTTTGGGTTATATATTTACTTTGGAACTTTGTCAACAGGTTTTTAAAAAAAATAAAATAAAAAATAAAAATGCTTTTTAACCTGTTTTTTACCTATTTCAATCCACCAAAATGTTTCTGATATATTTCTTCTTGTTCATCAAGGATTTCGTTTAAAATCTCCATATTCGTCATCGGATTCATGATAACGCAACGGAGGACCACAATATTTTCTTCATTTTCTTCTGATTTATTCCGAATCTTTAACGTCGTTCTAGACACAAAGCTCTTTCCGGCCTCTCTTTGTAATATCTGTATCTGTCTATTTATCGTATTTAAACGGGCATTAATAACATTGCGCTGCTCGCTTTTGGCCTTGGATAGCTCTTGTTGAAGGTGCAAAGGACATATTCTGTAAGTCAGAATATTAAGTTCAGGTGCGGTTATCAATTGAAAATTGGGCCTGTTTTTAATTTCTTCGGCGAAGTTTCGAGCCGTCTCAATTCCATGCTCTAAAAGCAATGCATACCCTTTACTTCCCATGATTTTAATCGAGCTATCAAGTATTAAAGAATTTGCTTCTCTTGAACCCGCAAGTGACTTTATACCCAAGTCAACAGATCCCGGTCGGTTGACATAATTTGCATGATAAATAACCGCATCCATGATCGTCGGATCTTTAAAATATACCATACCGCAACTCATCGGCATATAAAATTGTTTATGCCCGTCAATTGTTACGGAATCCGCCAATGAAATACCATCAAGCAGATGCCGATATTTTTCCGATAGCAAGGTAGGTCCCCCCCAAACGGCATCCACATGAAAGTGAATTTTATTTTCAGCAGATATCTCCGCCAATCGTCTAAGTGGATCAATTGCTCCTGTTTCAGTGGTCCCGGCAATTCCGATAATTGCAAAAATCATTGTTTTCCGAGAGCTATGCTTTATCTCTCGAATTGTTTTCTTCAAGGCTTTCAGGTCAATACGATTATTTTCATCGACATCGATCCCAATGATGTTTTGGTTTCCAATTCCGAGAAGGCCACCGGATTTTCTGAGGGAAAAATGGCCCAGCCGCGAAACCAGCACGACCGCTCTTTCGATACCATATACTTTATAGGCATTGATCAAGCCCTCTTTCTCGATCCCTTCAAAGCCGGCCTTAGGTCCCAGCATGGAATTCCTAGCAACCCAAAGCGCCGATATATTCGCCAGAGTCCCATCTTCGACAAAACAACCCAGTGTAGTTTTATGATTTTGGATGTGTTTGTCATAAAATTCATCACTTTCCCTATAGATCAGCCTGTGAATCTTGGCAAGCACTTGTCTTTCCAGCACAGACAAGACCTTTGAAGTTTCAAGTTTTACAACATTCTGATTCAGGGCTGCGACGATGGTTTTAAGGTGGACCATAAAAAAAGGAATAGCAGAGGTCATATGGCCCACAAAATAAGGGGAGGCTACATTAACCGCATGGGGGGCAATATCTTCGATTAAGTCCGTAATAACATCCGCAAGCCTTTTCTCCGGGTTTTCATTGATCAAACTGTTGGAAAACCTTTGGGATAATTCTTTAAGGCTGGTTTCTTCAGTAATACCGACATGCTTTTTGAGAAAATCATGAAGCCCGAAAAGAATTTGTTCCATGTACTTAACTAATCTGGTTTTTGCGGCATCATTATCCGGCATTATAAAAGTTCTTATAAGTGCCTGCCAGTCGGCAACCAAGTCCGTTTTCCGTTCAACGATATTTTCTTTTTTCATTGATAATTTTTGTTGAATTTATTTTTTGTAAAGAAGGATTCATCACCTATAAATATAAATGGCTCTTAGTAACATGACCGGCTTTGTTTTCCAAGTAAATCTTTTATCACAAACTGATATAACTTATCATATCAGGTACAAAACACATATCCGAATATCAATGATTACCTTTAGATGCAGGAAATCGACGGAATCAATTTTTCAAGAATCAACGTTTTTCATAACTACATCTTGACTTTTTTTATCGAGTTCGTTCTTATGCTTAGCTGTACATAAGAAACTATTCCGAATTTTTGTTCGATAAGCACTTAATCTTTTTTTTGCTTCTTCAATGATCGAAAAAGATAAAATTATAATGCATCAACACAAGCATGCACAAAACCATCTGAAATCTATCAATGGGTATAGCGTAACCCATACCCTCTCTTCCCGATTTTTTGCAAATGATTACCACAAGAAGATCATTTACCTTGGGTTAATCTTTTTTTTTCTAATAGGGTTAGCTACTGCCGGCACAACAGAAACTTTTAATCGATTTATAGATGTTAACCCTGAAAAACCATGGCACATCACTGCGAATGAAATCAACTATGATCATAACGCTCGCCAATACATTGCAATAGGAAATGTGATCATAATTAAAGACGATAAAAAGCTTACAGCAGACACAGTCCGTTTCAACCATATAACGATGGATGTGCTTGCGGAAGGCCTGGTAACCGTAACGGCAGGTAAAGACATCCTAAAAGGCAATAAAATTGCCATGAATTTGGAGCAAGAAACCGGAACCATTTATAATGGGAGTATATTTCTCGAAGAGAGTCATTTTAATATAAAAGGAAACCGAATACAAAAATTAGGCGAACACGTTTATACGATCGATAAAGCCGATATCACGACATGTGATGGATATCCGCCGGCATGGCGAATTACCGGAAGAAATTTAAAAGTTACTTTAGAGGGATACGGGCACTTAAACCATGCAACGTTATGGGTAAAAAATGTACCTGTGCTTTATACGCCTTTTCTTTTCTTCCCTGTAAAACTCAAACGTCAAAGCGGCCTGCTTTCACCCCAAATGGCATATTCAGACCGAAAAGGTGCGGAATACATACAGCCTTTTTACTGGGTTATCGATGAAAGTTCAGATGCAACTTTTTTTGAGCACTATATGCAACGCCGTGGAAACAAAATCGGCTTAGAATATCGTTATGTTTTGGACGATCGCTCAAAAGGCACCCTAATGTTCGATTTTCTGAACGATCCCCATGTCGATGATGGTGAATCCGATTCAAGTGAAAAATGGGGCTATGCGGATGATGATGAACTAAGGCCCAATTCCGATCGCTATTGGTTCAGAATGAAACACAATCAATCACTACCCTTTGGTTTTTCCGCAAAGTTGGACATAGATGTTGTCAGCGACCAAGATTATCTTAGCGAATTTAGAGATGGATATACGGGATTTAATGAAACGAATAAATATTTTATAAAAAATTTCGACAGAGCTCTTGACCCATACGATGATTCGGTGAGGGTGAATCGGTTTAATCTGAACAAAATCGGAACAAACTACAGCCTAAACGCAGAGGTACGCTGGTATGATGATGTAATCAACAGACGCCTGAAAGAAACCGATGATACTCTGCAGAAATTGCCGTTTATCGAGTTCAATACGTTGAGGCAGCCGATATTAAAAACACATTTTTATTTCGACATAGATTCTGAATACAGCTACTTTTATAGAGAGGACGGGACTAGAGGACATCGATTCGATGCGTATCCAAGACTATATTTGCCGTACCGGTTTAAAAATTATTTTACCTTTGAACCTTCATTTGGATTAAGAGAAACAGCTTGGCTTATTGATCAATATGATAGTGACGCTAATCAAGATAATGATTGGGATGAAAAAGAAAAAACATTTTATCGAAATATTTATGATCTATCATTAGATATTTCCAGCAAAATATTCAATGTCTACGGCGAGAGCGACGGCGGTATCAATCCGATTAAACACATCATAAGGCCTCAGCTCATCTATGGCTACATACCAAAACGGAAACAGGAAAAATATCCTTCATTTGACTCTATTGATACTATCGTGCAAAAAAATTTACTGACTTATTCAATTACAAATACCCTTACTTTGAAATCAGAAAATAAAAACAGTCGGTTAACAAAAACAAAAGACAAATCTACCTACACGTATAATACGTTTTGTCGTTTCAAACTCGAACAAAGTTTTGACTTCAATGAAGAAAATGAAACAAATCCGGATCTTTTTAAAAACCAAAAAACGCATCAACAAGAACCTTTTTCGCCGATATTCGGAGAAGTCGATTTTATCTGGAATGATTTTTTTTCTATGCAGGCCGATGCCGAATGGTCCTTATATGAAAAAAAATTTTTATCCCATAATGTTGCCCTGAGCCTATCGGATCAAAGCGGAGATAAAATTTTTGTCGAGCATCGGTTTATACGCGAATCCACAACACTTGATCCATCGACAGGATATGTTGATATCCGCGACTCAAGTGAATCCCTTTATGCAGACCTTATTATAAATATCTCCGATAGGCTTTCGGTCTATTCTGAGTATGAACGCAATATTAAAGATGGCAAAACCATCAAATTTGGTTTAGGATTCGATTATACTGAACAGTGTTGGTCAATGGGTCTGCGGTATGAAGATGAAGCGGATGACCAAAAAATTGCCCTAATGTTTCAACTTTACGGACTTGGACAATTGGGCAAAAACTATACAGGACGTAGTATAAACAGCCTCCTTGATAATTATTGATCTATTTTTAGAAAAATGACACGATCATGGAGAATTTCAGGGATAACATATATCCTTATAACATTCCGTAATTTTGATAAAAACAATGCTGAAAACTAAACTTTGCCGTTCCTGGTATGTTTTACATACCAAAAGTAAGTTTGAAAATGTAGTCAATGAAGGTCTGATAAAAAAATCAATCGAGGTTTTTCTTCCAAAGGTTCAGGTAAGAAGCAAACGTCGTGACAGAAAAGCTATGATTCGGATTCCCCTTTTCCCCGGTTACTTGTTTGTAAAGACGGATCTTAGACCTAATGAACATCTTGAAATTGTTAAGACAGTCGGAGCGGTTCGCTTAATCGGCAACACAGCGGGCCCCATACCCGTAAAAAATGGCACTATCGATTCACTCAAAATTATGGTAGCAGGGAATAATCCGGTATCAACAGGTTACCATTTCAAAAAAGGAGACCGAGTGATTGTTGTTGACGGACCTTTTGCCGGGGTATCCGGAACATTTGTCAGGCATGGAGGCAAGGGCCGTGTAATCGTAAATATTGAAGCTCTAGGTCAGTTTGCCAGTGTGGACGTCAACGAAGAAGATGTTGAAATAGTACCATAACTACTTGACTTCTTATCAATTTGCATTTAATAGAATTCAAATTGATTCAGCATCCATTAGTTATTCTGCAAAGGAGAACATATGAATAAGTTGGAGCTTATCTCCGCCTTAAAGAATGAAGCAAATATTTCAAAATCAGAAGCGGCAAAGGTGGTTCAAATATTTTTTGATTATATGGCAGATACGCTGGCCGAGGGCGAACGCGTTGAGATTCGAGGTTTATGTAGTTTTTTTGTCAAAGACTATAAAAGCTACACAGGCAGAAATCCGAAAACCGGCGAAAAAGTTACCATACAGCCTAAAAAACTTCCTTTTTTCAAATCCGGAAAAGATCTAAAAGAACGCGTCAATTTTTAATTTGTTAATTTTGTGCCTGGCTTTGAATCGATAATAGATCAACAACAGCCGATACGATTTCTAACAAATCTCCTTCAAAAGGGCATAATACCACATGCCCTTCTTTTTACGGGAATTGAAGGCGTAGGGAAACGGACGGTGGCCATAAAATTCGCTATGGCTTGCAACTGCAACGGCAAAGAGCTTACAGACCTTGCCGAAAGCAGTAAAAGTTTATCCAAGCGTAGCGGCTATAGGATTAATCCATACAAAATAAGTGCATGTGATTCTTGCCGGTCTTGCAAAAAAATACAATCGGATAATCACCCGGATATCATCCTCATCAAACCGTCCGGCCCTTTTATTCGAATCGGCCAAATTCGTGCTCTCTATCACACCCTTGCCATGAAACCTTACGAGGCAAGGCTGCGAGTAGTTATCATATCCAATGCTCAGGCTATGAATCCTGAAGCAAGTAACGCACTTCTAAAAATATTGGAGGAACCACCGGACCGAACTATTCTGATACTTACAGCCATAAAAAACTCTGATCTGCTTCCCACTATCGTGTCACGCTGCCAACAGATCCGGTTTAATCCTATTTCCCGGAAAAACCTTAAAAATTTTTTGGCCGCAAACCATGGTCTTGATCCTATGAAAGCAGATGTACTAGCAGGGATGGCCGATGGTAGTTTCTCCAAAGCCCTTTCTATGCAAAAAGGAAATTGGGTACAACGACGAAAGTGGCTTATCAATGAATTATTTTCGTTGCCGTCAAGGCACATCGGCTCAATTTTAGCGTTTGCTGAAAAATTATCAAAAAGCAAAGAGATGCTTCCGGATTGCCTGCAAGTCATTCAATCATGTTTAAGGGATCTTGTTATTTATAAATATTGTCCGGAAAAAATTATTAATAAGGATTTAATCGATTCGATTCGGCATGCTTCAAAAAATATGACATCGGCTTCACTTCTTTCAAAGATTGAAGCTATAGAAGAAGCTCGGAAAAATATTCAGTCAAATGCGAATTTAAAGCTAACCTTAGAGGTTTTGATGATACGACTTGCCGAATCATCTTTGCAATAATATAAGGTCATATATGAAGAAGGTAGTTGGTATTAGATTTAAGCCTGCGGGCAAAGTTTACGATTTTGACTGTGGAGCGTTTGTTCTCAACCGGGGTGACTATGTCATTGTGGAAACCGAGCAGGGACTAGGTTTCGGAGCAGTGGTAATACCCCCGATACCATGCGATGAACGCCCCTCGGACAAACCCTTGAAAAAGGTATTTCGATTAGCAAGCAAAAAAGATTTCTGCCAAAGAGAAAAAAACTTTGAAACTGAAAAACATGCACATACATTCTGTTTAAAATGTATCAAGGATCTTGAACTTAAGATGAACCTTTTTTCCGTTGAAAGCACCTTCGATGCCAGTAAATTGACATTCTTCTTTACCTCGGAGGGCCGGGTCGACTTTAGAGAGCTTGTGAAGCTTTTGGTCAAAGAACTGGGCGTCAGAATAGAGATGCGTCAGGTTGGAATACGCAATCAGGCGAAAATGTGTGGAGGTATCGGCAGATGTGGGCGTCAACTTTGCTGCTCCCTATTTATTGAAAATTTCGAACCTGTTTCTATTCGTATGGCGAAAGAACAGGGGCTATCATTAAATCCCACCAAAATATCAGGCCTATGCGGCCGCCTGATGTGCTGTCTGAATTTCGAGAATGAAACCTACGAAGAACTCAGAAAAAAATTCCCTAAAATCGGTAAAATCGTTAAAACGAAAAGTGGAACAGGCAAAGTAACTCACCAAAATGTTATCGGCCAACGGATCGATGTTCAGTTAGACGACGGCTCGAAAATTGAAGTAAAATTCGATGAAATTATAGAAGATCAATAGGAGAGAAAAAAATGCCCCAACCCTTTTATATAACAACACCTATCTATTATGTAAATGCTCGACCTCATATCGGTCATGCATACACGACTATTCTGGCGGATGTTGTCTGTCGTTTTAACACCATGCGCCGAGCGGAAACTTTTTTTCTAACCGGAACCGACGAACATGGTGATAAGGTCGTTCGTGCAGCTAAAAAGGAAGATTTAAGTCCCAGAGTTTATGTTGACCGGATAAGCGGTTTATTCAGAAATCTATGGCCTGAACTCAATATCAAGTATAACGCATTTATACGAACAACCGATACATCACATATTGCAGTAGTGGAAAAAGTCCTTAAAAAAATTTACGATTCAGGCGACATTTATTTCAGCGAATATGAAGGGCTTTACTGCTATGGCTGCGAACGTTTCTACACCGAACGTGAACTAATTGACGGTAAATGCCCGGACCATGAAACAGAGCCTGAAATTATTAAAGAATCTAATTATTTTTTTAGAATGAGCCGTTATCAGGACTGGCTTATCGATCATATTAAAAAAAATCCGGACTTTATCAGGCCGGAACGCTACAAAAACGAAGTTCTATCCTTTTTAAAAGAACCCCTAGAAGATCTGTGCATTTCCCGTCCTAAAACTCGTCTGCAATGGGGCATTACACTACCTTTTGATCCTAATTATGTTACCTACGTATGGTTTGATGCGCTTTTAAATTACATTTCCGCTTTAGGCTACCCGGATGGAAATCTGTTCAACACATTCTGGCCATATGCTCAGCATATTGTCGCCAAAGATATCCTAAAACCCCACGGCATATATTGGCCGATTATGCTTAAGGCTGCCGGAATTCCAATTTATAAGCATCTCAATGTTCACGGATATTGGAATGTCGACCAAAGCAAGATGTCTAAAAGTCTCGGAAACGTAATCGATCCCATTGAGCTTAAAAACATTTACGGACTTGATGCATTCAGATTCTTCCTGCTACGGGATATGGTCTTCGGACTTGATTCCGGTTTCAGCGAAGAGGCATTCGTGCAGCGAATTAATTCAGATCTTGCAAATGATCTGGGAAATCTTTTCAGCAGAGTTTTAACGATGGCACATAAATATTGTGATGGAATCGTGCCGAAAATTGATTCAACAACTGCACAAGAATTAACCCTTGAACTCCAATCAAATGCTGTGGATACTGTTTCGGTTTTTGAAAAAGCAATGGATACATTTGCCTTTCACAAGGCTTTAACGGCGATTTGGGAATTTATTAACCAAATGAATAAGTATGTTGACGTTACTGCACCGTGGGTACTGGCAAAGAAAAAATCAAATAGAAAACAACTTGAAATTGTAATCTATAATCTTCTTGAAGGACTCAGAATCATATCAGGGCTCATTTATCCCATAATGCCGGACACCGCTGCAACGATGCAAAGACATCTCGGACTAATTTCAGAAAAGCCTTTTCAAAATCTGGATATGCTGAAAATCTGGAATGTCTTAGAACCCGGCACGAAGCTTTTGAAATCAATCATTCTTTTTCCGAGAATCGATTTAAAAAAAACAACAGTTGCTACAACATCAAAGGTACTCGATTCAAAGGAGTCGCCACCCGAAATCAAACCTGAAATAGATTTTGATATATTTAATAAAATAGATTTGCGGGTAGCAACCGTGGTTCACGCCGAACTCATTCCCCGCGCAAAAAAGCTTCTAAAATTAACAATTGATGTCGGTACTGAAAGGACCATCGTGGCAGGCATTTCTGAATACTACCAACCTGAAGATTTGGTTGGTAAGCAGATAATTATTGTTGCCAACCTGAAACCCGCAAAAATTATGGGAATTGTCAGCAATGGAATGTTATTGGCAGCCATTGATCCCCCCGGATGCTCAATTGCCGTTTTAGATAAAAAAATAAAACCGGGCACACCTTTAAAATAAAAAAATTTGACAAATAATTTCTAACTACTGTTACAAATTATTAATGCGATTCAATAAATTTAAATCAAAAGAAGCGAATCTGAAGAGGCCCACTTGGAAGAAGTACCAGGCGGATTTGAAAAAATCGGCCCATAAAAAATTATTGATCAAAAATATTCTTAAATACTTATCGGTTCTTTCGCTTTTAATTGTTTTGGGCTACGCAATAATCGCTGGATTTTCAACAGCATGCAAACGCATACACACGATGAGGCCCAAACTACAAGCTTCCGAATCTGTAATTGATCAAAAAGAGGATAGATTATTATGCAAAAAAGACGTTCAAGCCATACTCGACAGCAAATCTTTCTTAAATCTTAAACACAAGAGTTTCGAATTTTCAAATCAAGGTCACATACTCAAGGTTGATACAAATCTCGATATCACCCTGCAAAATTTTCTCCAAGAAAAGTTTGATCGGGACACGTCCCAATATATCGCTATTGTAGTGATGGCACCGGCCAACGGTAAGATTTTGTGCATGGTGGGATTCGATAAAGAAAACCCGTTTGGAAATCCGTGTATCAATAATAAATTCCCCGCGGCCAGTATTTTTAAAATAGTGACTGCTGCTGCTGCTATTGAAAAATGTGGTTTTGATTTAGGCTCAAAACTCGCTTATAACGGCCGAAAATATACTCTATATAAATCTCAGCTTAAAAATCAAGCCGATAAATTTACAAATAAAATTACTTTCCAAGATTCATTCGCTCAATCCGTCAATCCCGTCTTTGGTAAAATCGGTATTTTTTACGTTGGTAAAACTTATCTGGAAAAGTATGCCTTGGCCTTCGGTTTCAACCGAAATATCAATTTTGAGATTCTCTTTAATCCAAGTTATATCTGCATATCCGACAAACCTTATCAAGTTGCTGAAGTTGCCTGTGGTTTCAACCGCGAAACGACCATATCACCGCTTCACGGGGCATTAATGGTTGCGACGATACTTAATCAAGGTCAACTCATAGAACCTACGATCATTGATCAAATAGTTGATGAAAAGGGGCAAACGGTTTACCAAAGCCGGCCCATTGCCCTTAATCAAGCTATAAGCCCCGAGACATCGGAAACGATTAATGCGCTTATGAAAGCTACCATCAAACATGGAACCTGCAAAAAAACATTTCGAGGATATCAAAGGGATCAAATCCTTTCAAAACTCGATATTGGGGGCAAAACAGGCAGCATTGACAATCAATCCCATAATCTTCGCTTGGATTGGTTTGTCGGCTTTGGTGAGGAAAAAGAAGGATCGGAAAAAATTGTTATTTCAGTAGTTGTAGCGCATGAAAAATATATGGGGACACGAGCAAGTCATTATGCCCGTATAGCGATAAGATATTATTTTTCTAATTATTTTTCTAAAAATGAAGAAAAAATCGACTCCGTCTATAACGCAAAATTATAAAAAACCTCCATTTTATTTTGAAGTGTTCTCCCCGCCGCTTAATATTTCGCATCACAAGAATGCATGTCGGTCAAAGATCAACCAATAACTGATTTCAATATATCGGCAATCCGTGTACAATACTTTTCAGTAATATCATCGGTTGGACCCTCGACCATCACCCGACAAAGATTTTGCGTACCGGAATAACGCACAAGCACACGGCCTTCATCACCGAGTTCCGCCTCCACTTGCTTAATTGCTTCTACTACCCGTGGCAGTGTTGAAATCTCCGGCTTGCTCTTAACATCAACATTAATTAATTTTTGTGGATAGATATCCATCATCGCGGCCAGCTCGGAAAGCGGTTTACCTGCATTAAGCATCGCAGCAATCAGTTGCAATGCAGCCAGAATACCGTCTCCGGTTGTATGGTGATCCGAAAAAATCATATGGCCGGATTGCTCACCACCAATGACTGCCCCCAGCCGCTGCATATCTTCCAATACATAGCGGTCCCCGACTTTTGAGGCATAGTGTTGAAAACCATATCTTCTGCAAGCAATCGTCAGACCTAGATTGCTCATTACCGTGCTGATTAGTAGATTATTTTTCAATTTTTTTTGATTTTTCAGCATGTCGGCGCATATCATTAAAATCTGATCACCGCTGATTTTTTTACCCTTTTCATCTACTGCGATTAAACGGTCACCATCACCATCAAAAGCTAAACCAATGTCAGCCCCACTTTCCATTACCCGTTTTTCAAGATCCTGCGTATACTGTGAACCACAATTGTCATTGATATTGAGTCCATTGGGATGATTGTGAATGATCTCAACATTTGCGCCTAATTCAATAAATGCCTCGGGGGCAACTTTATAGGTAGCACCATTTGCAGCATCAATGACAATCTTCATCCCCTCCATAGATAGAGTACGTGGAAAAGTGTTTTTTAAAAACACAATGTATCGACCCCTTGCATCCTCCATTCGGTAGGCACGCCCCATTTCCTTGGCCGGCGGCACCTTCTTAGGAAGACTGCCTTCAAGCATCAGTTTCTCGATACGCTCTTCCTGCTCATCGAATAACTTAAAACCTTTCTCGGAAAATATTTTAATGCCGTTATCCTGGTATGGATTATGTGAAGCGGAAATAACGATACCTGCGTCAGCGCGCATACTTTCCGTAATAAAAGCAATACCCGGTGTGGGTAAAACACCTACCAGGTATGAAATTCCACCCATGGAACTGATGCCCGCTTCCAGTGAACTTTCCAACATATAACCGGAAATACGGGTGTCTTTACCGATAATCACCCGCGTTCGATGTTCGGAATTTTTAAACAAATAAGCCACTGCCTGGCCAACTGAAAAAGCGATTTGAGCGTCCATCGGGTAGCGGTTGGCCTCCCCTCTGATTCCATCCGTACCGAATAATTCTCCCATCGATTGACCCCCTTAGAAGGAATTAGATTTCACTAAACCATCAACCCATACCAATTAACCAATAACCAATAACCAATAACCAATAACCAATAACCAATAACCAATAACTAATAACTAATAACTAATAACTAATAACTAATAACAATCAAAAAGTCTCAAGGATGGTAAAATCTGCGCCGTTTTTTTGCAAATTGTTTGAATTATTTTATCCAGCCAAAGTATCCCATCTTCGGCAACAACGGAAGGCAAGCTCTTTATTGTCTCAATGTAGCTTCCGGGATTGCATTGTTTATGTTTCTCAAATGCATTCATAAAACGCTCATGTATGTCACTACCGGCGTTGACTACGGTCTTTTTTTCAAACAATTCTAAAATTTGTTCAATATTATTTAAAAATTCCCGTTTTCTTTGCACCCATTGATTATCTTGATCGTTTTTTTCAATCGAAGGCGAAATTTTGTCGGCCATGGCTTTTATTCGTTTGATACGTTCTTTTTTGGCTAATGATAGTTTATCCAAAAGACCTAAATAGATCAGCTCGTCAAAATCTTTTTTGATAAAAAACAAACGGCGAACATGTATATACCATTGTTCCAGTGCCGTTAAATTCGCCATATACAATATATTGTTTTTTACAACACTAGAGATGTCAACGTATCGATTGGGAATAAAATCGGTTACCAATTTTCTATAAGATCGCTCGAAAATCAATTTATTATTTTTGACAAAGTCATTTCGAATAATTGTGCCGGCTGCTACGACATTGCCGTAACCCAATCTTATAGGCCCGACGATCCCTCCCTGGCCACCCAGAAAAATCGGCGGCTGTTTGAGCATAACGCCACGGGGTACGTCGCCGATAAGAGATGGTGTCGTTTTATCACCGTCGGGAGTAAAATTGAAATGTATATAGCAGCTTCCAACTTCGCTATGATTGTTGCGACTCGTTCCTCCGGACATTAGACAGTCACAAAAATTTATTAAACTGCCGAGGGTTACAAAAGGGAAAAGAATGGTTTGTTTCAAGCCGACACAATGCGCCCCATTGGATTGTTCCTCCAAAATGCATCCCTCACGCACGTGAGCCCCTGACCCCATACCGGCTTTTTCTAGAAAAACTGCATTATTGAAATATCCGCCTTTAAGTTCAACACTAGGACCAATCTGACAATTGTCAATGGTAACAGGAGCTTCATAACCAATTTGAGCCCCCTCCGCGATAACGGTTTCCTTACCATAAATTCGGCAACCGGGATAAATTTTTACATCATTGCCCGAAATGCGATCGACATCTACATCCTCACCAATATCAAGGGTCAGTGGATTTAAAATATTCACTCCCTTATTGATTAGTTGAATGATTTTGTCACGGCACTTGGGTTTAAGTTCCACTTTTCCCTCCATGAATAATATGGCATTTTGACTTTTTGCGAGTTAATCATAATTTATTTTATTCAAAAATTTTTTTGAAATTATCAATTGTTTTTTGTACTTCATCAAGCCCTTCTTTTTCAGACTGTTCGGGCGCAACCGGGATAAGCGGTGGATAAATTGATTTAAGGTATTCAATATCAAAAAGATCAGCAGAAAAGGATGGATTTACTTCAATGTTTTCCACTAGAATTTCACGAATTAAAATGCTGTTTTGATAAAACGAAATAACCATCGGATACCAAATACCTTCGATTTCTCTCCATTGTTGATAACGAACTTCGAAAAAATCCTCGTGGTTTTCAGTCGTATCATTTAATATTATCCATCGAAAAGGTCTGAAGGTATTTTTATCCAACCAAATTTGCGGCACGGATTCATCCGGGTATTCCGCACCGACGATATAAGCCGGTTTGTCCTGAAACCGGCCAAGACTAGAAACAGATACATCCACACCTGAATTGAAAAGCTTCTGCTGAAGCGAAATTCGGGAGTCGTAAAGAAAAATATCCTTGTATATATCAAACCGGTTTTCAGAATTGGGCACAACTCTTCCATCCACGACCGTAAGCGCAATACCTGAGGAAATAAGATGTATGCGCTGAGAATGTTGCGACACGATTTCCGATCGATATTTTCCCGGAAAAAAGTATCTTAGAGTTTCCGTAATTTCAATTGAATCTTCCTGATCATTATTTTTATAAAGTCGTAGTTCCTGCGAGACTGAAAGACTCTTGGCTTTACCGAATGAGCCGATCATCAATTCAATCAGATGAGGCCCCCGCAATACATAAGCATTTACCGATGGATAAAAACATCCAAAAGTAAAAAAGCTGATAAGAATAAAAATACTATATCGTTTTTTTGATGAAAAATACATCTTCCCTATTTAATGGGTAACGTGCATGATGCCGCAATCCATATTTTGAACTTTTTTATTATGACCATTTTACCGCTTTGATAAGATGGAATTGACGTTATTCCGAAATAAAGATATCGTCTGAGAATTTTGCCCCCTCACCCAGTTCCTCTTCAATCCTGATTAATTGATTGTACTTGCAGATCCTATCGGTTCGGGACATTGAACCTGTCTTTAGCTGTCCTCCGTTGATACCAACGACAAGATCAGCAATAAAGGTGTCTTCCGTTTCACCGGAGCGATGCGAAATTACAGTTGTATAACCTGATTTTTTGGCCATATCAATTGCCTCTAAGGTTTCAGTAACAGTACCGATTTGGTTCAGTTTGATCAAGATGGAATTCGCTATTCCTTCTTCAATCCCTCTACTGAATATACCTGGATTCGTTACAAAAATATCATCACCTACCAACTGTAGAGAATTTCCAAGCCTATCGGTCATTATAGCCCAGTTGTCCCAATCCTGTTCGGCAAGGCCGTCTTCTATGGAAAATATAGGATACTTATTCACTAACGCTTCATAATAGTCAATCAACTCGTTTGGTGTTAATGATTTATTCTCCGATCTAAGTTCATATTTTCCATTGTCGTAAAATTCGCTTGCTGCACAATCGAGGGCTATTCCAATATCCTGCCCCGGTTTGTAGCCGGCGGATTCGATTGCTGTGATAATTAATTTTACGGCAGCCTCATTGGATTCAAGATCAGGAGCAAACCCTCCTTCATCACCAACCCCCGTACTTAGACCTTTACTCCTTAATATACTTTGCAAACTGTGAAAAGTTTCCGCACCCATCTGCACAGCTTGCCTGATAGAGCCTGCGCCGATCGGTACGATCATAAATTCCTGAATATCAAGATTGTTACCCGCATGCGCGCCTCCATTGACGATATTCATCATAGGAACCGGAAGGTATCTCGCATTGAGCCCTCCTAAATATCGGTAAAGCGGCAAGTCATAAGCTAATGCAGCTGCTCGCGCTGCTGCCATGGATACCCCGAGGATTGCATTGGCACCGAATTTTGATTTATTGGGTGTCCCATCAAGACCGATCATGTATTTGTCAAGTGTTGACTGATCTGCTGCATTCATACCACATAAAGTTGGGGCAATTTCATTTATAATATTTTTTACTGCTGTAAGGACTCCTTTTCCACCAAAGCGTTTCGATTGGGTATCGCGTAACTCCAGCGCTTCCCTCATACCCGTAGACGCCCCTGAAGGAACAGCGGCACGCCCGGAAACACCGCAGGCAAGAGTCATATCGACTTCGACGGTCGGGTTTCCTCTTGAATCCAAAATTTCCCTTGCTTTGACATCAATGATTTCAGTCATGGTAACCTCTCTTTAAAATTCATTAATAAATAATTTTATATTATTTTATATTCATTTATTCATTAAATTTTATTTTATTCATCAGCTTGACAAATAAAAAAGAAATGTTAATCTCCTTCTTATAGAATGTCAAGTATTGGGGTTCTTCAAAAATTCATTGCAATAAATTTTATAATTCAATTTTCTAAAAAATGACTATTATATGAGATGTAAAGATTTTTATACGGATGCTCACCTGGTTGTTGCAGCAATAAGGGTTCTTGAGCATCAAAATAACAATCCCCCCTCGATTGATAAGATTTGCCAAACACTTTTATTTTCACTTGAACAGGGAAATCGTATCTGTAGGAAGCTGAAAGAGTCGGGAATCATAGAGATAATTGAAGGTACCTACGGAACTAAGCTGTTTATCAGAAATCATCAAAAGATAGAAGAAATACCGAGGGATAGTAAAGGCAGCAAGCTTGAAGAAGAGCTTAAAAAATTTCAAAATGCCAAAAAAAATTATACCGAAAAGATACAAGCTTTCCAAACGGAGCAGACTCAACGAAAAAAAAGCCTTTTTGCTGAATTGGATAAAAAACTAAAAGAAACCGTCGAGAAAAAATAAAAGTATTTGCCTACAAAAAAAAGGAGCTGATCCTGCAACTTATTTTACGGCTCATTTTTTTGATCTAAAATACGTCTTATGGTTGCGGCTAACTCTTGCTGCATAATAGGCTTCATAATAAAATTTTGAATACCGATTTTTTTAGCTTTATCTATCGAAAGCGTATTACTGAATCCCGTGCAGAGAATGATCGGAATATCAGATCGTATGCGTTTAATCTCTTTTGCAAGATCTAAACCGGTCATATTCGGCATGGTCATGTCGGTAATGACAAGATTAAATTTATCCGGTTGTAAACTGAAATCCTTCAGCGCTTCGATACCACTCTTTTTCGCAACAACCTCATACCCCAGGCACTCCATCATCTGTGCGCCTATACTCACCAAAGCCTCTTCATCATCCACAAAAAGGACTCGTTCGTTGCCAAACGGAATCGGCACAATCGCTTCGTACTCAGTTGCTGTTTCGCTGACCACACAAGGAAAAAATACTTCAAAGGTTGTCCCTTCTCCTATCTTACTTTGAACGGCTACCGCGCCACCATGGCTTTTAACAATGCCATGGACAACCGCAAGGCCCATTCCCGTGCCTTCCCCAGGACCTTTTGTCGTAAAAAAAGGCTCAAAAATACGCTCCAAAACCGCTGATTCCATACCATGGCCCGTATCTCTAACCATTATTTTTTGATACCTACCCGGATTCATATCCAAATTCATAGTAGCGACTTTCGAGCTAACATCCACATCAACCAAACTCACTTCGAGAATTCCACTTTTATCCCGCATCGCGTGAGCAGCATTTGTGCAAAGGTTCATTAATACTTGATGGATTTGAGTCGGATCGGACAAAACCATGCTTAAATTATTATTAATATTCTGCCTAATCTCAATTGTAGCCGGCAGCGACGCGCGAAGCATTTTGAGAACTTCTTTAATAATCAGACTGATTCGAATGGGTTTTCGTTCCTGCTCACCCTGGCGACTGAAGGTGAGAATTTGATTCACCAAGTCCTTGGCCCGATTACTGGCTTTAAAGATTTCATTTAACTTACGCTCAAGTGAAGTGCTCTCGGGAATCTCCAATAATGCCAATTCCGTGTATCCCAAAATAATCCCGAGAATATTATTGAAATCGTGTGCGATACCTCCTGCAAGCGTACCAATCGCCTCGATCTTTTGTGCGTGTCGGAGTTGGGATTCAAGCTGGGATTTTTCAGCTTCTCTGTTTTTTAATGATTCAAGCATATTATTGAATGCAATAGCGAGTTTTCCAATTTCATCACGGGTTTCAACCGGTATTTTTTCAACATTTTCTCCTATCTCAAGATAATTCACCCTTTGAGTTAATCTTTTTAGTGGATTTGTGATTCCTTGCACAACGAAATAAAGAATACCGGCTCCCAGCGATAAAAAGCTCATTGCAATCAAGATGCTCTTTAATAAAATATCATTTAACCTTTTGTTGAAAATCTTTTTATCAATATTTATTTCTACAAATCCAATAATCCGATTTTTCCTTTCAAGTGGGTTTTCTTCAAAAAATAAAGCTTCCTCCGCGGAATAACCTGAACCTGAAATGACAGGTGCCCAAAATTCCAATTGATCTTTTCCTTCGAAATGCAATATTGAAGGATCCTCTTTAAGTCTATCAACTATTTGCTGGATACGGATTACCTTAGAATTACTGATGTTAAACGATCGGGTGGCCTTCCGGCCTTCGCCATCGTCCGCTAATTCTTTTTTCTTTAAAAGTTTCCCGTTATGATTGAATATCGAAACCGCTATGACATCTTCTTGCTGAAAAATTCCTTCAACAGAATCTTTGAGCATTCGCTCATTTTCCGAAAAAACTCCGATTCTTGAATTATAGGCCAGTATTCCTGCGAGCAATATTCCGTTTTTTATTATATTATCAGATAAATATTTATTTTGATGACGTACAAAAAAAAAGGTGAAAGAGAAAGAAATGATGAATATAAAAACTGTGAAAATAATGAAAATTTTGATTCCGAATTTTTCACGAAAAATTTTTAGAAAATTATTCAACATTTAATTTCCTCAATGCACCACCCTGACCTTTTTAATAATATTTTCATTAATATGGATTTTAAGCTTTTTGGCTATTCTCAAATTAATAGATATGATGGTATTCCTTGCATCGACCTGTCGGACATCGTCCACACACTTTCCCGAAAGTATTTCTTTAGCCATTTCTCCTGCCTGCTTACCAATATCGAAAGCGTCTATGCCGATCGATATCAAAGCCCCTAATTCAAGATATTTTTCTGAAAATGTAAGAATAGGTATTTTATTTTCCTGGGAAAAAAGAAGCAAAAATTCAGTCGTTTCAGGAGTAATCACCGTGATATCAGGAAGCATCCAAAAGATATCCGCTTGGTTTCTCATATGTTCGATTAACAAGGGTACATCTCGAGAGTCATGAATCTGCTCGGCTATCAATTTAATCCCCACCTTTTGGGTAGCATCCCGTACACGTTTTACCATACAGCCGGTCTTATCAGGATTATAAACCAGTCCAATGGCTTCGGTATTCGGAAAAATATTCAATAGGGTTTGCAACTGTTTTTCTTGAGGTATATTTAGACTAACTCCGGTGATATTTTTTTCCTCACCAAGTATAAATTGCGGATTTAAGACCATTAGATAGACGATCGGTATGTTTTTGATTTTTTTAACCCTTGATAAGGCTTCCACTCCAACGGCAAGGATTATATTCGGCCGAATTCTATTAATTTGACCGATAATATCGGAATCTTCCGATTCCGGGGCGACAATCCTTTTGATATCTATATCACAAACACTTTCAAACCCCTTTAGAGCCTCCTCGTATGGCGCAACTCTGACATACTGAACGGCAACTGCCTGTTGTCGTGCTTCGGTCAGTGCATAACTGCATATGAATATTAATAAAATAACAATCGTTTTTATCATGTTATCTTATGGGCTGTAAGTTGGAGATTCGGTTAATTAAAAATTTAATGTATTTTAGACTTTAATTATATTTTCAAAAAAAATAATTAATATAACTTCTAAAAAT
>JAFGES010000132.1 GCA_016931455.1 Desulfobacterales bacterium | reverse complement strand
TGCACAAAAACCTTTCGTACCGCTTCTGAAAGGCCCTCGTCCATTGTAAAGCGTTCGCGGGACCAGTCACATGAAGCGCCCAACCTTTTAAGCTGATTAATAATCGCACTACCGTATTCACTACGCCATTCCCAGACCGCTTCAATAAAACTCTCTCGACCGAGCTGGTGGCGATCCATGCCTTGGCTTGCGACCTTTTTTTCGACGACATTTTGGGTGGCAATACCGGCATGATCGGTTCCAGGCATCCAAAGAACGTTATCACCCTTCAATCTTCTATAACGGCAGAGGATATCCTGCAACGCAACGTTTAATGCGTGACCCATATGAAGAACACCGGTTACATTCGGGGGAGGAATCACAATGGAATAGCATTTTCGCGTGCTTTCCTCATGGGCTGCAAAAAGCTGCTGTTTTTCCCAAAAATTATACCAGCGCGCCTCCACGGCATGGGGTTCATATGCTTTGTCAAGCAAATCGGGACTCATAAAAATATACTCCTCATTGTAAAGTGCGTCGTGCTGAAATTTTGCACCTTGCTTTTTTACAAAACGGTCGGTTTTATAACAGGATGGTAAAACGACCGTAAAAATTTAAAAAGGGGATTAATAAATAATCCCCGATTTTATTGCTGTTTAATTTATAAATTTTACCAAGGTATAATGCCTTTGTAACCAACTATAATTTCAAATCATCCTTTGTATCTTCCGTCAGGATGTCCTTTAACCTTTCAATTTCTTTTGTAACGGATTTTTCAATTACCTCTACCAAGATGCCGTCGATCTTCTCGGCAAACATTTTCTTGATAACACGCTCTAAAGCCGCTTCCAATTGTTCTTGGGAAAGGGAATTTGAAACAATATCTTCTGATTCTTCCAAATCTAGAAACTTTTTGTCCAGCAGGTCTATATCAGAAGCACTTTCCGATTTTTCCCGAGGTTTATCTTCAATATCGGATAGATCTATGATTTCCTCGTCTTGTTCTAAAGATTGGTCCTCGATATCCGTTAGATCAAAGATCTCCTCGTCTTCCTCTTCAAGGTCGGTTAGATCAAGAATTTCCTCATCCTCCTCCAACGGTTCATCCTCGATGTCGTTGAGTTGAAGAATGTCATCATCTTCTTCTGACAGCTTGGTTGTTTCTTCGGTCAGTTCCAAGATTTCCTCATCCTCAAGCGATTCTAACTTTTCGGCTGCTTGATTGGGTACCTCAATATTTTTCATATCAACCTGCGTCTCCAAAAATATCGTTAAAATTTCAAGGTATTAAAATATTCTTTTAACGTCCTTGGACGATTATCATATGGTGTGCTATGTGTCAAGTTATTTGCTTTACTGCATATTTTTCAAAAAAAAGAATTGCAGATGAAATATTTCAATTATAAAAAGAGGAATGCGTTATTTTTTTATCGAGCCGACACAGGTGACTATCAAAAAACCGGTTATCACCGGTGCGGATGCCAAACATATAAAAAACGTGTTGCGCTTAAAAGCCGGTGATACGATAGGCCTTTTTGACGGCACGGGGATCAAGTACGAAGCAAAAATTTTAGACATAACCGCTGCGGGTGTTGAGATTGAAATTATTCGTGATTTTCCCTTGAGCGCTGAATCGACTGTACAAATTGTTATTGCACAAGCTTTTTTAAAAGAGAAAAAAATGGACATTCTTGTCCGCCAACTAACGGAACTCGGGGTGTCTAAATGGATTCCTTTTATTGCCGAACGATCGGTCGCTCGACCGGATACAAAACGCCTCTCGATCCGAATGGCAAGATGGGAAAAAATAGCAAGGGAGGCCGTTAAGCAATGCAAGCGCAGTAAAATACCTGAAATTGTCACTGCATTTAATTTTGAAGAAGTTATAGATTTTGCTAAACAGTGTGATTTGAAGATCATTTTCTGGGAAAATGAATCCAAACCCATCAACCCATTACTTTTGGAAAATAAAAAAGGTTTTAAGAATGTTATTGCAGTGCTGGGACCTGAGGGCGGGTTTACGATCAAGGAGATCGAACAGGCCGAAAAGAACGGATTTATGACCGCCTCGCTAGGCCCCCGCATCTTAAAAGCTGAAACAGCCACCCTGGCAGCCTGCACGTTGATGCAATATCTTTTTGGAGATATGAGTTAAAAAGTTATTGACAAAAATTAATGCTTTTAATAAATGGAGAGAAAAAGAAATTTGATTGAGCCGAGGTAGCTCAGTCGGTAGAGCAGGGGACTGAAAATCCCCGTGTCGGCAGTTCGATTCTGTCCCTCGGCACTTTAAATTACTAGTAAGTGAGATTAAAGGGTTAGCGGTTGCGGTGTCAACCCTTTTTTCTTGACCCTATACGCTGTGTGAGAATCTGTGTAAGACTTTTTAATTTTTGAATTGATTCTCATATTTTTTTCCATTTCTTGATAGCGTTATCATTGCCTCCATACTTTTTACCTGTGCCGACATAACCCAATTTTGTAAGATCATGTTTTTACCCAAGAAAAGAAGAGGAAACTGGATGCTAATTGAAATTGATGGAAATGAAGATGTTCAAGTCAAGGCATCTCATCACTCCTATCAAAAATCTCAAGTTTAAAATTGAATCCTTCATAGGTCATCAACATTTGTCCAAAATCTTCCCATTTGATTTCTTTCCCATCGATAACAATTAACGGGAGATGCCCGTAAAATTCATCACTTTCAAGATCACAAGATATTTTTCCCCGGACTACATCTTCTCTGGTGATCTGCCAGCTATTGGTGGTTTCGCTCCACTCGATATGCTTTTGGTGTAATCCTCTCAACATCCGTTCAACAAGTTTAGCAAACAAATTGAAAATTTCTTCTTCAATGTCACCAATATAGCTGAATTCATAGCCTCCTCTTTGACCATCCTTGATTTCAAAAGCTTCTATTCCGACTCGGTCACCAAGATGCCGTACCGTAAAATGGAATTTATGATCAACATCTTCAAAATCTTTCAAAATGATTGGATCCAATTCGACATGTTCAAAATCAGTCTCACTATAATCAGCCATCCTGCTGTTGTAACATTTGAGACATGAACAGTGATATCTTTCGTCTACTGACACATAGATCGTACTATAGCGTGGGACAACTTCACCACAGAATGCACATTTTTCTTTTTTTATATCAGAATCCATTGAAACTCCTTTTATCTTTAACGGCGGTTCTTTTTTTTCAAAGCCTTGGGTTGTTTCCGTTTCTTTTTCTTGGCCTTCTTCTTATTCTTCATAGAACGCATCCGGCCTTTTCGAGCTGACGGATAAATGCTTTGCGCTTCATAGGCTTATTTCTTTCACCTGGTAGCCGTCGGGGACTTCATCCAAGGCCATGAGTTCGTAGGCGTCCTTAATGTTTTCCTCCAGTTCTTCAAGCGTTTCACCCTGCGTCATGATCTCGGGATATTCAAGAAGTTTTCCAAGCCAAAATTTTTCAGACTTCCAGTAAATCAATGTCATTTTTCTATTCAACATTGTTTCGTCTCCTGTGAGTTGTTCACTATGATCTAAATGCGCTTGCTTTTCCGAATTCTGATTATATTACTCTGCCGTGTAAAGTTTATTCTATCCTGCAAGCCGTTAACGGCTGCTTGAGGCGTATTTTCGCCTAAATGACTGTATCTTTCAGTCATGATAAGGGTAGAATACCCCATCAACTCTTTGAGAGTGTAAAGGTCAGTTCCATTCTCTGCAAGCCATGATGCGAAAGTATGCCTTAATGCATGAAAAACGACTTTCATTCGCTTGTCTTTTGCGCCGTTGTTTAGCCTCAAGTCTTTTATCGTCCGCTCAAATATATTGGAAATTTTTACGATCTTCCGCCCCATGGTATCCGTAAAAACAAAATCATCATGACCACCTGGAATAAGATTTTCAAACATCGCCTTGACATCGTCTGTCATGTAAGCGACTCTGTTTTTTCCGCTTTTCCCGTCGATGATACGGATGATTTTTTTCTCAAGATCCATATGACCCCAGGTAAGAGCAAAAATTTCACCGGCTCGCATACCTGTATGAATTGATAACAAGCTCATATTGTAAAGTTGAGTGCTACGCTTTTTAAGGTGTTCAAGCAATAGTTCCACTTCGCTGTGGGTTAAAAACCTAAGTCGCCGATTATCAATTTTTGGGATACGGATTTGTTTTGATGGGGATTCTTCACTATCGAGAGGTCTTATCTGTTTTAAAGGTCGATCTCCGATAACTGGAAACAGCCAATTATTACAATCACCCACGCCAGCACCCGTTTAAATGCCAAAATATATAGGGTGTATCATTCTGCATTTATGTCGAAAAGTGCGTTGGCGTTGGGTGCCCTGGTTCGTTCGGCCCACAAGCACTTCGCCACATTACGCTGCATGCAATAGGAACTCAACTTTCACGGCTTCGTATGGAAAAACGATGCGCCCGCTGTCGGTGCGATCAAGGAGTCCAGCATTTAGTAGTGCTGTAACATCGCCATGGACGGCCTTAACATCACGCCCAACGCGTCGCGCAGCTTCGCGGATTGATACAGGGCCTGCTCCGCAGAGAACCTTAAGAAGTTCCCAACGTTTTGCTGTTAACACTCGCCAAAGCAATTCCGGGGTCGCAAAACTGATTCGTGCGGACTTCTGTGGTTTTCCTGTCGTCCAAGCATGTGTAAAGTCTGCCATCGAATCGGCAGGCGTTCGTACATCAAGGATTACGGTTTTCATTGTTCCACCTCACTATATCATTCTGGAAGTCAGCAACCAACTTCTCCGGCGTCGTGAACACGTAGGCACTTTCTTTTTCACCGAAATGCCGATGATCGCCCTTACCAGTCTCATTGTTGTAGCGCAAAACACATTCACCACGCACGACATACGCCAGCCTGTACTTAAATTTGTGTAATGACCCTTCAATTGGCTTTGGAAGACGCCACAATACCAATTCCGCAAATGCAAATTCGGAATATAGGATGCGTGAGCAAATAAGTTCAACGGCTTTCATGTTGGACATAATAACAATATTTGTGATCGTTGTCAATGTGGCCGCGTGGCCAAAAAGAAACGGCTGTCGAGTTTTATCAGAAAGCTGCAGGTTTTGCGGCAACAAATCCTGGATTGGTCTTTATTTCGTCCTGATTTTTTGTATTTCTTTTTTGAGGTGATCCTTCTGGTCTTCAGTGGCAATCTTCAATGCGGTGGAATAAACCTTGTTATGGAATGATTCATAGCTGTCCCGTTTTATCAGTGGAATTGCACTGGTGGTATATTCTTCAGGGCTGGATATAGCAGATAAGGAAGCCAGCCTTTTTAAACGATTCAGAGCGCTTTGGGAAATGCCTGCTTTGGGAATAAACAGCATATTTGCCTTTATGATTTCTATATGTTCCGGGAAATCATTTTTATGCAAGCGGAATTTCCGGGGTTTTTCCCATGGCTTTTGCGCCTCTTCCTCATCGATTTTCAAAATACCCAATTCATGACCGGAACAAAGCGCTGAAATAAAATTTTCAATTCGACCTTCAGAGATTTTTTTTATAGAGGATAAAAATGCCCATTGATCATGGTAGGATTCAAATTGTTCATCGACAAATTCACTGTTGTTGTTTTTTCTTGCTGATTTCTGAAATGGAAGCGCAATGAGGTTTCCAAAACCGCCTTTGGGCATGGTGTCCTGACTAGGAAACAGCCTGTCATAGGATGTGAAACGGATTTCGTGCCTTTTGTTCATGGAAAAAGTCACCAAGGCCGTCCCGAATTTCCTTGCCACAGCTGCGGAAATCGGATTTTCAAAGAAAAACCAGATATGTCCTCCGTTTCCGGAGCGTGATCGCTCTACGGCCACCGGAAGGTTAAATTCGGAACAGACATTTCTCACTATTGAAATATCCTTCTGCCAATCTTCCTCATCAAAATCCACAGCCAAAAAATAGCAGGTTTCATCCGGCAGCATGGGATAGATGCCGGCAACAATACTTCCTCGTAAATGCGCTTCTATGACCTCTTCATCCAAAGGAGCATATGCCTAATGAGGGCATTTTGCAGATGAAATTTTTTGGTTTTGCACATAATCCAATCTGCCATTGGTTTATACAAACCGGAGAATAACCGGATCTTTCTTTCTTTTTGTTCTCCCAACGTCTGGCATAGACATCGTTACGCCCTTTGAAAAGTGACATGAATAGTTTGTTTGATTTTGGTCCCTGTGTCCGAAGCATTGGTAACATCGTAAAATGAATCGATTGGAGTGGTTACATCCACGGTTATGGGTTCTGCAGGAATAGAAACTATATCGAAATTTCCGGTTGCATTGAATTGCAAGATACCCAGCTGCACTTTTAACCTGTTGTTTTCCTTGATCAAGCGGCTGTTCTCGCTTAATAAAAGATTGTATTTCTCAAGCAGCTTTTTGTAATCCATCGTTTAACTCATTAAAATTAAATCAGAGCAACTCGTTTCCATAATTCATAATGCTGATATATTCCATGTAAGAGTAAAGCCGGTGATCAATTTGGGCGAACTTGAGTTAAGGGGCTGCCTACTAATCCGTGAGCAGCCCCATATTAATTTCCATCGATTTGAGATGGATCAGCCTAAAATTGCTTTTAAATCTTCATCTGCTGTGGTGATTGACTTGATATCAAAGGTTTTAACCAGTGTATCAAGGACATTTGACGTCAGAAAGGCTGGAAGTGACGGACCTAAACGGATGCCTTTAATACTCAGATGTAATAGCGCCAAAAGAACACATACCGCTTTTTGTTCATACCAGGAAAGGATTAACGACAGCGGCAATTCATTTACACCCACCCAAAAGGCCTCGGCAAGAACCATTGCGATTTGAACGGCTGAGTAAGCATCATTGCATTGGCCTACATCGAGAAGTCGCGGTATGCCATCGATATCGCCGAGTTTTTTATCATAAAATCGAAATTTTCCACAGGCCAGGGTGAGTACAATACAATCTTTGGGCACTTTTTCTACGAACTCCGTATAATAGTTTCGACCCGGTTTGGCACCATCACAACCGGCGACCAGAAAAAGATGGCGAATATCCTTATTCTTTACAGCTTCGATCAGCTTGTCGGCAATTCCCGACACCGCATTACGAGCAAACCCCACCGTAACTTCACCTTTGTCCGCATCTTCTTTAAATCCTGGTAGGGCTAAAGCTCTGTCAATGACCGGCTTGAAATTTTGATCTGATATGTGGGGAACCCCCGGCCAGCCAACCATGCCGCATGTAAAAATATTTTCCTTGTATTCATTTTTGGGTCGTTGAATACAATTGGTGGTCATTAAAATTGCACCTGGAAAATTAGGAAACTCCCTAATCTGATTCTGCCAGGCTGTCCCGTAATGACCATAAAGACGGCCATACTGCTTTAGTTTTGGATAGCCATGGGTGGGAAGCATTTCACCATGAGTATAGATGTTAATACCTGTTCCTTGAGTCTGCTTGAGGAGTTCTTCAAGATCTTTCAGATCATGACCGGATATCAGAATCGCTTTTCCTTTTTTATGACCCAAAGGAACTTGTGTCGGTACCGGATGACCGTAAGTTTCCGTATTCCCCTTATCCAACAGTTCCATCGCTTTGACTGCCGCACCACCACACTTCAAGGTCATCTCAAGCCATTGTTCCAACGAAAGGTCATCACGCTGGATGGCTGACAGCCCCTCATGGACATATGCATAAACACTTTCATCTTCTTGACCAAGAATTTGCGCATGGTCGGCATATGCTGAGACTCCTTTAATGCCGAAAAGCACAGTATGCTTGAGTGACATAATATCCGGGTCATTTCCCGGATAGGATTTTAGACCCACCTCCTCAGCTTGCTCGACCATTTCTTCCATTGTTTTTCCCGGTGTGAAATCAGCAGCTTTTCCAAAATCGACAATATCGCCACCCACATTTTTAACACTGGTTTTAAGTTTGTCTCGTTTATCAACTGCCTGATGAATAAGATCAACAAAACGGGCGGGATCAAAATCAACGTTGGTTAATGTTGAGAAGGCCGCTTTAACTGTAAAAACATTGGTATCCCTATCGGAAATACCAAGTTTTCTTCCCTCTACAGCAACCTGTGACAGCCCCATAAGGGCGTAAAGCAGTAAATCCTGGAGAGCTGCAACTTCGGGTTGTTTTCCACAGACGCCCTGCATTGTGCATCCCGTTCCTTTTGCCGTCTGTTCACACTGATAACAAAACATAAAATCCCCCTTTGCATATTTGCTTTTGGGTTATGGTTTGCATTGCAAATGGTTATTGAAGTTGAATGTCCTTCTCAGGTTTCTTTCGTCCATCAAAGAGTCCCCCGGATAAAAATATATCCCGGAAATTTTCTCTCATATATGCTTACTTCATCATTTCGCCCAAAATTGATTGGTCGGCATATTGTTCTTCCAGTGGTAAAACCAGTTGTACTGCTTCCTCATCCATTGCGGGTCTCATTTTAAATGATACCAAGCTACCCGGACGGAGTTCAATTTGTTTAAAGTTCAACGGAGCTTCAATATATCCGGATTGCATTTGCGTAATAACAATATCCTGTGGACTTTTTTCACCAAACGCCCGGCAATAGTCCGGATGTTTAGATAGAATTTCGGTAATCTCTTTTTTCATCGGCGTTACCATTTCACCGGGACCGATAATTTCCCGCCAGTTCATTTTTACCATTACCGGATTTTTTTCAGCATCCAATCGAAAAACCAAGTAAGAGCCGACGATGGGTACGCCGTTAAACCGTCTACCAAATGAAACATAATAATCGGATATAAATAATTCCTGAGGATTCTCCGGTTTTTCAGCTGTAGCAAGAGCATTATTGATTGCGGAAACAGAAAGAATGTCCATTTCCTCACCTTCAGTCAACCTGATAATCTTTGTCTTTTCTACAATCTCAAGAGCAGTATTAACGGCTTCTTTAAATTCTCGAAAGGATGTTTCAGCCACGGCATTTCGTTTTGCTGTGTATTTGAATCCTCCTGATGCTTGATGTGCCCAACAAACAAAGCTGTCCTGTTTTACTGTTAATGTGTTACCCTTTTTCTGAATTTTCACATTTTCATGGCCAAATGTTTTTAAAATCTTATTTAAACGGTCCTCGCCGACTATATCATCCGGGTTACGTAATTTGATTATCGGTAACAGTTCCTGTAATCGGTCTACAAAGGAGAGCCTTCGTACTTTGATCGTTTCCGCTTTTAAAAATTTTGCGACCTTTTCATTAATAATTTTATATTCAGCCAAATCCATATCTTGTTCCATATTCCGGTTTTGGGCAATTGAGGGGAGCGGTAAGATAATGACTGGAATCAATACAATCAGAATCCATAATTTATGTTTATTCATTTTGTCCTCCTTTAGTCCCACAGGTTTTGAGATACACCCACATTGGTTATCCAGCGCATTGTAAAGACGCTTGCATCTTTATGATCAGAACCTGAATCACACCATTTATCATTTGCCATAGTCGAACCGGCCCATCCGGGAAAGGGATTGGCTTCCGCAGCGATGGCGGAAGAGTTATTGGCAGGATCAACATCAAAATAAGCTTCCTGAACAGGTACGCCTGCAATTAAATCATATGCAAAGCCGGCCAGAGAAACCAATTGTGATGTGTAATAGCTTTTATAATGCCCTAAAATGATGTGCCATGATCCCTGTGTCCAATGATAACAGCGTAAAGCCATGTCATTATAAGTACCATTCATATTGGCTGTGATTACGGCCTGGCAACCGTGCAGGATTAAAAATTCCAAATCCTTGTTGCCCAATTGTTCATAAATTGTAGTTTGAACGGGATCGTTCCACTGTACACGCCAATTGTGACCGGTACCCTGACCGTAGTGATATGCCCCCCCAAGCAAGGCGGATGTATATTTATAATATAAATAAGTCACCGATCCCGGATACGTATTTCCGGAAGTTATTCCCGGATAGGTATAATAATCATAGGGTACCGTGCTACCCCAGCCCATGGTATCGAGATAATCACTATGGTGATCCCATGACGAACCATTGTATGTGTAATAGCCAAATAACTCATGAGGGTGAGGCGGGACGATCATATTGTTGTGTCCGTAAAAAAACACTAAATCAAATTCATCCCACCCTTTGTAGGAATCTCCCGGGATTGGAAGGACGGAACGGATGTTGACATCCTGATTTTTATAGCGCCTTGATTCACCCGGATCAGCATAGGGGCAGTCTGTTCCACCGTTCATAATCGTCCAAAAATTTTCATATGGGTCATAGATTGAACTTACACATACATTCCCTTTCCAGTTGTCTTCATAAGAACAGAGCGTATACACCCCAAGCTCGTTCTTCTTGCAGCCCCAACCCGCTAAAAGAATCACTATCAAAATAATCAAAAACGATAGCTTATGTGCTTTTGATGTGAATCGTTTTTTCATCACAGCCCTCCTTTTTTGGTTTGCTGAAATATACAGCCGTCTATCCAAAGCGACGTCTAATCCGTCGACATTCAACCACCTAACGCGTTCATAAGATAAGTTCCCAGGGGGTGGGAATTAATCAGGCTTACTTTTCCTTGAGCAGAAGATCAAAATCGATGTTGGAATAAAAATTTTTCTTACGGGTTTTGGATGTATTAAGAGAATAGGTACACACTCCAGGTTTTAATTGTTTCTGTTGATCCCAGCTGAAGTGAACATCCTGAACCCCTGTAATCTCAGCCCCGTTTTGTGCACAGACTGCAACCGCTATTCCGGAAAGGGATTTGATTCGGCTTTGCAGAAAATCTTCCGCAGATATTTTTTTTTCGGAAACCACAACCAGATCACTTCCCAGTTTTGAAAGAACCACGGCAAGTTCCGGATGTTTGAAAGCTTCAAGAGGAACCATGGCAAGAGCAGCCGGCCCGTAATGAAGAATGTTGAAAGGAAAATTTTCCATTTTTAATGCGGTGTGATCGGAATCGGTAAACGGCTGAATATCTTGGGGTGTTATCAGAAAAGGACCCGGTTTTCCATCAGATTCTTTTAGGGATACGGCAAAGGCAACCTGATATTTACCGGCAATTTCCAAAAGTTCTTCCTTTTTAATTTTATTTTCATGGATTTCAGGCAGAATCCATAGTGCCGGTCGAATCTCTTGGACCTCTTCAATTCTGTTTTTAAGTTCACTTACACTCATTATATCCGATGACGGTACAAAACAATGTATATGAAGTGTACCGGCTTCAGGGAGTTTGTAGAAATCGGTCAAATTTTCTACCCATGGCTGGAGATAAATTTGACGATACAGGTCAACATTTCTTTCACTCATTTTTTTGGGGCGGCTGATATTTGCCAATCGACCCTTCTTATCAAGGGGAATTTCAACCATAAAGATACGGGAGGTTTCCGATGGCCCTGTAAAAATGGGTTTTCCTTCAGGGTCGAATACACCGGAAACCGCATGGGTACAGTCTAATGTAAGATCCTTTCCGGTACGATTACAAGCCGCTATATAAAATCCGTTTTCAAGGGCGCGGGCACGCCAGATCGAAATAGGGTCAAGTCCCCCCACAGTCGGCCAGTTGGCCGGCACCCACAGCAAATCCACCCCTTTTAAAGCCATTGTCCGGGTAATAAGCCCATTACAACTATCTGCACAGATCACCATGCCTATGCGTCCCCAAGGAGTATCGAATACGCCTTTTTGAAGCGGATTACCGGATCTTGCCCAGCGTCTTTCGGTCAAAATTTTATGGTATTTGGAGATCAGCCCGCCCTTTGGACCCAGCACAAAAGCACCGTTGTAATAACTTCCTGTTGACGGGTCGCGCTCCGGAAATGTAATTCCGATATAAACTCCGAATTCCCCGGCCAGATTTCCCATGGCCTGAATGGTTTGCCCCTGATCGGTTTCCGTAAAAGGAGTGATGTCCTCACGGGATTTGAAGCAATAGCCGGTAACGGCCATCTCGGTATTGAAAATGAGTGATGCCCCTTCCTCGGCTGCCTTACGGTTCAACGCTAAAAGTTGCCGCAGATTCTTTTCGGGATGTTTATGTTCGGCATCGAAGTGTACCAGAGCAATTTTTAGGTAAGAAGGCGCATTTCTTTGATCAGCATGGGAAATAGAATAATGGAGAAAAAAAAGGCTTGCCAGTGCAAGACATTTACAAAAAGTTATGAATATGAGCGACACATTGCCGGGTAGAATTCTTCTTCTAAATATCATTTATGCTACCTTTATTCATTTCAAGTTATTGTATAGTTATTGTCGTTTCTCTATACGCTACTACCGGATTTTACGTTTGACAATAAAAATGTTGATATGCTGATAGCCCCTATCCATATATCATTCAGTAGAGATGAATATAAGGACAAGGATATCATTTTATGCTGAGTATACCTCCAGCTCTGATGCGGTCATACGATATGCGGTTTAATCGAAAGGGTATTAATAACCACCACTCATAGCATATAATGTTTTTTTCCGGATACCGGCTATTGCTTGAAATTTAAATAATTAATGCTGTAAATAGCATCGGGCAGGTGTACAACATCCAATGAAAACTCAAGAGACCGGATGGTTTTCCAGATGTTTGCATCTGTTTTTAATTTAAAATCATTGGAGTCAATGATTTACAATAGGGTTTAAACAGAGAATCGAATGACGAGGAAGAAATAACAAGTGAATACGGTTGAAAAACATTTTTCCAAACCCGGCGGTATTCGAGAAATGCTGTCTATTGCCTTTCCAATGGTGGTTTCCAGTGCCTGCGAGACGCTTATGACATTTACCGACCATCTTTTTCTTTCAAAACTCGGTTCCGAACATATGAGCGCCGCAATGGGCGGTGGAATGACCTGGTTTATGATGATGACGTTTTTCATTGGTTTAACCGGATATTCTACCGCACTCACGGCCCAGTATCTCGGTGCGGGGCGTAAAAACCTTTGCCCCTTGGTAACCATGCAGACCTTTATCATTGCGCTTTTGGCTTATCCGGTCATATTGGCGGGTCGTCCGCTAGCATATCGGCTATTCGTATTTTCAAATATTGCCCCGGAGCAGCTTGTTCTGCAAAAAGCGTATTTCAACATTCTGATTTACGCCGCGATTATCGAATTGTTTAGAAACGGGCTGAGTTGCTTTTTTTCAGGGGTCGGCAGAACCAGAATCGTCATGCTCTCAGCCATTATCGCAATGGTTGTCAACATCACGGTGAACTATATTCTTATTTTCGGTAGATGGGGTTTCCCGATGCTGGGTATTGAAGGTGCAGCTTATGGAACGATTATCGGTGGGTTTTGCGCTTTATTGGTGCTTCAGGCGGCTTATTTTTCCAAACCGAATCGAGAGGAATTCGGTATCTTAAATTCCTTCGGATTCAACAAAGAAATCATGATAAAATTATTGCGCTTCGGTTATCCGGCGGGATTGGAATTTTTTTTAAATTACATGGCTTTTACAGGAATCATTATGGTGTTTCATTCCCGTGGATTGGTGACGGCTGTAGCGGCAACAATCGTTTTCAATTGGGACATGGTTTCTTTTGTTCCCCTGATTGGTATTGAAATCGGCGTGACCAGTCTTGTGGGGCGTTACATGGGGGCTGGAAGACCGGATATCGCGCATCATTCCGCCATGTCCGGATTAAAAACCGGTTGGATTTATTCGACCATCATTCTATTTCTTTTTGTATTTTTTCCTGAACAGCTTGTCAAACTCTTTAGCCCCGACGGCAGCAAAGTCATCTTTGATCAGGCCGCTCCGACGGCAGTGACGATGATCCGTTTGGCCTCCGTGTATGTAATGATCGAGGCCTTGGTCGTTGTTTTCAGCGGTGCGCTTCGCGGGGCCGGTGATACGTTTTGGACCATGTGCATTTCAGTCGGGCTTCACTGGTTTTTGTTGCCGATTCTGATATTAATGCTTAATGTTCTTAACTATTCCGCCGTTACTGCATGGATGATAATGATTTTAGCGTTTATGATTTTCAGTTTCCTTTTCTACCTTCGCTACCGAAGCGGTAAGTGGCGTAAATTGAAAATCGTGGCGGATACGGATGGAGCAGGCTTTTGAAAAATTAATTTTTTAATTTTTTACCCCTTGCACATGAGACGACATGTATTATTTTCATGCCGATGGCGATAGGTTGAACTGCGTTAAGAGAATGTGATTTAAGTTCACTTTTTTTCTTACGCGTTGATACCAAACACTATCTTCGTAAGGATATTCATACTCTGTTGGCCTTCCTGGATGGGCTCCCTCAAAAAAAGCGGTCATACGCATTATCTTCCGGTTGTTTGAATCGGAAGGCATATATACGGCTTATGATATAGTTGACCGTGGGAATGCCCGCGGGAGATGTTTGATTTATATGTGCCCATTGCCGACGGGTTAAGTCTCATATGCTTTATTTTAACTTATTTTTTTAAAAAGGAGGAAATCTAAATGAATATCAAACCATTAAACGATAGGGTAATTGTTACTCGGGTGGAAGAGGAACAAAAAACCGCCGGCGGAATTATCATACCGGACACCGCAAAGGAAAAACCCCAGGAGGGAAAAATCTTGGCCGTCGGACCCGGTAAGCGGGATGATAACGGCAATCGTATTCCGCTGGAAGTTAAGGAAGGGAATCGTATCCTTTTTTCCAAGTACGCGGGAACCGAAATTAAAATCGATGGTAAAGAGCATATATTCATGCGAGAAGATGATATTCTGGGAATACTAGAATAAAAGGAGGAACAAGCCATGCCTGCAAAAATGATTGTATTCGGCTCTAAAGCCCGCGAGGCGATGCTTGAGGGGGTAAATATTTTGGCCGATGCCGTGAAGGTGACGTTGGGACCGAAGGGAAACAATGTGGTGCTGGAAAAATCCTTTGGATCCCCAACCGTCACAAAAGACGGTGTAACCGTGGCCAAGGAGATCAAGCTGGAAGACAAATTCCAGAACATGGGCGCTCAAATGGTTAGAGAGGTGGCCAGCAAGACCAGCGATACGGCCGGTGACGGAACTACCACGGCAACGGTGTTGGCCCAGGCGATTTACAACGAAGGCCAGAAGCTGGTAGCTGCCGGTTTAAATCCTATGGCATTAAAACGCGGCCTCGACAAGGGGGTCCAGGCAGTCGTTGATGAGCTTAAAAAATTATCCAAACCGACCAAGGACAAAAAAGAGATCGAGCAGGTCGGTACCATTTCAGCCAACAGCGATGAGACTATCGGCAAACTCTTATCCGAAGCCATGGAAAAAGTGGGCAAAGAAGGCGTCATCACGGTGGAAGAGGCCAAAAGCATGGAAACCTCTCTAGAAGTTGTTGAGGGCATGCAGTTTGACCGCGGCTATGTGTCACCCTACTTTGTTACCAATTCCGAAAAAATGGAGGTTGTGCTTGATGAGCCCTACATTTTGATCCATGAAAAAAAAGTCACAGTGATGAAGGATTTGGTACCGCTGCTTGAAGAGACGGCAAAATTAGGCAGACCGCTGTTGATTATTGCCGAGGACGTTGAAGGCGAGGCCTTGGCCACGCTCATTGTAAATAAGTTGCGCGGTACGCTCAAAGTGGCCGCTGTAAAAGCGCCCGGGTTCGGGGATCGACGCAAAGCCATGCTTGAAGATATCGCTATTTTGACCGGTGGACAGGTGATTTCCGAAGATTTGGGAATCAAGCTTGAAAATATCAAGCTTAAAGACTTCGGTACCTGCAAAATGGCTAAAATCGATAAAGACAACACTACCATCGTGGACGGGGCCGGCACCAAAGCCGCAATCGAGGGCCGGGTCAAACAGATTCGGGCTCAGATCGAGGAAACCACTTCCGATTACGATCGTGAAAAGCTGCAGGAGCGATTGGCTAAAATCATCGGTGGAGTGGCGGTTATCAATATCGGCGCGGCCACGGAAACCGAAATGAAGGAAAAGAAAGCACGGGTGGAAGATGCCCTAAACGCTACCCGAGCAGCCGTGGAAGAAGGTATTGTGCCCGGCGGGGGTGTGGCTCTGGTGAGATGTTTAAAGGCTTTGGAAAACGCGAATGCCAAAGGAGAGGAAAAAAGCGGCATCGCCATTTTGAAAAACGCACTGACCGAACCGTTGCGGCAGATTGCTCAAAACGCCGGCTGCGAGGGTTCCGTGGTTCTCAAAAAAGTGCTTGAAGGCACTGATGATTACGGTTTTAACGCTCAAACCGAGACCTATGAAAACCTTCTGGCTGCCGGGGTAATCGATCCGACCAAGGTCGTACGTTTCGCCATTCAGAATGCTGCATCAGTCTCCGGCCTGATGCTGACCACTGAGGCAATGATCACGGAAAAACCGGAAAAGAAAAAAGCACCTGCTATGCCGCCGGGCGGAATGGGTGAAGATATGTATTAATAGAACAACTTGAACCGGCAAAAACGTTCGCCGTCCTCACAACAAGCTGCGGAGACGGCGAACAGAAAATCGCCTATGGAACTATTCAATGGGGCTTCGTCCGGAGGAGGCATTATCCCTTCAGGTCGGTGATATTGATGCCGGGCGCAAACGGGTTCATATCCGCAGAGATCAAAAAAAGATGGTATACATCTATCGAACAAGGCTGCCATTTGGCTATTTAATTCTTTTCATCCCTCCATTCCTTCTCAAACACCAAATTACATTGATCTCAAAATATTTTATCAACTTGCTTTGAATTTATCGATTTCCAATACCTGATAGATAATATCTGATCATATATTCACATCAAAGCAATATTTTCAATTGCAAACAGACTTGCAAATTCCAAATTATTTTGTAATAATAATCTGTTTTGTATTAGTGACAAAATTTTAAAATTTATAATAGGTGTTAGAATATACTTTGTTTTCAAATTATATATTACTGAATTTATTATTTTGAGAACGATATAATTCAGTAAATTTATCAATTAGGATACAAACAAAAATGAATCATTGCTCAACCACAGCCCCGTTTTCCAATCGCACAATCAGTGACAGTGTTATGATCGCTTTGCGGAAAATCATCCAGGCGATTGACATGAATTCCAAAAAACTTGTCAAGCGGGTGGGGTTAACCGGACCCCAACTGGTTATTCTGCAGGAAATTTTCAACCTCGGAGAAGTTGCGGTAGGAGAAATTGCGGATGCAGTCAGTCTCAGCCAGGCAACGGTAACCGGTATTTTGGAGCGAATGGAAAAACGCGGGCTGCTTATTCGAGAACGCTCCAATCAAGATAAACGACGGATAATGGTACGCATCACTGAAAGCGGGAAACAGGTCCTACGAGACGCGCCGCCCCTGATGCAGGAGGCATTTGTAGAACGTTTTTCAAGCCTTCAGGAATGGGAGCAGACTATGATTTTGAGTGCACTGCAGCGTTTGGTGTCCATTATGGATGCCAAAGCGATTCAGGCGGCTCCTTTTCTGGCAACCAGCCCGATTGATAATCCGGCCGCCAAAACAGATGATGCAATGCCGTCGTCTGAGTGACGGTTTTGCTTAAATCCATCCAAGCAGTAAAGGTAGATATCCGTGGATAAAATCATTGTAGAAAATCTTTACAAAATATTCGGTGCTCAACCGGAAAAGGCTATGAAGCTTCTTAAAGAGGGACACGATAAAGAATCTATTTTCGAAAAAACCGGTATGACCGTGGGAGTCGACAATGCCGACTTTGCGATCAAAGCCGGCGAAATCTTTGTCATCATGGGATTGTCCGGTTCCGGAAAATCCACCATTGTCCGCATGCTTAATCGGCTCATCGAACCCACCGCCGGAAAGGTGCTTGTGGACGGGGAAAATGTCATTCAAATGACTCAGAATGAGCTGGTTAAATTCCGTTTGCACAATATGAGTATGGTTTTTCAGTCGTTTGCGCTTATGCCGCATTTGTCCGTGCTGGAAAACGCTGCTTTCGGCCTAAAGCTTGCCAAGGTCGACAGTAAAAAGCGCAGGCAACGCGCGATGCAGGCACTGGAACAGGTGGGACTCGCCGGTTGGGAAAATGCGTACCCGCCGGAACTCAGCGGTGGGATGCAGCAACGGGTCGGCCTGGCACGCGGCCTGGCTGTGGACCCGGATATTTTGCTCATGGACGAGGCGTTTTCAGCTCTTGATCCCCTGATTCGAAGGGAGATGCAGGATGAATTGCTGAAGCTTCAGGAGGAGCATCAGCGTACTATTGTTTTTATTTCCCACGATCTGGACGAAGCCCTGCGCATCGGCGACCGCATTGCCGTCATGGAAGGCGGGCGTGTCGTTCAGGTCGGAACCCCGGAAGAGATTCTGAAGAACCCGGCAGATGACTATGTGCGTGCTTTTTTTAGAGGTGTTGATCCGATGAATGTTATCTCGGCAGGTGATATCGTTCGCGATACCCATCCGACGATCATCAAATCCAAGGGGGGAAGTTTGCGCGCGACCCATGAATTGCTTAGCGGCAGTGAACGTGACTATTGCTATGTACTGGATGCCCGTAAACGGTTTCTGGGCATTGTTTCTTCGGAATCGTTGCGCGAGGCACTGGAGGGTGGGGCATTGGACAGCCCTATTGATCAAGCCTTTCTCGACGATGGTGTCACTGTCAATGTGAATGACTCGATGCAGGCTATTTTGCCGGAAGTTGCATCTAAAAATTGGCCGATCCCCGTCGTGAACGATCAGAATGTCTTCAAAGGCGTTGTATCAAAGAATCGCTTCCTGAGAACGCTTCATCGGACCGAAGAAAGCATGGAACAACATAAATAAAATATTAATAGCTCCGGTTTTGATAAAGTGTAAGGTTTTTTCATATCGCTTCAGCAATACATATAATCATGGAGAGTAACCATGTTTAAAGATAAACTAATTCCACTTGATGTATGGGTTTCACAATTCGTCGACTGGCTGGTCGACAACTATAGAGATTTTTTTCAGGCCGTTAAATGGCCTGTGGAACAGACCCTGAACGGGTTCGATGCCGGTTTGAATGCACTTTCACCGTTTATCGTGATTGCGCTGCTCGCCCTTGCGGCCTGGCGATTTTCCGGTAAATGGCTAGCTATTTTTACAATCATCACGATGACATTTATTGGATTGCTCGGTCTTTGGGAAGATACCATGACAACGTTGGCCATGGTGCTGTCATCGGTAATTTTCTGCGCCCTTGTGGGTATTCCACTCGGTATCTGGGCCGGTCGGAGTGATGCTTTTGAAACAGGAATACGCCCGGCGCTGGATGCCATGCAGACGACGCCGGCGTTTGTCTACCTGGTACCCATCGTCATGCTGTTTTCAGTCGGCAACGTTGCCGGTGTATTGGCCACTATTGTTTTTGCCCTGCCGCCTATTATTCGCCTGACCAGCCTAGGCATCCGGCAAGTGCACCCTGAACTGGTGGAGGCAGCCCAAGCTTTTGGCGCCACCAACTGGCAAGTATTGGTTCGGGTCCAGGTCCCTTTGGCCATGCCGACGATTCTGGCCGGGCTGAATCAGACCATCATGATGGCTCTATCCATGGTTGTTATAGCAGCGCTTATCGGCGCCGGTGGTCTGGGATCACCGGTAATTCTCGGCTTGAATACTCTGGATATCGGCCGGGCGGTGATCGGTGGGCTGAGCATCGTTTTGATGGCCATTGTGCTGGACCGTATTACTCAGTCCCTAGCACAAAAGAAAAAATGATTCTATCTATGAAAGATGTTTTTAGAATCCATTGAATTACTCAACCAAGGAGGTTTATATGCATGCCTTAGCACGTTTATTCATCACGTTCATCGTTTGTCTGACGCTTACGACTATTCCTGCATCTGCGGACAATATGAAACCGGGCAAGGGTACGACGGTTCAGCCGGCCAGAGCAACCTGGAATACCGGATTTTTCCAGGAAGCTCTCGTGCGCCGCGCCTTAGAAGAACTGGGATATAAGGTCAAGAGACCGAAAGATTTGCAGAACCCGATTTTTTACAAGTCAGTAGCACTTGGCGATGTCGACTACTGGACCAATGGTTGGTTTCCTAATCATAACAGTCAACTCCCCAAAGGGTTTTACGACGATGCCGATGTGTACGGCTATGTTGTCAAGGCAGGCGGCCTGCAAGGATATCTGGTATCCAAACGGGAAGTGGAACAATACAACATTCGTTCATTGGATGATTTCAAACGTGATGAGGTCAAGAAAGCCTTTGACTCCAATGGTGACGGCAAGGCGGATCTGACTGCCTGCCCGCCGGGCTGGGGGTGTGAAAACGTCATTGCGCACCACATGAAAGTCTACGATCTCGATGATCACATCAATCCGGTCAAGGCCTCGTATGAAGCCGGTATGGCCTCAGCACTGGGGAACTACAAGAGCGGACTGCCGATTTTTTTCTACACCTGGGCGCCTAATTGGACGATTTTCAAGCTGAAACCGGGCAAGGATGTCATGTGGATCAATGTTCCTAAAATCATTCCCAAAGAATCGCAAAAATCCGCCGCAGACCGCATGACGGTTTCCGGAATCGAGGGAGCAGTCAGCGACCCCATCAAACTCGGATTTGTCGTCTCCGATATCCGCGTGGTTGCCAACAAGAAATTTATTGCCAAGAATCCGGCCATCAAGAAGTTTTTTGAGGTGTTCACGCTCCCCTTGATTGATATCAACGAGCAGAACACTCGCATGAACGAGGGAGAAAAATCCCAAAAGGATATTGAACGTCACGTGGACGAGTGGATCGCAAAAAACCCGGACAAATGGAATGGTTGGCTTGCTGAAGCACGCAAAGCGGCTAAGTAATAAGCCTACCTATCAGGCTGAGTCACAATGCCTGACGATACACAATCAGGCAATGATATTTTTGTCCTTTTTGTAGAAAAGTCCTTTTAGATGCATTATATTGATCGGTGTACGGTGTCTGATCCAGTTCCTGGTTTCGGCGCAAGGCGACGGAATCAGGGGCTGGACGAACTCAGCATCGCATTCCCGGCGGCGTGCCGCAAGGAACGTGAACATATGCGGCTAGTCTGCATAATGTTTAGGATCTTGCGCCGGGTTGCATGACGAATTTTAGCGGATAACGGATCAAATCCATCTGTTATAATTCTTTTGCTCTCTGTATGATCTTTGCACCATCATATATTTCAGCATCATTCTCTGCCTTTTTTGTAGGCTTAACAAGCGGTATAAGAAAAACGATACAGGAAATTAAAAAGATGACGCCGACGATGAATGTCAAAATATCATGATTTTTCAGGCTTGATGCGATAAAGAAAATGGAGAAATCGCCGATAAAAATGCATCATTTTCTTTAGGGAGTCCAATTGAAACTCGATAAAAATCACTCAGCCATTCTTCAGATAAACTTCTTATTAATACACCGCTTTCCACTATTTTTTGCTCAAAATCAGGTGCATCACTTTTTATTAGGAGAAAATTTCCTTTACCTGGAAATACTTCAATATTCAATTTGTGAAGTTCCTCTTGAACTCTTTCTCTTTCCGCAATAATCTTTTCAACATTTTCAAAAACATATTCAGGATTTTTTAAAGCTTCTATTCCCGCAAGCAAAGCCGGCACAGATAAAAACTTTGGAAAATCCAAAAAATTTGCCCTGAAAAAATCTCCTGCTAATAAATAACCTAATCTGAGTCCTGCTAAAGAAAATGCCTTATCCATAGTCCTTAGAATGGCTAAATTCGGGTATTGTTCAATTAAACCGGCAAATGTTTGTTTTGAAAATTCAAAATAAGCTTCGTCTACAAGAAGAACAGAATTTGGGTTTTGAAGAATATTTTCTATTAAATTTTCATCTAAAAGAATGGTCCCGGTAGGATTATTCGGATTATCAAGGATGATAAGTGTTGGGCCATCTAATTCAGATAAAATGAGTTCTGGTTTTAATGCAAAATTTTGGGGTACCAGCTGAATTTTTATTAGTTTCTTCGCAAGCTTCAGAGCCTGATGAGAAATCGAGAAAAATGAGGGATTAATCGTAATAATCTTCCTGTTTTTAGAGAAGCTATCAATAATATTTCTTAAAAGAAGATCAGATCCCGGGCTTAAAGTTATTCTTTGGGGAGCAATATCGTTATAGTCAGCTAAAAGCTGTTTTAGCTCGTTTAGATATTCCAATTCTGAATATCTATTTATGTTTTTCAAGCCCTTTTTCGCCGCGTCCACTACATTTTGAGGTGGCGAAAAAGGGCTTTCATTTAATTGTAAATTAATCAACATTTCACTTCAATTATTGTCTCTTTTTTATAGCCGGTAATTACTTTTTTAAACCCACTCAAACTTTTGTCTATCTCTATGTTTCCTGTATCAACTCTCAGGCTTTCAAGTTTTGATATTTTATTTTCAGTAGCAACAACAATAATATTTTCGCTTCCGATCAATCTTAATACTTCAGGTGTAAATTGTGTGCTTCCTCTGCCAAATATAAATCCGTTGCCGCCGATGGGGGTAACAATAATTTGCACCCTATTAAATTTTTTTATTAATGCTAATAAACCTTTTTCATTCAAATCTTTTCCAACTAACCTGCCATTATATACAGCATCTATTCCCAGCAAGGTTTTTTCAATCTGCATTTTACGTGCTATTGTCTTTAAAGTAGTACCCGGTCCTAAGATATATAATGTATCCTTTTCTAAATTTTCTATAAAGTAATCTGCAATTTCTTCTTTAACATGTTTTTCAGATTGAGTAACATTTGAAGATTCTTTTTTCCCCTGTAAAAGAGTTGTGCTTTTGGGTACTTTTAAATATCCATATAATTCTGCTGCCAACCTATTTTCCCTGAATGCATCTTCATTGATATCAAGAACTTCTTTTTCAATGAACCGATCTTCAAATGAATTTATCATTTCTGCTGCAGCATAAGGAGACAAGGCAAACACAGGGCTGAACATTTTTACGCCTGCCGGAATAGCAACAACAGGAACCTTGAACCCTACAGCGTTGCATATATTTCTGGCAGTTCCATCTCCTCCCGCAAAAATTAATAAATCAACCCTATAGCGCTCACCAAAATTGACACACCTTTGCTCAGATAAATTGATACAGTTTTCTGTTAAATATGCCCGCCGGTTTATGATTTA
>JAFGES010000131.1 GCA_016931455.1 Desulfobacterales bacterium | reverse complement strand
GTTTTTCAAGGACGCGACTGATCGCATCCGGTATTGATAAAACCAACCCGCCTTCCTGAAAAACAGGATGCTCGCCGCCGATACCTTTTAGCTGTTCGACAATGTTTTCCACTTTCACACCCGATCTAAAGGCGAGAGAAACAAGTCGACCAATCGCTTCCGTCTTTGCAGTGGTAGACCGTCCGGATTTGCCGATGGTAGCAAATACCTCAAAGGGCTGCCCTTGATATTCGGTAACCGTCACGTAAAGTTGGCCCATACCGGTCTTCATTTTGGTTGTAAAGCCCTCCAAAGTTTCAGGACGCTCTTTGACGACCGTCATAAACCCATCATCGTGTTTTTTGTTCTCACTCAATGAAAGAACCTGATTTTCCTTGCTGCCGTCTCGATAGATGGTGACCCCTTTGCAACCGAGTTGATAGGCTAAATTATAAACCTTCAAGACATCGTCAACCGTGGCATCTCGCGGCAGATTGACCGTTTTTGAAACTGCATTGTCCGTGTACTTTTGAAAAGCCGCCTGCATGCGAATATGCCATTCAGGATCAACATCATGAGCGGTGACAAAAACCCGCCTTACATCTTCGGGTATTTCCTTTATGGCTTTGATACTGCCCTTGTGGGCAATCATATCCATCAGTTCATCGCTATAGAATCCTCTTTCCCTGGCTACTTTTTCAAAATGCGGATTGACCTCCAGCAGTTTGTCATTATCCATGACATTTCTGGTAAAACTGAGAGCAAATAACGGCTCGATGCCACTGGAGCAATCGGCAATGATACTTAAGGTCCCTGTGGGTGCAATGGTTGTGGTGGTGGCATTTCTATATTGACGGTTTTCATGATCTTTAAAAATGCTTTTATCAAAATTTTCGAAAACACCTCTCTCTTCAGCTAAACTTTTCGAGGCTTCATGCGATTCTTCTTGAATAAACCGCATGACCGCTTCGGCAACTTCAAGAGCATTGTCGGTGTTATAGGGAATTTCCAGTTGATAGAGCATATCGGCAAACCCCATAATCCCAAGGCCGATTTTACGATTTCCTTTTACCATTTCTTCAATTGCCGACAAAGGATACTTAGACATATCAATCGCATTATCCAGGAAGCGGACGGATCTCCAGACGATATCCTTTAATCCCTCGTAATCGATGGATTTACCTTCACCATTGTCAATTACGAATTTAGACAGGTTGATAGAACCCAGATTACAGGCTTCCATAGGAAGCAGCGGCTGCTCACCGCAGGGGTTGGTGCTTTCGATTTCACCTAAATCCGGTGTTGGATTATCCCTGTTTATCGGATCTAAAAAGATGATGCCCGGATCTCCTTTTTCCCAAGCCTGTTCCACAAGAGTCTGATACACTTCCGAAGCATTTAACTGACCGGTTATTCTTCCGTCCATCGGATCTATCAGATCATAATTGCTTCCATTAGGCACGGCTTTCATAAATTCATCAGTAACACCCACGGAAATGTTGAAATTATTCAGTTCTTCGTTATTGGATTTACTGTAGATGAATTCCATGATATCCGGATGATCCATCCTTAAAATAGCCATATTGGCTCCACGACGGGTACCGCCTTGTTTAACTTGTTCAGTGGCCGTATTAAAAATTTTCATAAAGGAAACCGGGCCGGAAGCTACGCCGCCGGTTGTTCCGACACGGCTGTTTTTGGGTCTTAAGCGGGAGAAGGAAAAGCCGGTTCCGCCACCGGATTTGTGGATTAGAGCGGCATGCTTTAGTGAATCGAAAATTCCTTCCAAGCTGTCTTCAATGGGCAGAACAAAACAGGCTGCCAATTGACCGAGTTCATAGCCTGCATTCATCAGGGTCGGTGAATTCGGTAAAAACTTAAGGTCAATCATCATCTCATAAAAAAGTTCTTCCATCTTTTCCACACTAGAAACATCACCATACTTTGCTTCCGCTGCGGCAATATGTTTACTGACCCTTCTAAACATCTGCTCGGGTGTTTCAATCACCTTGCCGGTATCATCCTTATTGAGATATCTTTTTTCTAGAACTCTTTTCGCATTGTCGGAAAGCCCCAGTCTGTTTTTTATGAAAATAGACTTATTCAGCCGAACGGGGCAGATCTTTTCAAGACCATATTCCAATAACTTTGCCGCAATGATACTATCGATAATCGGCATAGTGATGGTGGGAAGTTCCATTTTGTTGATCTCTTGACGCAGAAATCGGCTGATATCTATGGCTTGATCCGGATGAATGGAATTTTCCTTGACCAGGATATCTGAAAATCGATGATCATCCCAAAAGTAATTGTTTAAATCAAAACGCCCATCTTCTATAATTAAAACTTTCTCTTTGCAGCCCATTTCCATCTCCTTTGAAGTTTTCAAATGATGTTTAACAAACCATTTCACACAATATGTTGTGCTGTCAAGAGAAAATTAACGCAATATCTGCACATTTTGAGAAAATGGGAGCTAATTCATTGAAAGTTTTTAAGAAAAATAATTCTTCTATAAAATCTATAGTTGTTTTCAACAATAGCTGCTTATTTTGCAGTCTGCTTATTTCGTTGATCTGATTTCTTCTGCAAGATCTTCCGGCGACATAATCACAATGATTTCATCATGTCCTTTTTCAAAATAATTAATATCGCTGGTTCCCCATGGCGGAAGAGTCAATCGGGGTATAATCCGCGCTTGAATCCAAAAATCCTTATCGTCTTCAAGGCTGAGCAAAAGTGTCATGTTGAGGTTGTCTAGATGCAGCCGGTTAAAGCATCGTAATATGCGTATCAATCCATTGGAAAATGATCTCCAGACCTCAGCGGTGATGTCCTTTATGGATTTCATTTCCTTGAAAACCGCAAGGATTTCTCCAAACATCCCCCCGGGACTGAAGCTGGAGATAAATTCAATGTTTCCGGAGTTAAATAAGTACCTGCTTTGTACCTGCTTTTCAAATGTAACCAGATCAGACCAAAAATTGGAGGCATTTGATTGTCGATAAGTGGAAGAAGCGTTGCGCAGCTTGTTATGAAAGCTTGTCGGCTTTTGATTCACGACCGCTTGAAAATGGGGATGAATCAGCCCACCGCCGGCAGCCGGCATGTAATTCCAGTTTATCGACGCATAAGCAGCATCCGTGACATTTTTTTGAATCCGGTCGATAAAAATATGGCTCGCTTTCAAGGCATCAAACAGGGTTTGAGATGAAAATCGATCTAGAGGAACATAATGTTCTTCTGAAATAATGGTTACACTGCAATACCGGCTATAGGGAAATGCATTTGGTATAACGACGGAGTTCCCATAGCGGATGCGTCCTTCGGGAACAATCGAGGAAGGAAACTTCGGGGTTGACGATTCTATATTTTGCGGACAGAAAGGACAATTTTTTTTTGATCTTTCAATGAGTTCGGGATCATGAAAAGCTTCAGGAAATCGCATTCTAAATTTCAAAACACGCGAAACCCGTTGCGTAAAACGGTCCGTTCTGATTTCTATCGGTATTGATCTTTCTTCGAAATTTGCATTAAAATTATATAGCTTAGTCTCTATTATCCGTTTTTCAAAAAAATTTTCCATGCTTTTATTTTCCTGCTGCCGAATGAAATCATGATTATAAATAATACCGGGGTACCCGGTCTGCGATTGTCGATACAATTTCATAACTAATAGTTTTTAGATTTGAGGCAATTTCATCGATGGTTATAATCTGATTTCCCTGTTTGCCGAAAATGACGACTTCATCTTCTATATCGACCTCCGGGATATGCCCGACATCGAGCATGGTTAAATCCATGCATATCCTTCCAACAACGGGGGCTCTTTGACCACGGACCAACATATGGCCACGGGATGAGAGCAGGCGATTATATCCATCGGCGTACCCAATGGGAACAGTGACAATCGTTGTAGGCTGTTTCGTTTGATACGTACTTCCATAGCTGATTTTAAAGCCTGCGGGCACTTTTTTTAAATGAATTATTCTCGTTTTCAACTCCATGGCCGGCTGAAGCAATACCCGGGATTTTTCGACCTCATCGGAGGGATATAATCCGTAAATGGAAATTCCGGCGCGTACCAAGTCAAGATGGGTTTCAGGCATTTCGATAATAGCGGCGCTGTTGGCGGCATGTCGTAAGGGAATTTCCAATCCTCGCCGGTAAAGCATGTGTAAAAAATCCATAAAAATTTTAAATTGGGTGTAAGCATAAGACTTATCGATACTGTCGGCCGTGGCAAAATGAGTAAATATACCATTTAATTCAATGCCCTTAAACCGTGCAATCGATTCGACCTTTTCTGCTGCGGATAAGTTTGCCGGTTTACCGGGACTTAACGAACCACAAAGTTCATGAAATAGGCCGAGTCTCCCCATGCCGGTTTCCACTTTAAGGTGAACCTTTATCTTTTTGCCGCATGCAATTGCAGTTCTTGAGTAATTTTCGGCCATCTCAAAAGAGGTGACGGTTTGGATTAAATCATATTCGATAAGCTTTTCGGCATATAGAGACGGCGTATACCCGAGAATCAGAACCGGTACATCAAGCCCCAGATTTCTGATTTGGATGCCTTCGTTTAATCGGGCGACTCCTAAAAAGGTCGCACCGCTTTTCAGGGCTGTACGCGCCGTTTCAACAGCACCGTGTCCATAAGCATTGGCCTTTATAACCGCCATCAATTGTGCGGAGGGACTGGTAATTCTTCGTAGTTCACGCACATTATCGGCGATGGCCTTTAAGTTGACTTCAACCCAAACAAGTGGAAAATTCAAAATATTAATTCTCCTGAAAATTCGTAAAACTCAAGCTCTGGCGCTCACAGGGCATATTTATTGCATCACTGTGCTTGGTCTTACAAAAGATTGTCAATCGGAAAAAATTCAAGACCGAAAGCTTCGGCAACACCCTTACAGGTTATTTTTCCATTGACGACATTTGCGCCGAGTTTGATTTCAGAGTTTTCCTTAAATGCTGTTTGCCATCCCTTGTTTGCAATTTCAACCGCATACGGCAATGTCGCGTTCGTCAAAGCAAATGTGGATGTTTTTGCTACGGCACCCGGCATATTTGCAACACAATAATGCAGTATACCATCGATAGAATAAATTGGATCGGCATGAGTAGTAGGTTTCGAGGTTTCGAAACACCCCCCTTGATCAATGGCCACGTCCAGCAGTACTGCGCCTTTTTTCATGGTTTTTAACATTTCACGGCTCAGAACCTTGGGAGGTCTGGCACCTGGAATGAGAATCGCACCGACGACGACATCGGCTGCTCTAATAAGTTTACGAATCGTTACCGAATCCGACATCAGTAAAAAGCAATTTTTCGGCATAATATCGCTGAGATAACGCAGTCTTTGAAGGCTGATATCGAGCAAATACACTTTCGCACCTAACCCGCAAGCAATTTTGGCTGCATGGGTTCCAACAGTCCCCCCACCGAGAATCAGGACGGTACACGGTTCCACGCCGGGTACACCGCCGAGTAAAATTCCTTGTCCACCATGGGTCATTTCCAGATATTTAGCGGCCTGTTGAATCGACATTCGACCGGCAACTTCGCTCATCGGTGTCAGCAAAGGCAACGTTCCATCCGGCTTTTGAATCGTTTCATATGCAATGCTGATGGAACGATTTTTGATCAAAATATGTGTGAGTTTTTCCTCCGCCGCTAGATGGAGAAAGGTGAAGATGATTTGTCCCTCGCGAATTAAGGGATATTCGGAAGGCAAAGGCTCTTTCACATGCATGACCATATCACAGGAATTGTATATATCCTTGGGACTGTCGAGTACTTCGGCCCCGGCATTTACATATTCGGCATCATCAAACCCGCTGTTTTGACCGGCATTTCTTTCTACCAGAACTCGATGTCCATTTTCTTTCAGTATCCGAACCCCTGTCGGTGTCATAGAAACACGATTTTCTCCTGCTTTGATTTCTTTCAGAATTCCTACATTCATTCTTATCCCCCAATCAATAGATTTTAAGGTTCAATTTAAAATCATATCGAATATAAAATATTTCAGACCTGTCGCCGGTTGTTTCAACAACAGAATAAACCAACGCTCTTAATGGGTCAAGTTTTTAAGAATTAGGTTGACAAATACAATTTAAAAAGGAAATTTGACAATTAGGTTTAAAATTAGGTATATTATTTTATTAATGATATTTTTCCTTTTATCCAAGCCAAAAAAAAATAAATTCCGAACAATACACGATCGAAAAGACTTAAATTGATATAAACTTTTTTTGTTTTTCGTCATAATAGAGGGTTGCTGAATGACTCATAAACCTTTGCATGAAACATTGGAACAAAAAATTAAAAAGTTAAAAGAGACGTTGACGACTTTACAACAGAGCGAAAAGAAATATCGTGAACTCGTTCAAAATATTGGTACCATAATTCTACATACCGATATCAAAGGCCATATTAAATTTTTGAATAAATTCGGACAGAATTTTTTGGGTTATGATGAAAATGACGTCATTGGTAAAAATATGTTCGATATAATAATATCTGAAAAAGATGACACTTTGACCGAATTAAACGGGTTAGCCGAAAATAGGACGTTTTATTCCGATAAATTGATTACTTCTGAAAATGAAACAATTTGCGGCAATGGTAATCGTATCCGGCTTTCATGGACGCATAAAGCCGTTTGTGATGCCGAGGGCAATATTGTCGGTTTCGTTTCAACCGGCAACGACATCAGCAAATACAAACATATGGAGGACGAGCTAAAACTATCGAATAAACAACTTGCCGATATTATAAATTATTTTCCTGATGCTACTCTTGCGATTAATTCAAAAGGTGAAATCATTGCATGGAATTGGGAGATTGAAAAATTAACCGGCATTAAGGCTGAAGATATGCTGGGAAAAGGTAATTATGAGTATAGTATTCCTTTTTACGGAAAACGAAGGCCGATGATTATCGATTTGTTTTTTAAATCAGATCCCGATCTTGAAAAGACATACACTTTTGTGCATAAAGATAGGGATTCGCTGATTGCCGAGACTAAATTTCAGCGCCATAATGGAAAAATTCTTTATTTTTGGGCTAAAGCCAATCCTATCTATAACAACAGAGGAGATATCGTCGGTGCCATTGAATCAATCCGGGAAATGACAAAACATCGGATGGCGGAAAACAAAATTCGAGAGGGCGAAGAGCGATATCGTGCAATTTTTGACGGCTCCAGGGATGCCATTTTTATTACCGGGGAAAATGCTGAATTTTTTGATATCAATGCGGCTGCATCAGAGTTATCCGGTTATTCCAAAAAAGAAATGATGAATTTTTCCATATTCGACTTATTGAATACTATGAATTTGAAATCCTATGAGAACTTCTTTCATCGAATAATGGCGGATGAATCTATAAGGTTTGAGGCACAGATAATAAAAAAAGACGGAACAAAAATAGACACTGAATTTAGTAATAAAAAGGTCATCATTGACGGTGCGGCTTGCGTACACATGGTTGCAAGGGATATTACCGATCGCAAAAAAACGGAAAGAAGCTTATGGCAGAGTGAGCAAAGGTACCGCAAGTTGGTCGATACAATGACCGACGGTCTCATTTTTCGTGGTAAATGCGGCCAAATTACCTTTGTTAACGACAGGTTCTGTGAGATATTAGGCCGTTCACAAGATGAAATAATCAGTCGATTCATGTCCGATTTTCTTGATGATTCAAATCGTTCCATTCTTGGAAAACAAATTATTGAACGTCGGAAAGGAAGCCATGACCCTTACGAGCTGACATGGATAAACAAAAATGGTCAAAAAATTACGACCATCATGGCACCGAAATCGGTTTTTGATGAAAATGGCTACTTTGAAGGCAGTTTTGCGGTGGTTACCGACATTACGGAACGTAAACGGGCGGAAGAGATATTATCGCAGCAGGCAAAGGAGTTGTCTCGCTCCAATTCTGAATTGGAGCAGTTTGCCTATGCCGCTTCCCACGATTTACAGGAACCATTGCGTAAAATTGTGGCCTTTGGGGAGCGGTTAAATATCAAGTGTGGTGATGTTCTCGGTGATCAGGGCCATGATTACCTGAAAAGAATGAGTAATGCCGCAAAACGAATGCAAATATTGATAAGTGATCTGCTGGCATTTTCGCGTGTTACAACTCGGGCACAGCCTTTTAGTCCCGTTAATCTCAATCAAGTTGTCCAAGAAAATTTACAGGATTTAGAAGTACTTATTGATAAGACACAAGGAACCGTAGAGATCGAAAGCCTGCCGACTATTGAAGCTGATCCGACCCAAATGCGTCAATTAATACAAAATCTGATTGAAAACGCCCTTAAGTTTCATCGCGAAGATGTAGCTCCGATCGTCAAGATTAGAGGACAAATTTTAGCGGATAAAGTTTGTCAAATTATGGTGGAAGACAATGGAATCGGTTTCAATGAAAAATATGAAAGACGTATATTTGAAGTTTTTCAGCGCCTTCATGGTCGTGGCGTCTATGAGGGTACAGGTATTGGTTTGGCAATCTGCCGCAAGATTGTTGAAAGACACGGCGGCAACATCAATGCGAAAAGTGTTTCCGGACAGGGGACAACCTTCATTGTTACTTTACCGGTTAAACAAGCCGAAAGGTTAACCAACCGGAAAACGTAGCAGTTGAAATAGCAAAACCAATCTATAAATTAGTCCCTCAAAATAAGTTCAAACATCTGCTCTTTGACGGTAACTCCCCATTGATTATTAATTTGCTCTTTGCATAGCTTAAAACCATACTTTTCATAAAGATGGCGGGCGACATTCAACCCGGAAAACGTCCATAGATATATCCGTTTGAAATCACATTTTTTACTAAATTCAATACCTTTTTTAAGGAGCAGTTTTCCTGTCCCTAAACCTTGATGCTCTTGAGATACAATGAACCACCGGAGATGAGCCCCTTTGGTTTCTGAGCAAATGCCGTCGATTGTGATTGAACCGATTATATTGCCGGCAAAATTTGCTATCCAAAATCCATCTCGATTTGCATTAAATCTACCTAAGAATTCAGATAGTTCAGTTGCTACTTTTCGTTCGAAAAATAAACCGAAATTCCAGTGATTGCTATAATAGGCGGCGTGTAATTCAGTTATTTTTCCAATTGAGCCCGGGATATATTCTGAAATTTTTATCTGATCCATATTCATTACCGCAGTGATATTATCTTTTGTATTTACCCACAAGTTCAACCCGCTCAAGGATATGACCTTCCATTGATTTGAGCAGTTGCTGCTTATTTGAAGCCGGTGGCAGGTTAAGGCGGATGTCAAGTGCATATAACTTGAATAAATACCTATGAGTGCCACGGGACTGAAGAGAGGGTGAAAAACATTTTTACTTGGCGTGTTGCTTGTTCTTTTTGTCGGCTATATTTTCCCACATACCGCTACCGTTGGATTTTACGATTAATACAGGCCGGTTTCCCAAAAGCATAGGCCGTAGCCATCCATGGGTTGCAACTTTTTCATCCGGCTTCGGCACCCCGGCATCGCGATCAACGGAAACCACATGAATATTCTTATCTACTAAATCCGATACTTTTACGATTTCAGGGAAATCACGTAATTTTCCGAATTCAATAAATCGGCCGCACCACCCTGACGCGGTTAATCCAACAGCCGCAGTTGCACCGATGATCCCGTCATTTGTTCCGCCATGACCGGAAAGATGCACCTTTGCCGCCGCTTCAAGTGCTTCTTTTTGGGTTACGACCTTACGGGTACATTTAAATCCGAATTCAATTAGGCCTGATATCGCAGGGTCATCTTCACACACCACGCATACCCCCGGATCACTGCCTTCAATAAAATGGTCCTCAACATGTTCAATCGCGCGGTTTACGATTCCGTCTATTATTGAAAGGGAGGCTTCGGGTGTATTGATGATAACACATGCCGAGCTATTATGAGACGTATAGGGAATATTCTCATTAACCAAAAGTTGCTGACGGACGACTCCCAGCAGTCGGCAATCATCAGGCAGTTTTTGCTCAAACCAACGTGCCAATTTGCCGGTGCCGCGATTTGAATCAATTGTGTCCGTATCATCAAAGCCTAAATAAATCCGCATGTAATCCTCCTCTAAGGGTTGGAATCAATCAGATCGGAATGTTGTCAGGATTTCAGTTTGTCTTCTACAGGTGCTTCTAGTGGAAAAACCATTTTTCCCGCCAGGCTGATATCATAACCTTCGAGACGTTGAGAAATCTCATAAAATTTTTCATCGTGAAGCATACCAAGAAAAAGCTGTATCCCTTGATCAAAAAATCTCTCCTTGGCTACCAGAAGATCATAACGTTCCCACCGCAAAGAAATAAACTCCAATCCCAAAAGAGAGGCAACTGATTTGATTCCAGGACCTGCATCCGCATGGCCCAAGATAATTTCAAAACCGACTTCGAGATGACTGCCGAGCTCATGATGGTATCCGACAATTTTTTCGTTGGAAATACCCGCTTTTTTAAGCTCCTGATCAAACAAATGGCGGGTACCGGTACCCACAGGCCGGTTAACGATTTTGATCCCGGACCGGACAAGATCTTGAATACCGGATATCTTTTTCGGATTACCTCTTTGTACCAGTATGCCCTGTTCCCGCTTACAAAAATTGACGACTGCCGGCAATCTCTCAAGCTCTTGAGTAGCGAAAGCAAAATTATATTCAATTCCATTTTCTTGCAGCAGATGGCTTGACACCATATGACATCGATTTTGCCGTAGCGCTCTCAGCCCCCCCATACTGCCGACATTGCCGAATACGGCGACATGATCGGCGTAAAGTGTATTGAAAAGAGAGATGCTTCTCTCCAGAAGCAGGTCATTGCTGCCGGCGATAATTAACAACCCATGGTAGGGTGGAAGTTGAGCCGAGGATTCCGGATAGTTGATGGTATGAGCTTCAAGCCATTGCTCCACTAAGTGCTGCGGAAACAGCCACTTGCCTGTAATTTTTGTTGCCGGAAGACCTTTTTCCGCAATTAGAGCATATACCATCTTTTCATTAAGATTTAAAAATTCCGCCACTTCTTTAGTTGAAAATAGCCTTTTCATGATGAGTGCTCCTTAAACAATAGCAGCATTTGTTAGCATATGCTCTGTCTGAAAAATCAACCTGAATTGGAATTAATTTATTTTTTTAGTAAGTATGTGTCAATACATTTGAATTTTTATTAAAATAAATTTGATCATTCGAGCTGCCGGCGCTAAATTTACGGCGGTGATGAAACTAAACCATAGGCGATGAGTCTGCGAACTACCGAAGGCACCATCAAAGAACCTAAGATGCCGAATATCGTATTCATCGATGATGTGATCACCGCATGCTGCATGACGATCGTTAATTCCATACCGATCAAATAATCAATAAAAAGAATGATAATTACGCGGCCCAAAGATGCAAGACCGCCGACGATGGCGCAAGCAGGATAGCTGATCGCTAAGGTCGGATAAATAATTCCGGCGCAGTCGACAATAAAGCCGGGAAACAAAAATTTCAAGATAACTAAAGGCCCTTGTTTTCCTCCAACGCCTAAAAGCAGACTTAATAGCCCGGCTATGAGACCGATGAATGTCGCAGCCCCTTTCTTGGGAACGCACCCGCGGCCTAAGATCAGGAAAAACATCATAAAAAACATGGCGTGCCCGGTTATATGCAAGTGAAGACGCAAGGTTGCACGCGTAATGACGATAAAGGTTGCACAGAAACACAGGTATAGGGCTTCACGAAGGGTAAAATTTTTCCAGATCATACTTTGGGTTTTTTTAATCAAAATGTGTTTTTCCTTTATCTGAAAGCGTATTTATTCCAAAGCCTCTTGCTTCTGCTGAAAGGGCTGCTTCATCGGCTATTTTTATGGCTCGTACAATAAGTGGAATCATAAGACAGTGAAACACATCGATCCAATTATGGGGAACAAGTAGTTGACGCGGACTCAGACGCGCGCCGCGAAGTTTTTGAGCAATATATATTTCATGCATCTCGCGGGCGAAAAAAGGGACAAAACGAAAACTGGTAAAAAGCAAAAAAGATATTCGGGGCGGCATAATTCGACGCAGACTTCGAATCATTTGGGACGCTTGGGTCGTACGCAAAAATACGGCACCGGGCATAAAAAACAAAAGAACCTGGAGACCGGTTCGCAACCCCGGTTGGAATCCGTCTTCCAGGCCATAACGTATGATATAGAGTCCCATGACAACAAATATTTGAATCAGAAAAAAGCGGATGTCCCGCCACAATTCCGATAGTTTTAAATGGGCCAGACGATAGTATATAAAATTGACGGCCAATAATAGACCTAAAGTCCATGGATCTCGTGCAGCAAAAGCCCCCATGCTCATTAAGCTTCCAATGAGCAATTTCCAGCCCGCACCGAGTCGATGTATCGGAGAATCGCCGGCGCGAAATTGATAGGCAAATCCTTTGAGTCCATCAAAACCGGCCGGCTTAGAAGGATTGGACATATCCGTTCTCCAGGATCAAATGTCGATCGGCCCAATGGTTGTCCGGCAATGGATTGTGAGATACCAGTACAACGGCTGTTTGGTAACGTTCTCGGAGTTTGGAAATCAGATTGATGATTCGTTGCCGCTGTAAAAAATCAAGCCCGGCAAAAGGCTCATCCAGCAACAGAATTTTTGGTCGAGGGGCAATAGCTGATGCCAATGCAACACGATGCTGTTCTCCAAAACTGAGCGTCAGTGGTGAACGTTCTTTTAGATTTGAAACCCCGCAAAGATGTAGAGTTTCCATGACACGCTCATGAATTTGCTCGGTTGCAAGTCCCAGTCGCTTTAAAGAAAATGCCACCTCTGCATAAACCGTGGTCTCGAAAAGTTGACGCTGAGGGTTCTGAAACAGCATTCCAACCGTTCCCAAAAGTTGCTCTGAATGGGGAGATTCCATATCCGCTATTCGAATCATTCCTGCTGAGGAATCAACAAGCCCTACTATGTATCTGAGCAGAGTAGATTTTCCGGCCCCGTTCAATCCGAAAATATAAACGAATTCTCCCGGCAGCACTTTGAGCTCAAACTGGTTGAAAATAAAATGACCATCCGGATCGTAAAGTTGAAGGCCTTTAATTTCAATCGCCGGTGTTAAGGTATCCCTGAGAATCGTAGCGTTTTCGGCCCGGTTGGTTCTTGAAAACAGCTGAACCTCCGGCGAAGGTTCAGCAGATATTTTTTCCACCCGTCCTTCTTTCATCAAAATATATCGGTCGACAAGCAAACGATAGACGGCCGGTTCGTGATCGGCAATCAGCAATCCATAGCCTTTTTCCTTCAACCCTTTGAGGACCCCGATTAATTGTTGTTTTCCCGGTGGGTCTAATTGGCCGCTAGGTTCATCCAGTAAAAGCCATTCGGGCTGCATTGAAAGCACGGAAGCAATGGTTAGGCGTTGTTTCCGGCCGGCCGATAGTGTTTCGACATTGCGTTTCTCAAAACCGGTCAAACCAACCGCCTCCAAGGCATTTCGCACTCTTTGGCGAATTATGTTTTGTGAAAGACCCTGGTTTTCCGGTCCGAAAGCGACCTCATCCTCAACCGTGGTACAAAGAATCTGGGTATCCGCGTTCTGAAATACCATCCCGATACCGGCTCCCGGCCTAAGATTCATCAGATTGATATTGCGGCCATCAAACTGTTTCAAAAGGCCTGCTACCGCCATCAAAAGTGTGGTTTTACCACAACCTGAAGGCCCCGACACACAGAGACATTCCCCGGCATGGATGTCCAGGGAAATATTTTTCAGGGCCTGTACGGTTGTATTCGGATAGGTATAGGAAAAATTATTTAACTGTATGACGGGTTTCATTGCTTACAGACAACCGCTTTTTTAAAAGCGGACTTCAAATCCTCCATAAATGGTTTGGCCGGCTCGTGGAAAGGAATAACTTTCGGCATAATCTTCATCAAATAAGTTATCCGCTCCAATGTATAAAGACAATAGATCATTATGGAGTTGTTGTTCCAGTTTTAAATTGACCAGCGTGTAGTCATCGAGTTCTTTTTTAATCAAAGGTGAATCATTGGAATAAAAGTACTGACCCGCTAAGTGGATAATGTTTGCATATGCTGAGAGCCCGAATTCAAAATCGTACTTGCATTCAAAGGTGATTTTGTGTTTGGGGCGATATTGAAGCTCTTCTTTTTCCGTGTTCGAGGATTTGTCTTCCGTATCTAAAAATGTATAGCCCAGTCTTATCATCATATTTTCAATAAAGCGGTTTTCGGCGGTCAACTCAAAACCTTTAAAACGGTATTTCTCATTATTCATACTAATTCCATCAGGATCTTTTTCAATATAGTCTTTGACATCATTAAAAAAGCCCGTCAGGGAAATTTGGCTGCTCCAGGGCAATCTTTGTATACATCCGAGTTCGTAATTATAAGATTTTTCCGTCGTTAGTTCCGAATTTCCACCATCCTCTTCGTAGAGCTGCCTTATGGAAGGAAAGCGAATTTTTCGTGCTGCAGAGGCCTTGATACGTGTGCCGTCCAGAACGTCATAATGTGCACCGATTAAAAAAGTTCCCGTATCATCATTTTCACCTTCATCTTTTTCCAGCCAATGGTGACTGTATCCAAGCACCAACCCCAAGTTATCCATAGGAAAAACTTCATATTCAAGCGCAAGGGAGTAAATATCATTCCGGCGTTCATCCTCGTAGCTTCTTAAACCGGATTTTTCCATTATTTCTCCGTCCGCTTCCCACTTTTCCGTGCGGGCGTTAAGCCCCATGGTTAATATGCCTGCGGATTCCAGGTCATATTTTGTCTGTAACGTCGCTCCCTCAGTGGTGGTCGTGCTATCTTCATGATAGGAATTACTCTTTTTTTGAGTGTTGTAATTGTCGTCATCGTAGCCGTTGTTTTCCTCATCATATTGATTGGCAAAAATCCATCCCCGCACCTCCAAGGGACCGGGCAAATTGTAGCTGAAGGAAAGCTGACCGGAAAAGCCCTCGTAGTCGTCCACCCGTTCGTATTTAAGATTTTTTGCAAATAGAGAATCCATTTTTTTGTCGATCGTTGCCGGCGGCTTGCCGTATTCACCCTGCAAATAATTAAAAACGATTCCGATATTGAAGGCGTCATTGGGAGCATATCCCATATTCGCAAAAAAATTTTTGCGTCTTTTATCACTATTTTCCCGCAAGTCTCCATCTTCGTAGGGTGTTGAACTAAAGTCATCGGCAAGCGGGTAGCCGTCACTGTCGACAATGCTGCCGCTGACAAAAAAGTTCAAATTTTCTTGAGCCCCGGAAACATCAAATTTACCCAGATAGCTGCTTCTTTCGGACGCTTCGCCGGATGCCGAGCCATGAATGCCTTGTTTGCCTTTTTTGGTAACAATGTTGATAACACCCCCAAGCCCACCTTCACCATAGAGAACGGAGTGGTTACCATAGGACAATTTGATTTTTGCAATATTTTCTACAGGAATAACGGCGGGATTAAATTGACCGTCAAAGGTTGAGTTAAAAGGAATTCCATCGATCAACAAGATAACATGTCTAGAACGAAACCCTCTTACATCGATACGGGGGGTACCATCAGCTCCGGTTCGAATATCGAGTCCGGGCATTAATTCAAGGGCTTCATTTAATGTTCGGGCGCCTTTGGCTCGAATCTCGTCCGCTTTAATCTCACGAACTGTTCCCACCTGTTCCACACCGCCTCGTGCGCCGGTAACAATGACTTCACCGAGATCATAAATATCGGTTTCGTCGATTGTATTTTGGGTTTTAATTTCATCCGGGGTCTCCGAATATCCAAAACCGGGAATTATACTCATTACAATAAAAAGAAAGAAATAAAAGCATCGAAATAATGATTTGTACATATCTTACCCCCATGTCTTAAATAAGCAAACTTAATATAATAATTTCAAATAGAAATGTAATTAAGCTATCCGGATCGGCCCTAATTTGTCAATAAATTGTTAATTTGAAATAATATAATTACCAAAAAAAACCAAAAATAACCATTGTTAAACTTAAAGAAGTCAAACTTGTGTTGTTATAGGGTCAAAAAAATGAACATCAAAACCACAGAGATATCCAACACAGGCCGAGTCAAATATTATTAGAGAATGATTTCCGTCCCTGCTTTTCCTTCCACGGCTTTTTCGATAGCATCTAATGAAGTAATGATCACACGTTTTCCGCCGTTTTTGATAAACTCTATTGCAGCTTCGATTTTAGGCCCCATGGAACCTGGTGGAAAATGTCCTTCTTGATGGTATCGGGCGGCTTGTTCGATAGTGATTGTTCGAAGATATTTTTCATCCGGCTGCCCGTAGTGAAGGGCTGCGCCCTTGACATCCGTAACAATAACGAAAATATCGACTCCTACTTCTTCAGCCAGTTTGGCGCTGGAAAGATCTTTATCAATGACCGCGTTTACGCCGCAGAATGTACGCCCGGCGCGAATCACCGGTATACCTCCTCCGCCGCAACAGATCACAATAAAATCCATCTCGATCAGTTTTTTGATTTCAAATTTTTCGACGATTGTTATCGGCCGGGGCGAGGCGACTACACGCCGATAACCTTTTGTCGTCTTAATTGTCGGATAAGGAAGCCGGGCAGCTTTCTCTTTGGTATAAGCGGGGCCGATGGGTTTTGAAAGGCACTGGAAGGCAGGATCTTTTTCATCCACCACCACATAGCTGATTAAGCTCACAAGCGATTTTTCGGTATAAACACCCATTGCCATAAGTTCCGTATCCAAGGTCGATTCAATCATATAACTGATTTGGCCCTGTGTCTGTGCGACCAAAATTTCAAGGGGTAAGGGAGAAATCCCCTCACAGCATTCTTGCATCAGCAGGAGATTGCCGATTTGGGGACCATTACCATGGGTAATGATGACACGGTAATGTTTTGAAAGACCGGCAATTTGCCGAATCGGTACTTTTAAATTTTCGAATTGTTCCTCAATCGTACCTTCTTGTCCTTTTTGAATCAGTGCATTACCGCCCAGGGCGACAAGTAATGTTTCTTTTTTGTTTTTGATTATCATATGATTGCTCCAATAAACATTTAAAATAGATTTTAAGAACAGCTTTATTTGACTATTAACAGTTTTTTAATATATAGGAGACAGTTCTTCAAAAAATATTATTTATTGTCAAAAATTTTTTTTATGTCTGTCCCCTATATTCCCCATAGTAAGGAGAAAAAAAGTGGATCAGAAACAACGTATCGTGATCATCGATGATCATCCTCTCTTCAGAGAAGGACTCAAAACTATTATCGAACGAAACGATAATTTTAAGGTCGTGGACGAAGCAGAAAACGCAGCTCAAGGGATCAAAATCGTTAAACAGCACAAACCTGATTTGGCGATTGTCGATATATCCTTGCCGGATAAAAACGGGATTCAGTTGACGCGTGAGATACGAACCCAATTCCCGAAGATCGGCATCATCATAGTGAGCATGCATTCTAAAATCGATTATATTGCGGAAGCCTTTCAGGCTGGAGCAAACGGATATGTCGTTAAGGAATCTGCCTCGGAAAGGCTTTTACTGAGCCTTGAAACCGTTGCCAAAGGCGAGTATTTTTTGGATAGTTCCGTCTCCCAGCAGGTCGTTAAGAGCCTGATGGAGATGCCGCTGCAAGAGGCGAAAATTTCAGATTCGGATTATGGTAGCCTCACACCTCGAGAACAAGAAATTATGCGCCTGCTGGCCGAGGGGTATCCCACGAAAGAAATTGCGGATAAACTTTTTATCAGCCCCAAAACGGTTGAAAACCACCGTGCCAATATAATGAAAAAGCTTGGACTTCACAGCACCATGGAATTGGTTCGTTATGCCGTCAAGCTGGGTTTAATCGACATAGACCTGTGGAAGGATTAACGACCGGTACACCGGATTTCGGCTTTCAGGATTAAATTCAAAATAGCCGGAAATGTTTATCAAACCGGATGCTTTCGGCAAGTTCTCCGTCAAGTTTCATCAAAACGCTCCTTTATCACAGACCCAGGATAAAATCCCATCCATGAGGATTTTTTCTTAGAACAATAAATTGTTGCCCCTATAGACAATTTAGGATTAAAATGTAATTAGAAATGGGTGAAAGACTGGATATTGTCTGCTTTAGCGGCGACTTTTACAGATGATTACTCAATAATTGAGCATGAAAAGAGCGTTTAAAATGAAAACTCAAAGTCTCTTCTTTTTTATTGCCCTTCCACTTTGCTTATTATTTGAATTTTCAGGTTTTACAGATATAGGTCGGACTGTTGAGTCAGTAGATAATAGCCTTTATGCAGAATTATTAAATAAATACGTAAAAGATGAAGGGGTCGATTACGCGGGCTTCAAAAGAGAAGAAACCGTACTGGATCAGTATCTTGAAATTCTTGAAAAAACCGATACCCAAAATTTGACTCGCGACGGGCAGTTTGCTTTTTACGTAAATGCTTATAACGCTTGGACGATCAAGTCGGTACTCAGTGCATATCCCGGAATAAAATCCATCAAGGAGTTAAGAACGTTTTTAAAAAGCCCATGGAAAAAAAAGATTTGCCGTCTGGATGGAGATACGATTAGTTTAGACACAATTGAACACGACATCCTTCGCAAGCGATTCAAGGACCCCCGCGTTCATTTTGCCATCAATTGCGCTTCCAAAAGCTGCCCCCCACTTTTATCCGAACCGTATGCGGAAGACACATTGGATCAACAACTCGACGATGCTGCCCAAGCCTTTATCAATAATATCCATAATAACTATCTTGAAGGCGATACGCTTTATGTCAGTATGATATTTAAATGGTTTTCCGAAGATTTTAATGATGATATCATAGGTCTTTTCTTAAGATATGCTACTGGAAATCTACACACAAAATTAGAAATTGAGAACAGCAAAATCAAAATTAAATATCTTGATTTCGATTGGTCCTTAAATGATAAATAACAATATGATTCCAGATCTTGAGGCTTTATTATTAAATCCTTACTGTCTAAATAGATGAGGAACTACAAAAATGAACGGTATTTCTGAAAAACAAGCCCATTTGACGGCCGGCAAGAAAAGTTATTTTACCTACCCGGCTGATTTTCAAGCAGCGATTACAAAGGCTTTGGAACAAATTCGGGATGAAAATATTTTGAATCGAATCTGGGCACATGATCCCACGGTTTGGGAAGCAGATGCTGCTGAAATTATCCATCGACTGGGCTGGCTGCACAGTCCGGATGTAATGGTTGACGCAATCCCCGAGCTGACTTCATGGGTGGAAGAGGTTCGCTCGGCAGGATATACGCAAGCGTTATTGCTGGGAATGGGGGGGTCCAGTCTTGCGCCGGAGATGTTTCGCTTCACATTTGGTGTGAAGGCGGGTTTTTTGGATCTGGCAGTATTGGACAGCACGGATCCAGGTGCGGTTTTGGAATATGCCGAAACGTTTGAACCGGAAAAAACGCTTTATATTGTTTCAACAAAATCCGGCGGAACGGTTGAAACATTGTCTTTTATGAAATATTTTTACAATCAGGTGTTCAATGCTTTGGGCCAAAAAAGTGCCGGAGACCATTTTATCGCTATTACCGACCCCGGCAGCAGCTTGAATTCAATCGCCAATCAATTAAATTTTCGTAAAATTTTCTTAAATGATCCCAATATCGGTGGTCGTTATTCAGCCCTATCTTTTTTTGGTCTGGTACCGGCGGCTCTGATCGGAATGGATCTTTCTACTCTGCTTGAAAGAGCTGCAACAATGGCATGTAACTGCGAAGGCTGCAATTGCCCGGTCGGTGGAAATAATTCCGCTGCATGGTTGGGGACCATCATCGGTACATCGGCAAAAATGGGTCGAGACAAATTAACCTTGGTAACTTCGCCCCCGATCTCTCATTTCGGCGCCTGGGTCGAACAATTAATTGCCGAAAGTACCGGTAAAAACACCAGGGGCATTCTACCGGTGGAAGGTGAACAACTTTTGGCACCCGACAATTATTCTCAGGATCGACTTTTTGTCTACCTGCGCTTGGAAAATGACGACACGTATGATGCAAAAATCAAACAGCTTGCTGACGCGGGATTTCCTGTGATACAGATTAATCTGGGTGATCTATATGATTTGGGAGCTGAAATTTTTCGCTGGGAAATGGCAACTGTTGTAGCTGGAAAAATTTTAGAAATTAACCCCTTTGATCAGCCGAATGTTGAATCTGCTAAAGTCATTGCCCGCCAAAAGGTCGCCGATTATCAAAAAGAAGGAAAACTTCCGGAATTTAAACCCATCCTTGTGACGGAGGGAATCGGTGTGTATGCGGATTTTTCGGCCGAGAGTTTAGACGAAACATTCGATAAATTGATGTCCTATGCAAAAATAGACAAAGATGCGTCGGCCGAACGCAGTTATATTGCGATACAGGCCTATGTCAAACCGACGGTTGAAACTTCATACGCCTTGCTGAAACTGCGGACAAAACTTCAAATCAAATATAAAATGGCGACAACGGTTGGATATGGCCCGCGTTTTTTACATTCGACCGGCCAGCTTCATAAAGGGGATGGTGGAAATGGCCTATTTATCCAAATAACGGCTGATATGCCTAAAGATGCACCGATTCCGGATCAGGCCGGACAAGAAGCCTCTTTTATAAGCTTCGGCGTCCTTAAAACGGCTCAGGCACTTGGTGATCATCAGGCGTTGGTTAATGCCGGTCGTCATGTTATCCGTTTCCATATAGAAAAAGATGTGGTCGGCGGTATCCATAAGCTTATCCGATGATAATTTTTTTATTGTGATTTCGGGCTGATTTCTGATTTAGACGCTACAGTCAAATAGGCATGGACGCGAAAAAACGGGATTATATGAAGTCAATGGAAGATAAGACCGTCATTTTAGCCGGAGACATCGGGGGTACAAAAACAATGCTGGGCCTTTTTGCCCAAGGGAAAAAGCGCCCGCTGTTAAGACAGGTTGAAGCTTATTCATCGCGTGAGGCACCGAATCTTCAAAATATTATTCAGCGCTTCATCGATGCCTACCCGATATCTATCGACAGGGCTTGTTTGGGTATTGCCGGGCCGGTAAAAAACGGACGTTGTAAAGCCACAAATCTTCCGTGGGAAGTTACTGAGAAGGAAATCAAAAAACGTTTTGGTTGGAATCAGGTTCGTTTGATCAACGATCTCAGTGCTACCGCATTGGCAATACCTTTTTTGAATCAAAAAGAAATTTTTTCATTAACAAAAACCAAATCCATCGCCTTGCAGCCGCGGGGGCTTGTGGCTCCCGGGACCGGCTTGGGACAAGCCCTTTTGATTTTTTGTGCAGGCCGATATATTCCGATTTCATCCGAAGGAGGACATGCAGACTTTGCCCCGGCGAATGAGAAAGAAATGAGCCTTTGGAGATACCTCCAACAACGTTATACGCATGTGAGTATTGAAAGGGTCCTTTCAGGACCCGGTTTGGTCAATATTTATTCATGGCTGAAAAACACGCATCGCTATCAGGAACCCGGATGGCTTTCCCAAAACCTTAAAATGACGGATTCCGCCATGGCCGTTGCAAAGGCCGCAATGGATTTTCAACATCCCGTGTGTTTGGAGGCTTTAAACATGTTTGTCTCGATCTTTGGAGCCGTTGCCGGCAATTTGGCCTTAACCGGCATGACGACCGGAGGAATCTATTTAGGAGGTGGAATTTCTCCCAAAATTTTACCCAAATTAAAGGAAGAAATATTCCTGAAAGCATTTACCAATAAAGGTCGATTTAAAGAGCATCTGCAGCAGATACCGATTCGAATCATATTAAATGAAAAGGCGGCCTTGCTTGGCGCCGCGATTTTTGCTTTTCAATTGAATAAAGAGAATCGTTATTCACATGAGTTGGAAAATTTCGCCTAACATAGCAAATACTCGGATTATTTTTTTGGAACGGGTTTGAGCATCGGTAAAGATACGCAATAATTCAATAGATTGAGGCCACTATGGATCGACGTGAATTTGTGAAGCAGTTGAAAATACAATCAAGAGAATATGATTTTCTGGATTTTAACATGCTTGAAAAAAAAGGAGTGGGCGGCATCCAAAAACTTCCTTTTTCAATTAAAATACTGGTTGAAAATCTACTGAGAAAGCTGGATGGATCACTGGTCAAGCCGACCGATTTATTGAAAATAGCTAAATGGCAAAAAAAATACCCAATGCCGATTGAAATTCCTTATCATCCCGCCCGAGTTCTGATGCAGGATTTTACAGGAGTGCCGGCATTGGTGGACCTTGCCGCCATGCGGGATGCCGTCCGGGATCTCGGCGGCGATCCCCGAAAAATCAACCCTCGTGTACCGGTTGAATTAATCATCGATCATTCGGTCCAGGTGGATTATTACGGCACAAAAGATTCGCTGAACAAAAATGTGGCCTTGGAATATCAAAGGAATGCCGAACGATATGCATTTTTGAAATGGGCTCAAAAAAGTTTTGATAATTTAAAAGTGGTGCCTCCAAACTCCGGTATTTGCCATCAACTGAACCTGGAATACTTAGGGAAAGTCGTCATTGCGCAAAAAACCGTTGAAAAGACTCTCCTTTATCCGGATACTATTGTAGGCACTGATTCGCATACCCCGATGATTAACGGAATCGGTGTCATGGGATGGGGGGTCGGCGGAATTGAAGCCGAAGCCGTTATGTTGGGACAACCGTATTACATGCCGATTCCCGAAGTTATCGGGGTTAAGCTGGTGGGGGAGCTAAAAGAAGATGTGACGGCCACCGACCTGGTTCTCACCGTGACGCAATGGCTCCGAGAACATAATGTCGTCGGCAAATTTGTAGAATATTTCGGTATGGGAATGAAAAATTTGACTGTTCCCGACCGGGCCACGATCGCCAATATGACTCCTGAGTACGGTGCAACGCTTGGATTTTTTCCTATCGATGAGAAGACGATAAAATATCTTCGAATAACCAACCGTGAAGATCAGGCTGAAATTGTCGAAGCATATGCCAAAGAACTCGGACTTTTTTATACCGGCAGTGAGGAGCCTGAATATACCGAAGTATTGGAGTTTGATCTTACAAAAGTCGAACCTTGCGTGTCCGGTCCGGCCAGGCCTCAGGATAGAATTTCCCTTCAAAACTTAAAGAATAAGTTTGCTGCAATACACCGGCCTGAAAGCCCAAAAGAGTATGCAGTCAAAATAGACGGCCAGAGCGTAAAAATCGGTAACGGAAGCATCCTTATCGCAGCCATTACTTCCTGTACCAACACCTCCAATCCATATGTCATGTTCGGAGCCGGCCTTTTAGCCAAAAAAGCGGTTGAAAGGGGACTTAAGGTTCCGGCATATGTGAAGACCTCCCTTGCTCCGGGTTCCAAAACAGTCATCAGCTATCTCCATGATGCCGGTCTCCTAACCTACCTTGAAGCTCTTGGATTTCATCCGGTCGGTTTTGGTTGCGCAACTTGTATCGGCAATAGCGGCCCGTTGCATCCGGCAATCGAAAAGACGGTTTCGAAACATAATCTCATCGCAGCTTCCGTTCTTTCCGGAAATCGGAATTTTGAGGCTAGAATTCATCAAAGCATCAAAGCCAATTTTTTAGCATCCCCCCCGCTGGTCATCGCCTTTGCCCTTGGCGGAAGGATCGATATCGACCTGACGACCGAACCTATCGCTTATGATCCTAACCACAAACCGGTTTTTCTTCGTGATATTTGGCCAAGCTTTTCAGAAATAAAAGCGTTGGTTCAAAAATATTTGCGACCGGAGTTTTTTCAAAAAGCCTATGAAGGGGTTTTAAATGGGGACGGCTTTTGGCAAAAACTTTCGGTTCAAGAAAAAACAACATTTGATTGGGATCAGCGCTCAACTTATATCCATAAGCCTCCCTATTTTGAAAATTTTGATATTAAGACCGAATTGCCCACCGACTTGAGTTATGCAAGGGCGCTTCTTTTACTGGAGGATTCAGTCACAACAGACCATATTTCTCCGGCCGGTGTCATTCCGGAGAATTACCCCGCCGGCCGCTACTTGATAAAAAAAAATGTGGTTCCCGCGGATTTCAACTCCTATGGATCCAGAAGAGGAAACCACGAAGTGATGATTCGAGGAACCTTCGCAAATATTCGGTTGAAAAATAAATTGGTAACCCCCAAAGAAGGCAGCTATACGTTGAAATTTCCGGATTGCCGGGAAATGTTTATTTATGATGCGGCGATGACATACAAAGAGGAAAGTGTGCCGCTTTTAGTGCTCGCGGGCAAGGAATACGGAACCGGCTCTTCCAGAGATTGGGCGGCTAAAGGAACCCATCTGCTGGGAATAAAGGCGGTCATTGCTCAATCTTATGAACGGATTCATCGCAGTAACCTGGTTGGAATGGGTGTTTTGCCGTTGATGTTCAAAGAAAATGAAAGTTGGAAAACTCTTTGTTTAGAGGGGTCCGAAACGTTTTTTATTCAAGGCATTGCGGATATGAAACCCAGGAAACCGCTGTCGGTCAAGGCTATCAAAGAAAACGGCGAAGAAATTCATTTCGAAGTGATCGCGCGGTTGGATACGGAGATTGAAGTTTCATATTTTGAAAACAACGGGATTTTGCCCTACGTGTTAAGGAAAATTTTGGCTGAAAATTGAATTCAACAACTGTGAGGACCTTCGCAAGAAATGCCTCTATTTTTTTTTGTCCATATCTTTAATCTTTTGGATGTCATTGTGAAAATAGATATATCGCTTTATCCAGGAGATATAAGCTTCTTCCGTCCTTATGGAGTAATGCTTCAATTGAATTTTCCGGCGTGCAAGATCTTAAAGTTTCGGCGGCCGGCTCATACAATAATTCTTTGCACTTTAACTAAATAAAGTTTAAATATTTTTAAAAAAATCATTTTATAAATTTAACTTTATAGTTCTTATTTTTGCAATAGATACAAGTTTATGAAGATATTTTTCTAAATAAAATGATTTATATCGTTTTATTCATAAATTTTTATTGATTTTATCCGGTTTTATATAGAAAGCGTAAAGTTAGTAAAAAATAGGTAAAAACAATATATCCAATGGGTTAATAATGATATAAAATGATAAATTTTTTTAAATATATTAACGATATTTAGAAACTGAAGTTTCCCATAAAAGTGTCAAGCCGCCAGTCGCAGAAGTGCTGATACAAGAGAATTAACAACGGATTTGCGTGGTACAGGG
>JAFGES010000130.1 GCA_016931455.1 Desulfobacterales bacterium | reverse complement strand
TATTGGTTATTGGTTATTGGTTATTGGTTATTGGTTATTGGTTATTGGTTATTGGTTATTGGTTATTGGTTATTGGTTATTGGTTATCAGGGGTTTGGGTTCCGGTGCTGAGGCCAATATCTCATATCGTAAAATAAAAATCCTTCATAAATCAGTTTAGATTTCACGGGCAGTTGGGCAAAGGACAGATTCCAAAGAGTTAATTCGTTGTGAATATAAAACAACATTCTCATACAAACCCGCCCATTCAAAAAAATCTCCTTCGTCACCCAGCTTTCCGGATTCAAATTTATCGAAAAACACTTCCGAAGACATTTGATATTTACTTTCAAATTTTTTCAATTCTTGCCGGATCTGATCAATATTGCTGCGATATTTTGATATTTTTTCCATATCAGTTATTGGTTACTTGTTATCTGGGATAATAGATAATTGGAGCTTTATATCCTAAACAAGAGAGGAATTTTTCTTCTTTAAATTTAAAAAAAGCAAATAACAGATTCACATTTTACGCTGATCTATCGGTGAGGTATAGGCAATCACCGCCCAATACCTAAATAAGTGAACCCAAGTTTACTAAGTTCTTGAGGACTATAAATATTTCTTCCATCCACGATAATCGGTTTCTTGAGCAGCACTTTAACCGCCCGCATATCAAGATTCCTGAACTCATCCCATTCAGTGACGACGATCAATGCGTCACAGTCTTGAATCGTTTCATATGGATTTTCGAAAAAGATCACATCACGTAACACCTTCCGGGCATTATCAACGGCAATGGGATCATATGCGTGAATGGTTGCCCCAAGTGCTTGCAGATTATTAATGATTTCAATGGAAGGCGCTTCACGGATATCATCGGTTTTAGGTTTGAAAGAAATGCCCCAGACGGCAATTTTGCTTTGATTTATTTCCAGTACGGATTTAATTTTTTCTACCACCACTGTTTTTTGTTTTTCGTTGATCCGATGAACCGCCTCAAACAGATCACTATCACAATCAAATTGTTTCAGAGTTGAAATCAGCGCCTTGACATCTTTAGGGAAACAACTGCCGCCATAACCGATGCCGGCCTGCAGAAATCGGGGACCGATTCGATTGTCCAGCCCCAGCCCTTTAGACACTTCTTTAATATCCGCACCTGTTTTTTCACATAACAAAGCCAACTGATTCATAAAACTGATTCGGGTGGCAAGCATGGCATTGCTGGCATATTTAATCAACTCCGCACTGGCGATGCTGGTAACCATGATCGGCCTGCCGATTCGGACGACTGAGGCGTATAATGAAGTCATTAAATTCTCTGCGCGTTTGCTGTCAGTGCCGATTACAATTCGATCCGGATTCTCAAAATCCTTAACAGCCGCACCTTCTCTCAAGAATTCAGGGTTTGACACCACATCGAATTCAGTGTCCGAGTTAAGATTCTCTTGAATAGTTTGCCGGACCAGACCGGCTGTTCCTACCGGCACGGTGCTTTTATTGACGATTACTTTATAATCTTTCATAAACAGACCAATATTACGGGCAGCATCCTTAACAGCCGTTAAATCGGCATTGAGAAGATGATCGGTCGGTGTGCCCACACAGATGAAAATAACTTCGGATGCTTCTATGGCTTCTATTGGATCGGTTGTGAACCGGAGTCTTTCGCTTTTTACATTACGATTAAATATTTCTTCAAGACCAGGTTCATATATAGTGAGCTTCCCGTTTGTCAGATGCTTGATTTTTTCTCCGTCCACATCAAGGCAGATCACATCATTTCCGAGGTTGGCAAATCCGGTGCCGGTAACGATACCCACATATCCTGTGCCTATGATGGTTAGTTTCATTTGGGGTCCTTGTTGGTTGGTTATTAGTTATTAGTTATTAGTTATTGGAAGCATTTAGATTAATTCAGGGTGGTTTTTCCCTATCCAGTACAGCACATCTTCTTTTAATTCACCTACAAAGTCGATTAGTTCATCTGCATCTTGTTCACTGACAGCTCCGATCTGGTCGTATTCAACAATGTTGCGTTTGGACCGGCATACATCCAAATATTGCGCATCATCTTTTCTATCCTTTCCAAGTATTAAGGGCAATGCTTGAATTGTTCTATAATGCTGTAATGTTCTTTCTGCACGGAATCCTTCTGCATATAACAATATTGTGCATAATTTCAGAGCCGCGTTATATGCAATACCAAATCTCCAATCATTTGAAATATGCCGTTCCCTCGCATCCTCTAAATCTCTATTAACAATCTGCAAGAGGTCTGTAATTTCACGAGGACTCGTCTCGTGTCGGCGCAACCAATTATTTTCAAGCCATTGATTTAAAGTCATTTTCGTCACCGATTATAAAAATCTTGGCTTCTTTGCAGATTCTATTGATAAATGGATCACCATCATTTTTCCGTCTAATAAATTCTTCTCCACTCATGGAATGTGGGTTAATTTCCCTGCACAGCTTATTTGAAAGACCGCTTAACATTTTCGCTAATTGTCTCAGGCTCAAATCTCCTAAAACCATTAGATCAATATCACTTGACGCGGTTTGCTCACTCCGTGCAACAGATCCAAAAATAAATGCGTACATGATTTTATCCGAATGGATTAACGCATCTTTTATTATAGCGGCAAGGCCATTGGTTTTCAAAACGATGTTCCGAAGATCCGAATAAAGCGGATGGATTTTATTGGCATGGAAATAAAGTCTATTACCATCTTTCCTTTGAGTTATCAATTCAAGGCTCAAAAGTTTTTTTAATTCGGTCTGAACGGCGCCTATGGAAAATCCGGAGCGTCTTACCAGATCACGCATGTACAGTTCTTTTGAATCAATACCAAAAAGCAAATGGAATATAGAAGCCCGAACCCGGGAAGATAATAGTTTTGATAAAATATCCATAATGTATGTTTATAGCATACAATTGATCTTTTTGAGCATACGAAATTATTTGTTATTTGTTCGCTGACAGCTCCGATCCGGTTGTATTCAAAAATGTATGTTTATATTATACAATTGATCTTTTTGAGCATGGGTGATTATTTGTTATCAATTATTCAGTATGAGGGGAAATAGATCACATATCTGCCGGCAAAAAATAAAGTTGTTGGGCACTAGAGATTGGCTTGACCTTTTAGTATTTGCCCCACCGTCCTTTTCAGGAGCGGTATGTGATTCTTGCAAATATCGTAAATTATTTCATAATCCACATGATCATAATGATGCGAAATAATATCCCGTAATTTCATTATATTCGCCCACTGTATTTGCGGATACACTTCCAAAACAGCGGGATCGATTTTGTGAATTTTTTTCAGGAGTTCACCAATGATTTGAAGCCTCATACAGATAGAATCAAGAATCTGTAAACCATCTGCGCTCATAACGAAATCATCTGAATTAGTAATTTGCGAAAAACGAACTTCAATCAATTGTATTGAGTCGATGATATCATGCAAATTATCCATGATCAGATCATCATGCATAAATCACTTCTTTTTCAACTCTTTTTGTGAAACGGTGGTTTATCTTGTTTCCCTTACGGACTATTTCAACTTTCCGGTTGAATTTCTTTTCAAGATAAACCTGTAACCCCGAAAGCCATAAGAATCGGGGCTCTTTTAATTCAACGATCAAATCAATGTCGCTGTCATTACTCGACTGACCTTTGGCAAAGGAACCAAACAGGCCTATACCCACTACCCCGAATTCTTTGTTTAAATAGGGTTTCTCCGTCCTCAATAGCTGTATAATTTCATTTCCTGTAAGCTGACTATCCATTACCACCTCACCTGCTTTTGCATCTTTTAAAAATATTTTAGAAATTATTACAAATACAGGGTGTTGTCAATTGGTTGGTTATTGGTTATTATGGATCTGGGATTTAAAAGTCAGTATTATCCGAAGGGGTTGTTATTTTATAAATTGAAATATCTTCACGTACGGCCATTGGTTGTTTTACTGGGTTTTTAAGGTATCGCATATAACCGTTAATGAGTTTTACAGCAGAATCAACGAGTTTTCTACCTTTTTCAAGCATTTCAGAGGATAACAGGTCTTCATCATAGGCGGTGATCAGGTGATCAAGTACTTCATAGGAGGAGCCTCGTGAATTGCTACAAAATTTTGCATTGTCCATGTAGTGAAAGCGGCCAAATCCCTCGGATAAATTTGCCGTAGTGGATCTTGCGGCTCTTAAGATTTGATCTGAAAGACGGTATTTTTCATTTCCGGGTAATGCAGGTAGAACCTCTTTAGCTACAAAAAGTCTCAGGTCCCTGCATGCTTGCCAACATTTTAAATCCTCAAAGGTTTTTAATTTGGGATTCATGATAGAGCTCTATAGCTTCCTTAATATTCTGAAGCGCTTCTTCCATAGTATCCCCTTGACTTACACAGCCCTTTAATTTAGGCACATATGCGAAATATCCATCATTATCTTTTTCAATTATTGCATTGAATTGCATGATTTTTACCTTTGCAGTTGTATTTTTTGGAATTAATAGCTTTTCAGTTATCGGGGAATGGATAATCAGTTATAACACATAGTGTGCAATCATCTAAATCCATCATTGTAAAAGGCGAGGGAGTTGGAGAAAAATTCTCTAAGCCTTCCGGATTGTCTTCAAAGTGGACTTGTATGGCCTCTTTCAGATTATTTATAAGTTCATCAAGCGTTTTACCCTGAGTGAATATATCAAAGTCGAAGCATTTTCCACAGTAATATTCCTCATCAAAATATACTTCAGCTTTTATAATATTTTTCATTTGGTTATCAGTTATCTGTTATTGGTTATCAGGGATTAGTCGGCCGGCTTGTCACCTCATTCACGATCATCCGCATTAGTTCAAGATATTCGGTAATCCGCGAATAAATCTCGTTAAACTGCTCTTCGTTGTATACGTGGCTTAAACGGTTTCGGTCATTGATCATTTCTATTAATGTCTCGTAATTTATTTCATTGACATATTGGATGCGATAAAGTTGTTTCATAGCCATTTTGGGTGAAACGGATTCAAGGCCATGAATGTCATATAGAAATTTTTTAATCATTTTCCAGAACAGTTCAACGCAAACCTCGAATTTTTGCACTTGACCGCTTTTGATCGTATCCTTCTCAATATCTCCGAGATTTGAAGTGTCTATGGTCATGGCCTTTTCAAAAGAATCAAGTGCCTGTTCCAGTGAGATTAGCTTTTTTTCATAGCCTCCGGCATGTTCCATATGACTATATTCCTTAACGTTTCCTCTTTGAAGGTTTGATCGACCCGGGTAAAATCTATGATATCCACCTCCCATGGGATGATGGATTCATCAATTGCATTTCGGATTTGATGATATAAACTTACTGGAAGCTTTTCATCTGCAAGCAAGCCGATATCTGCATCCGCACTCGAATTATGGCACCTGGAGACTCTTGATCCAAACAAGAAAACCATCACCTTTTTTGTATCAACAATGGAAAGGATAATTTCCTTTAGCATCTTTAGATATTTTTCATCGTTGGAAGAAGGCATTGATGTATAGGGTTAAAGTTTTTCCCATTTTTTTCTGTCAATTTCTGCTTCTTGAAGAATCTTCATGAGCAGATTTGCACCGATATCATTTTTATGTGGATTGGGAATGTGAACACGTAAATTACCTTTTATCATGAATTAGTGTTTCCCACCCGAATAAGGGCCTTTATATCCAACCTGCTTTAAGTAATAAATCAATTTATTTCGTTTGATGGGACCGAGAACAGGCATTATTATGCTACTTCTTTGATATTCAGATCAATCCCGTCAATAGCGGGAATTTGATGCCCCATCTTAAGGCCGATTATAATCCACTCCTCTAATACTTCCTGCAATTGCTCCCGACAAGCTTCTATGGTATCTGCATTTGCCCAAACGCCTTTGAGCCCTTCAATTTTCCCCAAATAGCCTTCCCCGTCTTCTAATATCTCGTAATGAGCTTTATGCATAGCTGCATGAATATAATCAGTCAGCATGAAAATTCCCCCCCTTCCGCCGGTTATTTTAATTTTTATGGGCTCGTAAAAGGCAAAATTGAGACGGAAAAATAAAAAGTTCGAATTCCAGGCGTCTTGAGTTTCGTGGAACGAGACATACTTAAAGTATGCTGCTGTGAACACGGAATGAAGCGCGATGCAGAAATTGTGTTTTTTACGGCGCCGTCAAAATAATGATTATTACAAATACAGGTTATTGTCAATTAGTTGGTTATTGGTTATTGGTTATTTGCTGCTGGAAGGGTTGAATACGTATAGCTCCGCTTCTTGAATTACATTTCACAATTTTTTGTAATGTATATTATAAGTAATATTTTTATAAACGCGAAAAAAGTCAAAATAAAAAATCATCTAAGTAGTTATTTGACAGGTAACTGCAAAGGAAATGCCATTTTATTAAAAAATTTTTGATAAGAGAATTATGGAAGCGACTTATATCTTTTGCTCGGCATTAACATTTTGTTTTCATTAAAAAAATTAAAATCAGAAAAACCGAGTAAAAGGAGTAACATTTTAGTCTTTTTTAGAAGCAATCTCAAGAGTTTCAGGAATTATTAACCGAGGCCTTTGATAACAACTGTGGTTTTTAGGGGGATGAGGTCAAAGAATTGACAGTGAGTGTTGCTTTCTTGGAATTTTGATTGAAATTAAAACAAATGGTGATAAAAAATTGACACTTTTTTGAAAATCTTTAGGCATAATTGTATAAGTTGAACTTCTCCTAAAATTTTATGCTGTCTCCAAAAGCCATGAATTGGGAATTATGTTTTTCATAAAGATGATGGTCTGGTAAAAGTCGGATGCAATATATGTCCAACTGAATCGCATTATTAAGTGTGAGGCGATCCACTAATAGGCTTGATCTAAAATTTTTTATAGTAATTTTTCGATTACCTCATCGACTAATTCCGATATTCTTGGCGTAGCAGCTTCTATTATGCTCTCATCTGCTATATGTTTATGCTCTTTGAAACTCAGATCAGGCCTATGAACTGCATTATCATATCTAAAAATTGTTTTTCCTTTTTTATCCTGATATTGGTAGGCATAACTAATATTTTCTATCTTATATTTGGCACTAATGTATTCTTTAATATAAAGTGCTGAACTATCGATAAAAACAATTTTTGATTTAATAACAGCCTGTTTGCCGGCTCTAATTTCATTATTAACATCAATGGATTCGGCGAATCCATAGTCATAAAACTTTTCAAGAGCCTGGTGAAATGATTTTATGTATTCACGGAGAGACATGTTTTATGCCTTTGATTGCCTTGACTCGCTCGTTTAGCATAAGATATAGTTTATGTTCTCCGGCCCATTCTACATATTCAAGATCCTTGCCCTCTAAATCTTCAGCTGTCCATTCATTTATAAATTTTTCGGAGGAAATATTATATTTTTTTTCAAATTTTTTTAAGCGTGTCTTTGCGATTTTAAGGCTGTATGACAAACGCAATGCTTCTGTTTTTAATGCATCTCTTACAATTTCGGCAATCATATCCGGATTATTTGTATTTAATATAATTTCAGACATTTTGATTTCTCATATATATCAGTTATCGGGGATTGAATAATCTGTTCCTCTAATACTCTCTGTAATTGTTCCCGGCAAGCATCTTTGGTGTTCGCATTTGTCCAAAGGCCTTTGAGCTCTTCGAGCCCCGGGTTCTCTCAATATTGATTAACTCGTAACAAGCACGATTGAGACAGCGAAGTAAAAAGCCCGAGTTCTAAGCATCGTGAGTTTCATGATTTAAGGTGGAACGTAAAATTGTGCTTTTTATGACACCGTCAAGTTAATAATTATTACAAATACGAGGTATTGTCAATTAAGGGACTGGGAAGTATTTATTCTTTTTCAATGGAAATCATCAATTAGATGGGAAATTATATTTTTCATAATACTTGAATTATTTTTTAGAGCTAATTCAAGTATTATTTATCTCTTTTTTAGAGATAATTTAGGGGTTCGGAAAATTTTCGTATTTTTATGACATGATAAAACACTTTTTCATCCCTTGAGACAAAAAATTTTCCAGGGTATGAGAAGAATGCCCATCACTTCCAAAATAAGAATAATACCCCTCTTTAAGAAAGTTTTGGGCTTTTTTTTGCACTTGTTTTCCGTAAATCCCTGCAAAGCTGCCGATATTGCCTTGAAATAGGCAGCCCATGTTGATCAGATCCTCACAAAGGTCAAAAGGTGAGGAACTATTTAAACAAGTATCCGGCATTGCAGGCAACGATTTATGGCTGAATCCATTTTTAAGTTTTGACCAAAAGTTTGAATTGCTTTTATCAGCGGTCAGCAGTTCACAACGTTCCGGGTGTGCGAGCAAAGGTTTTAATTTGTGTCGGTTGATTTGAAATATGTTTTCCTTGATTATCTCCGGGTTGCAAAGGGGTGGCGCCTCGACGAGAATAAGGTCGCTATTTCCTAATGTTTGTGGGTTGTGGAGGTGATCGACAAAAAACTCATCCAAATAGTATTCCATCCCGGGATGAACAACAAGCGAAATACCGGCTTCGTTGATTGCGTTTTGAAGTTGCGCAAATTTCGGTTGTATATTCTCCCTCGTGTTTTCATAGACACCTTTAATACAGTGAGGAGTACAATAAACTTCTTTAAATCCGGCTGCAACCAAAATGCGGGCCATCTCCAAGGATTCTTCGATGCTTTTGGACCCGTCATCGACATCAGGTAGGAGATGGCTGTGATAATCAATCATTTAGCTTTCAATCAATTCGGTATGGGTCAATTTTTTAAAAATGCCTTTCTCCTTTTTATTCTCTTCTTCCTCATAGTAACCGCCATAGCCATACCCATACCCGTAGCCATGTCCATAATATCTACTTGAATAATAACTATAATACTCGGCACCTTTTTTCGATTTATCATTTAAAATGAGTCCACAAACCGGGGCACTCACCATTTCAAGGCTTTCTTTGACACGTTGAGCCAATTTGCGGGGAACTCTGCCGGCTTCCATTACAACTAAAACCATATCAGCCATGGTCGTGAGGACATGAGCATCGGTTACCGCCAGCAGCGGAGGTGCATCGATAATGATATGTTCATAGCGCATGCGCAAACTTTGAAGGACCTCATGCATTTGTCTGGATTCGAGCAGTTCCGACGGATTGGGGGGGATGGTACCGGCATTGATCAGATCGATACCTATCCCATCGGTTTGATGGATCACATCATCGATATCACAATCGCCTGTCAGAACTTCAGTCAGTCCCGGGGTCTTGCTGATACCGAACATTTTATGCAGGCTGGGACGGCGTAGATCGCCTCCAACCAGCACCACTCTTGAGCCGGTCTGAGACAACGTAATGGCAAGGTTTGTGGACAATGTGCTCTTGCCCTCATTGGGAAAAGAACTCGTCAACATAATCACCTGGCGTCTTTTGTTGATGGCCGAAAAATGGATTCCCGTGCGTAAGCTTCGAAATGCCTCGGCCGCGGCTGATTTCGGCCCCATTTTCGTTATCAGTTTTAAATTATTGCAGTCCTTATCCTTTGAATGGGTTTGCATATAGGGAATCATCCCGAGCATCGGCATTCCCAGCAGCCGCTTGGCTTCATCCGTATCTTTGACGGTATCGTCGAGATATTCTTTAAAGAATGCCAAACCGATCCCAAGCATGGCGCCAACGATCAACCCTAACATAAGATTGACTTTTTTGCGCGGTTTGATGGGGTTTTCGGGAACAATCGCAGGGTCTATAACGCGAATATTACTGATGGTAGCTGCTTTGGCAATTCGAGATTCTTCGTGTTTCTGCAACAGAAATATGTAGATATCAGCGTTGACTTTAGCTTTACGGGTCAGTTGGGCCAGTTCCCGTTCGGCTTCCGGCAGCTTTTTCAATTCCACTTCATAACGCTTCAGATCGGTATCCAGCATTTTCCCGTGGTCGATGAGGCTGTTTAGAACCGTTTGATAAGTTGCCAAAAGTTTGTTTTGGATTTCGGTGATCTGTTCCTGAATAGAGAGAACTTTTGGATGTGCTGGAGTCAAATCCACCAGCAGACCGCGTTTTTCGACTCCTAATTCGGCTAAGCGAGATGAAAGAGACGTGACCACCGGATCATTGAGCAATACGGTGGGGGTATAAATATCGTTTTGGCTGAAAGCCTTTTTGACCGCATCGATGGCAAAGACCATTTGACTTTGCCGAAGGAAAACAGATGTGCGTTCTTTTTCCGTTTCGGTCAAACGGCCGATAACGGCTTCGGCTTCACTGTCTAGTTTGACAACACCGGAAGAACGTTTGTATCCTTCGAGACCCTGTTCGGCGGTATCTAACAAAGACCGCACATCTTCCAATTGCTGTTCGATGAATTCTACTGATTTGGTTGCTTCTTCGGTCTTATTCGCGATGTTATGTTCCACATAAACTTGCGCCAACGTATTGACGACCTCTCTCGCGCGCTCCGGGTCGGTATCTCTGTAAGAAAGGTTGATGATATTTGTTGATCTTCCGACTTCCGCTGCTTTTACATTACTAAGAAAAGAGGCTACGGTTCGGTTAAAAGGGCAGAGTTGAAGCTGGAAAGAATCTCCTGCTTTTCCTTGCAAATCGTCAAGTAGAAGCGTAACTTCATCTTTTTTTAATAGACTGCCGGAGCTCCCCTGAGCGATCAAGCGACCTTCCATATCACTGATCTGATAGGTACCTGGAGCTGTAACTTCCACTTTATAAATAGGTATATCAGATAGTGAGAAAAATTCTTTGATATTAAATTCGAGATCTTTTGACTTTTTAGTGACCTGCCAATCTAAATTAAGCCGCCCTACAACTTCTTCGGCATTGGTGCGTGATTTCAGAATTTGAATTTCGGTTTCAATCGGATTTTCCTGATTCAAACCTAGGTCGGCAAGGACCCCGCCGCCGTTTTTGACTTTATCATCTTTGACATGCAGGGTGGCGGTAGCCTCATAAACGGGTTTTTGTAAAAAGGTAAAAAGTGCAACGCCGATAAAAACCGTAAAAAAAACAAAAAGAACTGTTTTTTTGCGGCGATACAAAACACTGAGGTAATCTTGGAGATGGATTTCCTCTTCTTCATGAAGCGGCTGAATGTAGTTTGGATCGGTAATTAAGTGAGTTGTTTGCATAATGCATCCTGCTCCGGTTTTTGTGGCGGATAAGATTCTTGAATATCAATCATCATCGGTTAAGAACTTAATTTGAACAAAGGGTTGAAGTATGGTGCTGACAAGTTGCAAAGAGGGGAGAATCTCTTTGATGGCTTGGTTCCAATTGCCGACACCGCTTCGGGGTACATAGATAATGTCGCCTTCGACAAGGTTGAAAGGCAGGGTGTAACCTTTTAGAATTTGACGCATATCCACGACAATCAGTTCGCCGCGTGTGGCGGAAAAAGATCGTATGATGCGAATGTGTTCCTCATTGTCACCGGCACCGTTTAGACCGGCAACGGCAAGCGCCTGCGCCAGATTCAAACGGCCATCCGGCATGGTAACGGATCCGGGCTTTTGAACCGCGCCGAAGACGAAAACATTTTGGTTTTTATTATCCGGTATAAAGATGGTATCTCCGGGTTGAAGCCATATGTTTTGATCGATCTCGCCTTGCTGAAGTATTCTATATAGATCGACGGGAATGGTCTTTTCCGTGCGAATCAAGCGGGCACCGCTGAGGTTGGCGGCGTCTTTTAGCCCTTTGGCCAGAGAGACTCCCTCTAAAAGTTTTAAAGGCCGATCCATATAGTAGGTGCCCGGAGCATTAAACTGGCCGAGCAGGTAAAGGGGCTGGCTTTTAAATTCGGAAACCTCGATAACCACCCAAGGGTTTTGAACATAATGGCGAAATTGATCTTTAAGTTTTTCTTCAATTACCGAGATGGAAAGTCCGGCAACAGGTATACTGCCGATTAAAGGTAAATGAATATACCCTGTGCCGTCGACTCGACTGCCGTGTACGCCCCAATTGGAATTGCCGATCGGGATAGGGCTGCCCAGCTTGGGTTCTCCGTTGACATTTACAAACAGAACATCACCGGGGCCGACGAGATAATCGGCCGGGGGTTGATTTTTTTCCTGGTAAGGTGAAACGGAAACCGCCTGCCGTTCCAGCACGGCGGATTTGTGAATGTCGCTTACCGCCTTGACCGTTCCGGGTTTAAGATCCGTATACGAAGCACAGCCGCCCAGAAATATAATAATAGTGACAAGTATTAGATGGTGAAATAAATTATTCACTTTTTTCATATTTGAATCCCATACCTTAAAAATTGATTAGTTGCCTCCAAAGAGCAAGGTGAAACCGATATGAGCTCTTCCATATTGGTGATCAAATGACGTTTGGGAATACTCATTGTATAAAAAAGGCATAATTCCGTTAAACTGTCTGTAATAATACACACCGCCTATATTCAAAAAGAGGCACCGGCTGACGGCATAGTTGATTTCCGCCTTGAGCACGTGATTGTAATCCACATAATCAAGGTTGCTATCTCTGAAAAGTTTGATATAGTTGTATTCAACCATTGCCGTTGTTTTGAATGGAAAATCAGCTCTGAAACCGAATCCGGCCTTAAGAAAATTTTCATGTCGGCTCAGATCAATCGGCAGCTGCGGGATTTTGTCGGATATCTCTTCAGGAAGATAATCTTTTACATTTGAATCAAGCTTTGAGTCGATGGATGTATAACCATACTCCAAAAACAGGTTGGGACTAAAAATTCCATACCTTTTTCCAGCTGTTAGTCGGATAAACGGGGTGATGTCGCTCATATCTTCGATGGTAAATTTGAGACCGGGTCGGCCGTTTTTTAAGACGCCGTAAGATGCCGTGGTACCATTGGATATTTTATCAAACCAAACATAAGAATTATCCGTCCTGACTCGAATGCCTGAGGATGAAAACTTGCCGATCATCAAGTTGATTTCATTATCTTCGTCATAGATCAGATCTGCAGCATTGTTAAACCGTACCCCGGCATCGAGCGCCAAAAATGGTATCCGGTTACCCGCTTGATTAATAAGGCTCTGTTTGAAGGAAATGTCATAACCCTGAATTTCGATGTTGTCGAAACCGTAATCCAGGTCACGATAGATGAAACCGGCTTGTAAGGTGGTTTTCTCCAACACGCCGTAGTTGAGTTGTACTTGGCAGCCTTTCATATCGCCCAGACTGATAAAGCTGTTTAGACTGCCGGTTGTCGATATTTCGTCATCCCGGACATCAAAGATGTCGATCGTATCGTTGATTATTAGGTAATCCAAACTAAACTCAAGTCTTTTTTGAGGTAAGGTGAGCGCTGAAGGATAGGTTTTTAAAACGGAATTGTCCAAATTAACCGCCTGAGCAGGGTAATATGAAAATAAAAGCAACAACCCCAAGGCCGGGATCAGATTTAATAATTTATTTTTCTTATTGACCATAAACTGCGCAAACTCATCCATGTTTTTTCTCTTTATCTATTGAGTGTAGGTTCCATCAAATGATGTTAGGGGCAGACCCTCCTTGAATCTGCCCGTTTTAGGGTTGCAAGAAGCTGTCGCTATGACACGATAATATAAGCGGAAAATGAAACAAAGGGTACGTGTTTAGCTTCCAGGCGTAAAGTGTAATCGCCGGGCAGCCCAATATTGACTAGATCGTGATCGGTTCCCAATGTGGATTGAAGTTTTTCTTCCAGTATCTCACAGTCGAAAGTGATGAGGTTATCATCAAAAGAAAAGACATTCTTAAGACCATCTTTTTTGTTGTCAAAATCGGTATGGACATTGTCGCCGTCGGAATTTCTGCCCTTCATGAAGATTTTACTGTTGTTTGAAAGGGCAAATGTTGTATAGCCTGTAACTGTCGCCACAGTCACTTCAACGTGTGTCAATTTTACATTGAGTTCCCTTGAAGAGTTTGCATCTAAAATTGAAAGGGAAAGCTCTGCATTGGAGAATATTTTATCTTCGTTAAATTCATTCTTACCTGAGACATTAAAACTTAAAGTTTCAATCTGATCCGCTTGATTTTCTGAAAGTGTAATTGTGCTGTCGGAAAATAAATTAAAGGTTCCTAATCCTATGAAGTCAATTTTAGTCGAGACGGTCATAAAATTATCCTGAATATTGTCGATTCCCTCCTGAACAGCGACTTCAGTCAATGATAGGATACTATCTTCAGTAATATTTGAAGCTTCATCAATATTTTCTACAATGGTTTCAACGGTGTTTTTAATGGTATCTACGATAGCCTTGGTGTCGCTCAACGTGATTGTATTATTATCGATGATATCATCATCCTCCAAAATGTTTTCCACAGCATTTTGGGCGGCCGTAACAAGTGAAGCATCATCGGCTAAATTTGTATCTTCCATAGCTGCCGCGATATGGTCGAAAACGGCAAACTGATTGGTTATATCCGTGACTATGGGGTTGCTGTTACTGATAAAAAAATCTAAAATTGTTTCCACTGTTTTTGCCAGTTGTAAAATTTCACCGCTGGTACCTAGAGGATCGGCAATATCCGCATCATAATTTTCACCCAGTTTTTCTTGTAACGTTGGGTCTAGTGCAACCAGGGTTGTTACCGGTGTAATGTTTTCAGCACCTGCCGGGGCCAGCATGGGACGGGCCGGAACTTCTATTCCATCCGAATTGGTAATCGTTCCGCCTTTTGAACAAATGACATAATCCCCATAACCTGCTGGAACACTAAGGCTAAAGTCACCGGTTTGACTACTTGTCGTTCGGGCTTCATCATCATCCAATTCAAAATTTCCGGTAATACTATTTTTTTCAATTTTGTCGGCAAAAACGGTGGCGCCTTTAACATACGATTGAGATACTGTGCCCTGGTTTGTAGTTGCAGGTGTAATGGTGGGTGGAATGCTATCGCCACCTCCACCGCCGCTGCTGCAACCGAATCCAAAAAAAGCCAATAGGCCGACCCACAACAAGAATTTTTTAGATTTAAAAAACATTTCCCGCTCCTTTTGCTCCTTGTCCCTAAGATCAGAATAGGAATTAAATATAGTTTTTATTTCAATAAACCTGGCTTCGCCTCTTGAATTACATATTCAACAATACGCATAATGAATAGAAATTATTAATAAAAATTTTAAAAATGCTTTTGATTTTTTCAATGTATTTAAATCTGAATGAAAAGCAAAAATTATTTAAGCAGTTTGTTTGAAGTGTTAAAGCAAAATATATGCCACTGTATGGAACGATTTTATGCAATATAATAACAATGGGTTACAGGTAAATTTGTGAAGGATGGGTATGATTTGCAGGAAAAGATTGCTTGGATTCCGATGTAGACAACTGCGTTGTTTTGGCGTTAACGTCAAAAAATTGACAATTAATCTTATTTTCTGAAGATTGCTATTCGAATTCAATCCGGTAATGATAAAAAATTGACACTCTTTCACTGATTTTCAGTAATAGACCGATATGAATTCAATGCAATGATGGAAATTTATCTTTTGCTTGATATTTGGTCAAATTGAAAGGTCTTTCACATCAATATAATGAATTGTACTCAAAAGAAACTTGACTTATTAAAACATTTAAATGCAGAATAAGAAAAAAATATACTTCTATCGATAACGAATTAAGCTTGTTAAACGATGATTAACTTGTAAAAGTCAAAAACGGATTGAACGAATCAAGCAATTGCTCAATGTTGTGAATTCTGCAACGGTTAGCGTCTCAGCCCGGCGTGAAGGCTCAATTCCGACCTCGGCCAAAACATGCAGAACCGTATTTGCATTTACCGAAAGCTCGCTGCTTGAAAGGGCGTTTTTCAACGTTTTTCGTCTTTTTCCAAATGCTGCTTTGATGACGCTGAAAAAGAAATCTTCATCGGTTGCAGGGTTATTTAGAGTGCTTTTAAATTTTATTGCAAGAATTTTGGAATCCACCTTTGGTTTGGGGAAAAAAAGGGAAGCTTTTACTTCGGCAACGGCTTTGATGTCGGCACAATACTGAAGCATGACCGAAAGGCGTCCATAATCTTTCGACCCGGGTTGCGCCGCAATTCGGTGGGCAAGTTCTTTTTGAAACATCAGCACCGCCAGGCGGATAACATGCCTTGATTTTATCAGTTGTACCAGAATTTGAGAAGATATGTTGTAGGGAAGATTTCCGAGGACGACAATTTTGCGATCTTTCTTGAGAGCGATTGCCTCAATATCAATGTTTAATATGTTGGTATGTAATAAAACCACATTATCGAGTTGATTCTCAAGAAGTTGTTGATTTAAGATAGGGATAATTTGTTGATCCTTCTCAACCGCAAAAACTTTTTTCGCCCTTCGCGCAAGCGGAATCGTCAGCGCACCAAGGCCGGCTCCGATTTCCAAAACAATATCCTCCGGACTGATTTCGGAGTGGGAGACGATCATCTCGGCTGTAGACGGATCTTTCAGAAAATTTTGGCTCAGTTGTTTTTTTGCTCGAATATTATGTGCATCAAGCAGTTTCTTAGGTGATATCATCGATTCCGATCAAAGTATGTTGGCTGACGTTTAATTATTCTTTTTTTAGCATGGTCGATGGGTATTTTCAACATTTCATGATCGATGGGATACTAGAAAAATTCCGATTAGGAATCCTTGACTTTTTCCTAATTATCAAATAAATTTTTATATCAATATTTCTTATGGTTAGATCCTATTGAATCTACAAGATAGTAAATTTATCGTTACCGAGGGGGGAAATCATGGCCAAGAAAAAAGGAAAAGCAACCAGCTTTGATGCAATGGTAAAGTTTTTTATGCAAAATTATAACATTCCAACTAAAAAAGATATCGATCGGTTGATAAAGCGACTGGACAACTTGGAAAAATATATCAAAACCGCTGTTACTGCCGGCCGATACAGGCGTGTAGCCCGCAGCCAGATGGTAAAAGATAGATCATCCAATGGTGAAACTGCGATGTCCGCCTCCGATACCGTACTTGAAATTCTAGGAAGATTTAAAGATGGGGCGGGTTTTGCAGAAATACAAGCTGAAACGGGATTCGGAGAAAAGAAACTTCGTAATATTATTTTTCGCCTAAATAAAATCGGTAAAATTACACGTAAAAACCGTGGTATCTATATTGTATCTTAACTCAAGTTTTACGCCTTTTTTACTTCATCACCATCGTAATCACAATCATAATCCAATAAGGTTAATCGGAAGATAATAAATTCACACACAGTTGTGCTGGATTTCGGCTTGAATTTTATGTATTCGTCTTCTAAATGTTACCATGCAAAGAAGATAGATGTATATCGGAGACGATTTAGGATTATGATTAAAGGAAAATAGAGAAGGATGTCATTTATGCCTAGCCATAATAGTGATCTAATCGAAGGAAGCCGTATTTCAGGCTATATCATTCGGCGAATTGTTGAACTCAAGGACATTAATTCCGTCTTTTATGAACTTGTGCATACGGCTACAGGCGCCAAACATGTTCATGTTCTAAATGATGATAAGGAAAACACATTCAGCGTCGCCTTTAAGACCGTGCCGTTTGACTCGACCGGTGTAGCTCATATCCTTGAACATACGGTTTTATGCGGTTCGAATAAATTTCCCGTTCGCGACCCTTTTTTTGCGATGCTCAAAAGAAGTTTGAGCACTTTTATGAATGCGTTCACTTCCTCTGATTGGACCATGTATCCTTTTGCTTCTCAGAACAAAAAAGATTTTTACAATCTTATGGATGTCTATCTGGATGCTGTATTTTTCCCGAAGTTAGATCCGTTGAGCTTTAAACAAGAGGGACATCGCCTTGAAATTGAAAAAAATCTTCAAGAATCCGATTCTTTTAAATTAGTTTATAAAGGTGTTGTCTACAATGAAATGAAAGGGGCCATGTCATCACCGGATCAAGTTATGGCCAGATCTCTTTTAAATGCCCTGTATCCTTCAACAACTTACCGCCATAATTCCGGAGGTGATCCGGTAGAAATCCCTAATCTTACCTATGAGCAGTTGACTGCTTTCCATCGGCGACATTATCATCCGAGCAATGCTTTTTTTTATACCTACGGCAACTTGCCGTTAAGAGAGCATCTCATTTATATCCATGAAAAGATTTTAAATAAATTTTCTCGAATCAATCCGGAAACGGAAGTACCTTCTCAGCCCAGATGGTTAAGTTCCAAGGAAGCGGTCTATCGATATCCGATCGATAAAAATGAAGATCCATCAAAAAAATGTCAGGCCTGCGTTGCATGGCTGACGGCGGATATTAAAGATTCTTTTGAAATTTTAGTTTTAACATTGCTGGAACAAATTCTGTTGGGGCATTCGGCATCTCCTTTGCGCAAAGCCCTGATCGATTCCGGGCTCGGAACCGCCCTTTCCGACAGTACCGGCTTTGATGCGGATAACCGTGATACGCTTTTTGCCTGCGGCTTGAAAGATGTAAAGGAATCGGCTGCTGCGGAAATTGAATCCATCATATTTGATGTGCTGCAGAGCCTGGTTGACAAAGGAATAGATAAACGCCTGATCGAAGCTGCCATACACCAGATTGAATTTCATCGCAAAGAAGTTACGAACCATCCCTATCCCTATGGGATCAAATTACTGTTGTTTTTTGGTGGAAGCTGGTTCCATGGCGGTGATCCCGCCCGAATGCTTCAGTTTAATGATGATTTTAAACGACTTGACTGCGAGCTTTCAGAGGGACGCTTTTTTGAAAGCCGTCTAAAAAAGTATTTTCTAGATAACCCCCATAGGGTCCTTTTGAAGCTTCTTCCCGATCCGATGATGGCGGAAAAAGAAAATATGCGCATGGATAGAAAGCTTGCACAAATCCAGGTGAGCCTGACGCCGGCTGATGTTGATAACATCTATGCGGACATGGACGCTTTAAAAAAGCTTCAAGAAACGGATGAAGATCTTAAATGTCTGCCGACTTTGGAATTGGAAGATATTCCCCCTTTGATTCAAACCGTAAAAGAAACAAATTTATTCTCGGAGGCATCGATTACCGGTTATAGCCAACCGACCTCCGGCATTTTTTATTTTACGGCAGCTGCCGGAGTCGGTATGCTGCCCAAAAATTTGCTGCAACTGGTTCCCTTTTTTTGCCATGCATTGTCTCGGATGGGTACAACCGTAAGGGATTACACGGAAATGGCGCAATTAATCGCCGCTTATACCGGAGGGCTGGGTTTATCGGCACACGCGCGAACCCGATTTGAGCAAACCATATCTTGCGTCCCCTTTATAACATTTAACGCAAAATGCCTCGTCAGAAACCTGGACCGGATGTTTGACATCATCGAAGAATTCATATGTCGGTTTGATTTTTCGGATCTGATCCGGTTAAAAAACCTTCTGCTTGAATACCGGGCCGGACTTGAAACGATGATTGTGCACAATGGCCACCGATTAGCAATTTCGCTTGCGTCGAGAAACTTTTCATCTACCTGCGCTTTAAGCGAAATATGGCACGGTGTTCACCAACTGCAGTTTATCAAGCAGATAAGCACCGATCTTTCAGACCGGAAATTAAATTCCATTGCCGGCAATTTGACATCTATCGGCCGATACATTTTCACGAAGCATAACCTTAAGATGGCGTTGATTGGGGAAGACGCACCTTTGTCAAAGGCCTCTTCTTCAAGTGCCGCTATATTGAAAGCAATTGAAGAAGGCATGGTGGAAAAAAAATCGGTCGATGGTTTCGGACCTCTACAAATTGATACGAGTGATAAAATTCTCAGAGAAGGATGGAGTACCTCTTCGGCGGTTTCATTTACGGCCCGAGCATTTCAAACCGTACGCATGCAGCATAATGATGCGCCGGCGTTGTCTGTGATCGGCAAGCTTATCCGATCCATGTATCTGCATCGGGAAATTCGAGAAAAAGGAGGGGCCTATGGTGGTTTTTCCTTATATAATTCTGAAGACGGATTGTTTTGTTTCGCATCATACCGGGACCCTCACATCGTTACGACGCTTAACGCCTACAGTGGTGCTGTCGATTTCATAAGGTCTGGAAAATACGGCGCTGAAGACATTAAGGAGGCTATTTTGCAGGTATGCTCTGAAATTGATAAGCCGGATTCACCGGGGGCTGCGGCCAGAAAGGCATTTTATCGCAAAATAATTTTACTTTCCGATGAGGCCCGTAGCCGTTTTAAACAACAGCTGCTTGGCTTGAATTATCAGCAGGTCTTAGAGGTTGCGAAAAAATATTTTGACCCCATGGGGGAAAAACAGGCGGTGGCTGTAGTTTCAAGTGAAGAAAAACTCAAGGCGGCTAACCAAAAAATGGCCGGCGATCCCTTAGAGCTTTACCGGATTTAAACCGATATGGGTGCAAACAGGGGCAATTACAAACTATGGAAAATCGGACGGGGATAAAACCCCGTCTCTATTTTTCGTCAATGAATTTTTGGTTTAATCCATAGAAGGCCCAAGAATTTGCTTTAACTTTTGAATCGCTGATTCGGAAAGATTTCCCTTGGCTTGTGCGATGTTGATGGTATGCCGGCTGAGGGTTTTATAAATTGGAAGAAGATCAGGCATTTTGTCTCTTATTTCCGTGATATGCCGTTGCAGTGTTTCAACATCCCCTCGCTCGATGGGACCCGTGAGGGCCTGTGGAATTCCGACTTTTTCTATGTTTGCAAGCGTGCCCTTGATCAGGGGCTTTAATATTTTCAGGGCTTCCGCCCGGGGGACGCCGGCGGCTTCAATTAATCTGAAGGATAAATCCAATAGGGTCACCAAATAGTTGGATGCGACCACTGCCGAAGCGTGGTAAAGTGTTTTTGCATCGGTTTTGATTTCCATGAAAATTGCATTCAGATCTTTTGTAATTTCTCTGGCGGCATTGACCGCAACACTTTCGCCTTCAACGGAAACAATAACACCTTCAAACGGATTTTTGGAAACATCGACGGAAACAAAACTTTGAAGTGGATGCAGGGAGCCGATGAAGGCGCCGCAATTTTTTGCTGAAGACAAGATCGTGGAAGAAAGTACCCCGCTACAGTGCAGCACAATCGCTTTTTCGCAAAATCCGTCATGTTGAACGAGCGTATCACACACATCCTTTATTACGCTATCGGGTGTGGTAATAAAAACAATATCCGCTTTTGGAGTGATCTCCCAATTAACTCGACTGTACTGATCCGCGTCAATAATCTCTGAAAGTCTCTTCGCCGAAGACAGGCTTTTACTGGCAAGACCGGCAACGCCGTACCCCGCCCTGGAAAGAAACTTTCCTATCGCCGTGCCGACTTTGCCGCATCCGACAATTGCAAACGATGGTTTCATAAGTATTGAGCCGTCTTTTTCGTAATCCTAATAACAATGTTCCGGGGCAGGAAATTTGCCGGATTGGACTTCCTCGGCATATAGTTTTACTGCTGCTCTAGCGGTCTCGGCCAGGTGCGTATATTGTTTTACAAATTTAGGAAGATGCCCCTCATTTAAACCCAAAAGATCGTGCACAACCAATATTTGGCCGTCACAATCGGGACCGGCACCGATTCCAATGGTCGGTATAGTCAAAGCCTGGGTAATTTTTGCCGCGATCTCAGCGGGAATACCTTCCAAAACAACCGAAAAAGCTCCGGCCTCTTCCACTTCAAGCGCATCGGCCATTAGTCGTTCCTCATCCCGCTGAACGCGATATCCACCCATCTGATGAACCGATTGGGGGGTAAGACCGATATGCGCCTGCACGGGAATATCAGCCTTGGTAATGGCTTTAATTGTTTTGCTGACAGTGGCGCCCCCCTCCAATTTGACGGCGGTTGCATGGGTTTCTTTTAGAAAACGGCCTGCATTTCTAATCGCTTCTTTTTTGCTCGCCTGGTAGGACATAAACGGCATATCGCCGATGACCATTGCATTTTTTGCGACCCTGGATACGATACGAGTATGATAGATCATTTCGTCCATCGTTACCGGCAAAGTATTGGATTCGCCCTGTACCACCATTGCTAAGGAATCTCCTACAAGAATCATATGCACGCCGGATTCATCCACGATTTTGGCAAATGGATAGTCATAAGCGGTCAGGGCAACGATCTTTTCACCCTTTTCTTTCATCTTTTTTAATTTGGTTACCGTAATTTGAGATTGCATAATTTTGACCCCCCCTAACTTATTATTTTTATAAATTCTTTTACAATTTATGCATTAAACTGTCAAGGTAAACATAGCCTTTAAACACCCAAAGAGCAATATTTTAAGGCTTTTTTCCTTGACTTTTAACTCACTTTTTGAGAGAGGACTTTTTTTGTAAAAATCGGGATGGATCGCTTTGCTTGTAATTTACCTAAAGAAGAGTGGCGTGATACAAGCCAAGGAATCTAGAATAAAAATTTTTAAGTAGCTGGGAGGTTAGCAATGAAACAGAGTGAGACAAGTTCCGCAATTAAGAATGTTTCCACTATACAACCCGACGAATTGAAAAAAGTTGCGGGGGCGGAAAAGCCTTTTAAATGGTGGGGGCCGACGCCTGAAGAAGCAAGAAAGATTATGGTGAATAAACCCAAATCGCTTCACGATAAACGCACGACCTTGAAAGAGGCTGTAGAAAAACGTATTAAGGACGGAATAACCATTGGTATCGGCGGTTTTGTAAATACACGTCCGCCGGTTGCTATCGTCCATGAAATTATCCGCAAGGGTGCCAAAGACTTAACTCTTTGTTTTCAATCCAGTTCGATTTGCCCCGAACTGCTTGCCGGCGCGATGCTTTTGTATCCGGATCATATATCCATCAAACGCGTTGAATTGGCTTGGTGGGGCTATGAAGTTATCGGTATCGCACCGCTTTTACGCTACTTGAATTCCAAGAGCATGATTTTAATCGATGATTATACCAACTATGGAATGTCCGCCAGATTCAAAGCGGGTGCAATGGGCCTTGAGTTTATTCCGGTGCGGGATCACGGTGGGTCCGATATGGAGTTGACGAACCGAGGCGTTATGGTCAAAAGTCCTTTTAGTGGAAAGAATACCTATCTGGTATCGGCCTGCTATCCGGATGTCGGTATTTTGCATGTAACGGCTGCCGACATGTATGGTAATTGCCGTATTTTCGGCGCGCATTGTACCTGCCCTGAAATCGCCATGGCATCGACTTATACCATTGTGACGGCCGAGCATATTATTCCCAATGAAAATATACGCAATTTTCCGAATTTGACTGAGATTCCCTATTCGGCCGTCGATACGGTAACCGAACAGCGGTTTGGATGTCATCCTGGAAATTCATACGGAGATTATTGGTTTGATATGGAACATATTCTCAAGTTCCGAAGTGCATCCGATACCTTCAGAAAAACAGGAAACACGGATGAACTGAAGAGATACTATGAGGAATATATTTTCGGTTGTGAAACCTTCGATGATTTTCTAAGCAAGATGCCTTACAAGACACTGAAAAAGCTTAGAGACTTGGATGGTGGCCAGTTGACGATTCTTTCCTAATAATTAATCAGCCAATAATGAATTCAAGGAGGTTTGGATAATGTCTCAATATACACCATTTGAAATGATAGCCTATACGGGTTCTCGGGTATTGGAAGATAATAAAATTGTATTTGTCGGTACCGGTTTGCCGATTATCGCATCGATGCATGCTCAGTTGACCCATGCACCGGGTCTTGGATTAATCTTTGAATCCGGGCCGTTGGCACCGGTTCTGGAAATGGGTATGCCGCTTTCCGTCGGCGATACGCGAGCTTGCCGTAAAGCTTGCTATCTGAAAGGACTTAGCTCGGTTTTTGAATTGACCCAAAGAGGTCATGCGGATTATGCTTTTATCGGCGGAGCGCAAATCGATATGTACGGAAACATCAACTCAACATTTGAAGGTGGTACGTATACGGAAGCCATAACCCGATTCCCCGGAAGTGGCGGCGCCGGTGCAATGGCGGCAAACTGTGAGAAGACCATTGCGATCATGGCGCTTGAACCCAGAAGATTTGTCAATCAATGTGGTTTTATCACCAGTATCGGACATGGCGATGGATCTCCGGATTACCGCGAAAAAGCAGGTGTTATGGGCTCAGGACCCTACAGAGTCATCACCAATGAAGCTTTGTTCGGATTTGATGAAGAAAGTCATCGCATGACGCTGCTGGAAGTGATTCCGGGTAAAACCGCTGAATATATTCAGAATAAGGTAAGCTTTGATTTGTTGATATCTCCCAATCTCAAGGAGATGGATGAACCGACCGAAAAAGATCTGAAACTGCTTAGAGAAGAGTGTGATCCGGATGGCTACTTCTTGGCCAGAAAAGTTAAATAGTTATGCAGGGATCAGTGTTGGTTTAGATCAATTCGTTTTCCTGATTCAGTAAAAATTCAACTAATAAAAAAGTCGAGCCTGCCGGGTTCGACTTTTTTATTTCATTTAGTCGATATTTGGATTAATCCCTGAAAAACTTTATTGACTAAATAGTGATCGCTGGGCTAAATAAACAGATTTATGAAGAAAATTTTTCAAAGGACAGTTCCGCAACTGTAACATTCAGAGGAATTCTATTATAACATGATACAGTTAATTCGTGGGTTTAAAGATATACTTCCTGGTGAAGTGGAGCTTTGGCAATATATTGAAAGCACTGCCCGGTCGCTTTTTGAGGACTTTGGTTTTAGAGAAATACGAATTCCGATTATGGAGCGTACGGAGCTTTTTGCCCGCAGTATCGGCGAAGATACCGATATTGTGGAAAAAGAGATGTATACTTTTGCCGATAGGAAAAATGAGTTGATCACGCTGCGACCCGAGGCGACTGCCTCTGTTGTTCGATCTTACATTCAGCACAAGCTCTATGCTGATGATCCGGTCCAAAAATTTTATACCATTGGACCTATGTTTCGAAGAGAGAGACCCCAAAAAGGTAGATACCGGCAGTTTTACCAAATCAATGCCGAAGTATTCGGTATTGATTCACCTTTTATTGATGCGCAACTGATTTTCATGCTGGTAAAACTTTTTTCAAGGCTTTCTGTTACGGATGTTGAAGCCCACATCAATTCACTAGGATGCCCTGAATGCCGACCGAGGTTTAAGGAAGCGCTTGCCGAAGTATTATCGGCGGCGACTGAAAAGCTTTGCAGTGACTGTGTGAGAAGGAGCCTACGAAACCCGCTAAGGGTGATGGATTGTAAGGTTCCTTCATGCCGGGAAGCCATGACGAATGCACCGGCGATAATAGATTTCCTATGTTCGGAGTGTCGATTACATTTCGAGACTGTCAAACAGGCTCTTGAAAAACTTAAAATTCCCTTTGTTATCGACAAACGACTGGTTAGAGGACTGGATTATTACACGCGGACGACCTTTGAAATTCAGACAAGCTACCTAGGTGCTCAAAATGCCGTAGTGGGTGGAGGACGATATAATGGTTTGGTAAAGGCCTTGGGTGGTCCTGATCAACCGGCTGTCGGCTTTGCCATCGGTTTTGACCGACTGGTCGAGATAACCGGATTGAAAAATGCTGATTTCAAGCAGAATCCCGATATTTTTATTGCTGCAATGGGTGAAAACGGCAAGGCCCGAGCCTTTGAGTGGGCTTGTGCTTTCGCTGATTCAGGTATAAAAACGGAGATGGATTTTAGTGACAGAAGTTTGAAAAGCCTAATGAAACGTGCGGACAAACTTAGTGCAGCCTATGTATTGATGGTCGGCGAAAAAGAACTTGAAGAAGGAGCGGTTGTCCTGCGGGATATGACAACAAAAGAGCAAGTTTCAATTCCCTTGGAGAATCTTGTGGAGGATATTAAAGCAAAGATTCTTTTAACAACCAATGCTTGATATAGATTTTCAGATAATTAATTTCACTGCGTTATCAGTCAAAATCCTCGACGACGTACAACTCAGCACGACTTACTCGGATTTTTC
>JAFGES010000129.1 GCA_016931455.1 Desulfobacterales bacterium | reverse complement strand
TCCCATAGATGACCTCCTTTTGATTTTTTGAGGTCATCATGACACGTTTTCAGCACCTTTGGAAGATGGGGTTCCCCGATCGCTTACCTACTCGCATCCGCCACTGCTTGAAAGAATCAAATATCTCGCTTCTATGGATTTTCGTGTGGATTAAGAAAAGCTTATAAGTTGAGCTGAAGAAATGAATGAATTATTGAGCAAGTCCAAATGTGTTTCCCTGGTCCTCTGTCATGCGTTACTAAAGGACCAGGGCGGAAATAAAATATAAATTATGTTTCCTCGATGGTAATTGCATCTTCCGGGCACACTTCAACGCAGCTTTCGCATCCGAGGCACTCTTCCGCGTTTACCGGAACAGATTTTTCATTTTGCATCTCAAATACTTCAACCGGGCAGGCATCCACACATGCTTCGCAGCCTACACATTTTTCTTCGTCGACAATAGGATTAAAAGCCATTTATAAGCCTCCTTTCTTAAAATTTAACTATAAATAACCGCTTTAGTCATTTTTACTAATATCGGCAAAAATCCTTATATCAAATGATAGACTGAGTCAAGCTTTCTTATAATTTATTTTTTTTAGGCTTAACCCCTTCAAAATCCAATAACTCCGATCAGTGTATTTCTGATTTTTAGGCCGACTTTTTTTTCTTTTGTGCTTGAAAGGCCTCGTTGAATATAACGGTTAAAAAAGCAGCAAGGGTCTTGTGCTGGAATAATATAAAGTGTAAAAGAAACTTTTGCGTGACTCAATTTTCTATCTTCATTAAAGGAATTACACTCAAACGTATCTTCAGGAACAATTTGATCCTCTTTCGAAAGCCTTTCAATATATTTCATTAAGCTATCGCGCCAATTGTCCATTTTTTCCGACGGCTCTGAACACCTTTTATATACAGGTATTGAATCCACACGGAATATTATCTTCGCCTCGGGAGCTTTATCGAACAAATATTCCTTTACGGTTCGACTACTAGTGACAAACAGGTCCGACATTTCAGAATCATGTTGAAAAAGACGGGCCCAGGCTTGTATTCTTTTTGATGTCATATAGTCACCCGGGTCATTTAATTCCAAACGCTCAAATTCAGTAACCTCCGAATCAAATGCCGCATCTTCTCCTTTCAGATTTTTAATCAGATTCTTTTCCATTTGATTAAGCAAGAAAAGATCATGGTTAATCTCCAAGTTTTGGCGATCAAATTCCTGAGCGATATCTAAAAATATTCGAGCATCAAAAAGAGGATCGGCACTGTTTTTCTGTTTTTTTTGTTTGATGTCGGCCTGGATTTGAGAGACGGATAGTTCATCAAAAAAAGGAATTCTATTACCCTGGGTCTTGAAGAAGGCTATATCCTCCCCTTGGTGTAAGTTTGCCCACACTTTATAATCTTTTAAAACAGCATCGAGCTTTTCCTCATCGCCTTTGATAGGGATACGGATGTGCAAAAACCCTTTTTCAGCCCATCTTTTTATATTTGCAGGAATATGCAGGCCCGAGGGCTGATACAAAACAATTTTATTGAAACAGGAAAAGAGCGCGTCGGCAACCGGTTCTGAAATGTATGTAAATGGAAAATATATTGGGTTCATTTTTTCTAAACCTTTGAATCTCTGAGGGTAATTCCTTTTGATTGCAAACAACTACGAATTTTATCAGCCAGATCCCAGTTCCCAGCCTCTCTCGCTTTTTCTCTTTCATTGATCAAGCTTTGTATTTCGGGATCAAAAGACCCATTGCCGAAATCAAATATTTTTAAAACGGAATCGACATTGCGAAAGGCTTCTAAAATCTTATCCGCATCTCCTGAATTTATCTTTTGAGCACTAATCAACACATTGATCTGTTTGACAATTTTAAAAAGTGAGGAGAGGGCCGCAGCTATATTTAAATCATCATCTATGGCGCTGGTAAAACCATTCCTTATATCATAGAGGAGTTGATCCAGTTCAGGATAAGCTCGACCTTTCTTAACCTTCGATAAAGATTCAAGACAAGTATTAACCCTTTGCAAAGATTTCTTGGCATAATCCAGCCGATCTCTTGAAAAAATAATGGGTTTTCTGTAATGGCCGGACAGCAACCAAAATCGGATTTCTTTACCCGAATAGCCCATTTGAATCAGATCATCAATCGTCAGCTTGCTGTCCTTCTCACTCATTTTTTTCCCATTAAACATGACTCGATCGCAATGCATCCAGTATTTGGCTAACGGCTTGCGGGTCAAAGCACCGGCAATTGCAATTTCGTTTTCATGGTGCGGAAAAACCAGCTCCCGGCTGCTGGTATGTATATCAAAGGTTTCCCCCAGATATTTCATGGAAATCGCTGCACATTGGATGTGCCAGGAAGGACGTACATTACCCCAGTCCGTCTTAATATATATTCCTTTTTTAAGTTCTGAAAGCTTGGATCTCTTAAAAAGCGTAAAATCTCGCGGATTGTCTTTTTCATACTCATCTAAATCAACTGTAGCGCCAAGCTTGATTTTGTTGATATTAATTCCGGATAGCTTACCATAATCTGAAAAACGTGAAATATCAAAATATAACGATCGCAACTTTTCGTATGCATATCCTTTTTCCACCAGCTTTTTTGCCAATACAATCATGTCCTCTATATGCTTACTGGATCTAGGGTATTTTGCCGCCGGTTTAATACCAAGGATAGATAGATCTTGCTTAAACGCTTTGATATAGCTTTCGGTAAATTCGGACAGAGGTATGCCTTCTTTTTCCGAACCGAAAATTGTTTTGTCATCCAAATCGGTTATGTTCATGATATGTTTGACATTATACCCTCTGTATTCCAGATATCTCCGCAACAGATCGGTAAATACAAACGGACGGTATTGTCCGGGGTGCATCCTTCTATGCGCTGTAGGACCACATGAATACATGGAAACTTTATTTGGTAAAAGCGGTATAAACGGCTCTTTCATTCGGCTCAATGTATTGAAAAATTTAAGATCCACTTTTTCTCGGACATCAAATAGGGGAGTGCTCAAATATCTTTCGCCGCTATCCGGAAATATAACAACGATGACACCTTCATGCATCCCCTCGACTGCTTTGCGGGCGGCAACCATCGCAGCGCCGCTACTCATTCCCACAAAGATACCTTCTTCTTTCGCAAGTCGCCTTGTAGTTTCAAAGGCCTCTTCATCGTCGACATTTACTTTTTTATCTAATTTGTTTTTATCAAAAATTTCAGGGCAATAAGATTCTTTCAAATTTTTTAATCCTTGGATTTTATGGCCCCGATAAGGCTCAACGCCTATAACCTTAATATTTGGATTATACTCTTTCAGTTTTTTCGAAATACCCATCAACGTACCACTAGTACCGATAGTGGCAATGACCATGGTGACTTTTCCGCCGGTCTGCTTCCAGATTTCTTCCCCGGTTCCTTTATAGTGAGCCTGCCAGTTAGCCTCATTGTTGTACTGATCGGTCATAAAGTAGGTCTGAGGATTTTCCCGCACGAGACGATAAACCTCTTCAATAGCCCCATCGGTTCCCAGATGACCGGGGGTTAACAGAATATCGGCGCCACGGGCTTTTAGAATCTTTTGTCGCTCAATACTGGCTGTCTCCGCCATGGCGAGCAGCAGTTTGTAACCCTTAACCGAACAAACAAGGGCTAGTCCGATTCCGGTATTTCCGCTAGTAGCCTCGATTACAATTTTATCCTGGGTAAGTTCACCGGATTTTTCACCGGCTTCAATCATTTCAAGTGCCGCTCTATCTTTGATCGATCCTCCCGGATTAAAATACTCTATTTTTGCCAAAATTTTAACCCTTGGATTTGGATTGAGATTTTTTATTTCAACAAGCGGTGTATTACCGATAAGATCTAAAATAGAGTAAGTCATTAATGTATCCGCTTTCCTTGTGCTCATATTCACATTTTGTTTTATCTTTGAACTTTCAGTTTCCATCCGCTTACAGGTGACCGATTCAAAAATAAAGATAATGCCTTGATTATGTTCTCTTGAACCCGAATCGCATCCATAGAAGCGTCGATAACTCGAAATCGGGCGGGTTCAAGGCGTGCAAGTTCGAGGTAACCGACTCTTACTTTTTCATGGAAAGCAAGTGTTTCTTTTTCAAAACGGGCTTCCTGTCCCATCCTTGCTCCATTTTCGATCTGTTTCAAAGCACGCATCAGGCCGATTTCCGGAGGCAGATCCAGAAGAATGGTAAGATCCGGCTTGAAATCTTCAAAAATCAATTGATGTAATTTATGGATCACCTCAATTCCAAGCCCCCTTGCGAAACCCTGATATACCATTGTCGCATCGTAGTAACGGTCACATAAAACAGTTTTGCCGGCTGATATGGAAGGGCAAATAAACTTTTTGAGATGTTGGGCCCGATCCGCCATATATAAAAGCAGTTCGGTCATTGGATCCATGTCCGTGCTTTCAGGGTCAAGCAGGATGGCTCGTATTTTTTCTCCTATGCGAGTGCCGCCCGGTTCTCTCGTCAGGACGCATTCATACCCTTTGCCCTGCATAAATTCAATGATAGGTATCATTTGAGTGGTTTTGCCCGAACCCTCTATTCCTTCAAAAGTGATAAACATTTAAGCGTCCGATTGTTCTTTGTTTTTCCCTATGTAAAAATACCGCTCCAGAAGCCTATGGTAAGACGTCCAAGTCTCAGTAGGGTCTTGGGTGGATATAAAATCACGGATACCGGTAACCTTGGCATCAATTTCATCAATATAGTTCAATAAAACCGCCTCAATGGTCTTCGGTGGCTCGGGTGAACCAAATTCTCGGCTTCCGTGATGGCTGACAATCAAATGTTTGAGCAAGTACGCTTCTTCTTCGGGAAAGTCTTGGATGTCAAGGAGTTTTTGTTCAATCATCTGAATTCCAATCACAATATGGTTCAGCAACCTGCCGGCGACAGTATAATCGATGCTGAATTTGTATTCAAATTCTCTTATTTTGCCGATATCATGCAAGATGGCACCCGTTAGCAGCAGATCTCTGTTGAGACCGCTAAAATGCCCGGCGATTTTGTCTACCAAAAGCGCCATTGACAAAGAGTGTTCAAGTAATCCACCCAAGTAAGCATGATGCATTTTTTTTGCAGCCGGGGCGATTTTAAATTTTTGGACAACTTCGGTATCACTCCAGAACATATCAAGAAGTTTTTTTAGATAAGGGATTTCAATGGAAGCCGTCAAGCTTAAAATACGTTCGAACATGGCATCAATATCACGACGGGTTGCCGGTATAAAATCTAATGGATCAAGAGCCTCCAAAGAACACGCCGCCATTTTTTTGATGACAAGTTGAAGCACGCCTCTGTATTCGGAAACAATACCTTCGATTTGAACCGGATCACCGGATGATACGGTTTGGGATAAAGCATCGACATTATCCCACACCACCCCTTTGATACTTCCGGTCTTATCAGAAAGAACGACATTTATAAAATTGTTTCCGTCTTTTTTTTGAGCCAAATTTTTTTCAGTTAGGGCAAACATGTCATCGACCGAATCACCGGCCTTTAAATCCTTTACAAACTGTGTTTTCATCCTGCCTCTCAATCTTTTGCCCTTAATTCCTTGGTTATATTCCAATGCCTTAAATCCTCAAGCATCTTATAATCCGTCATATCGCATTTGATCGGTGTTATAGAAATAAAATTCCGGCAAACGACCGCTCCATCAATATCCGGATTTTTTTCAAAGGTCTGTGAATCGCATCCTTGCCAGTAATAGGTACGGTTACGAGGATCAACTCTTTTTTCAAAATATTCGGAAAAAAGTGTAATCCCCTGTTTACTTACCCAGACACCGGCGATTTCTTCCATAGGAATATTAGGAATATTTACATTTAAAAATGTTCCGAAAGGCAGTCCTTTCTCACCGACTTCATCCGTCAGTGCTTCGATGAAAGCCGCATCGTCATCATAATTATCAATTTCATACCCATATATGGAAACCGCTATCGCCGGTATACCGTATAAACAAGCTTCCTTGGCGGCTGATACCGTCCCGGAATAGTTAATGTTTACCCCAACGTTTGCTCCCGGATTAATTCCGGAAATAACAATGTCCGGTTTAGAATCTAGTATTTCGAGCAAGCCCAGCTTGATGCAATCCGCAGGAGTACCGTTGACGGCATATCCAAAGTATCCGGGGCTGACGTTGACTCGGTCGGCGCGCAATGGTTTGTGCAGGGTTATTCCATGCCCAACCGCACTACGCTCACGATCCGGAGCGACCACAGTCACGAAATGTTTTGGAGCAAATCTTCGAAAAAGAGCCCATAGACCTTCAGCCTGGATGCCATCGTCATTTGTTAAGAGTATATTCATCACTTTCACAAAAAATAACGAACATGAGAATTAAGATTTCTAAAATTTTTTTATACATCAAGTTTCAATTTTTTTAAAGTAGATACAATAAATAATATTTGCATACTTAAATTGTAAAGTGTTATGTGTTTGACTCTTTAATGGATTCATGATGACGATACGGTCTATTGAAGAATTTCTGTTTAAAAAAATAATAATAGGCCGAAGTTGGCATTTTTATTAACCGAGAAAGGGAAAATTAAATGAATTTAAAATACGGGAAATGGTTTTTGACGTTTGTGGCGGCTATTACTCTGGTAATGATCCCATTGCCTTCATCGGCCGGAAAAGATCAAGGTACAATTGTTAAAGTTGCCGAGGTGAATGGATCCGCAATTACGCTGAAAGATTTAAATCGAGAGCTGGATGTTCAAAGACGCTTTGCTAATAGGGAAAAATCACTCAATGATGCTCAACTTGCAGAACTTAAAAACGAAGTCCTCAAGAAACTAATCGATCGTAACCTACTTTATCAGGAAAGTCAAAAAAAGAAAATCAAAATAGAAGCGGCATCAATCGATGCCCAGGTAAACAGGCTGAAAGAACAGTTTCCTAATGAAACTGAATTCAAAAGCGCCTTAGGCAAGATGAACCTTTCGGAAGCAGACATTCGATTGCAATTCGAACAGAATTTGGCCATTCAACAATTCATCGACAAACAATTTGCTCAGAAAATTACGATTTCCGCAAAAGAAAGCGAAACTTATTATAATGAGCATCCGGAATATTTTAAACAACCGGAGCAGGTGCAGGCCAGCCATATTTTGATTAAGGTGGAATCCGGCGCAAATGAGGCCAAAAAAACGGAGACGCGGAATAAAATCCGAGAAATTCAGCAACAATTGCAAAAAGGCAAGGATTTCGATGCCCTGGCTAAAGAATTCTCCGAGTGCCCCAGTAGTGCCAAGGGAGGAGACCTTGGCTATTTCAGACGCGGAGCCATGGTAAAGCCTTTTGAAGATGCGGCTTTTGCTTTAAAACCAGGAGAAGTCAGCGATATTGTTGAAACCCCTTTTGGATACCATCTTATTAAAGTTGTCGACAAGAAAGCCGAAAACACAATTAATTATGACACGATCAAGGATAAAATCAATCAACATTTAAAACGCGAAAAAGTTCAAACGGAAGTCAGCTCATACCTTGCAAAATTAAAAGAAGAAGCAACAATAAAAAATTTTCTAAAGTAGGCCGAAATGAAGGCAAATTTGTCTTAGAAGTATTGATATGGATTGATAAAAGAGATCGAATAAAGCAAACGAGGACCTGAAGCAAAGAATGTTATAAACATTGTAGCACACTGCAAAACATTTTTTAGCATTAAATACAAAAGGCATTCCGTTCTTCTCAGGACGAAATGCCTTTTGTATTTTGATATCAAAATGTATGACGCATTTAATCAAAATAAGAGATACAAACTGTAATAACTTTTTAATTTAGTTGTTCAAAACCGCCTTCCATGGTATGTGAAAGCCGAAATTGTCCAAAATGTCATTTATTTCATATCACACTTTCGTGGTCTTTGGACATCATGAAGTGTAAAATTTAACGTAAAAATAAGCAGATAATCATATGATAGCATATCTGCGACGATGTGATTTTCGTTTTTGTTAACGAATTAATTAATAAAATCTAAAGGAAAGGAAACAATGGAGACAGTTCTGATTTCCCCAGCCAAAGCTTTTGTGATAGGAATTCCCGCGGTGATTTTTTCTATTTTAATACCAATTGTCGGGACTGCGGTGTTTACTTACATTATTGCAAAACGCCTTGCACCCATTGTAAAAGCAAAGCCGGACCCCCGTTGTGACCGTGTAAAGGAACGTGTTGCAAACATGTTCAAATACGCTATTGGGCAGTACCGTCAACCCCGCTATCAGATGGCCGGAGTTATCCATATCCTTATTTTTGCCGGTTTTTTGATTCTGTCATTTCGATCGATTACGCTCGTGATAATGGGAATTGCTGATGGTTTTGCCTTACCCGGATTTGGGGGCAGCATGGGAAAAGTCTACAATCTTTTAAAGGACTGTGCAGCCACCTTTGTCCTTGGCACATGTATTGTAGCAATGGTGCGAAGGGGAATTTTTAAACCGGAAAGATACGCTGTCCCGCCCCGGTACGGTAAAAAAGACCACACTTGGGAAGCAATTTTCGTACTTTTGCTTATTTCCGGGTTGATGATAGGTGATATGTTTTTTGAAGGAAGTCTTGCCGCCGCTCAACTTCAAGAAGGGATGGAGACGGAAATATTCATACCCGGAACCGGCACATGGTTTGTTGTCAACATATTACGAGCAGTACCGGTAGAGCAGCTTCAAACAATTCATTTGAGCGCATATTTTACGCATGATATTATCTTCTTTTTTTTCTTGTGCTTTCTACCGCTGGGTAAGCATTTTCATGTGATCACATCTTTGCCGAACGTTTTTTTTATGAAACTCAACAAAGGCATGGTTAAACCCGTGCGGTGGGGTGTTGAGGAAGAAGATGTTGAAGCACTTGAAAATTTTGGTGTTAAAAAACTTGAAGATTTTACTTGGAAGCACATCCTTGATTTTTATACATGTGCAGATTGCGGCAGGTGTTCGGATCAATGCCCGGCCAACGCAGTGGGGCGCCCCTTATCGCCCAGATTTATCTCATTGAAATGCCGTGATTATTCTTTTGAGGCGTATCCTCTACGGGGAGAAATGGCCGTAAGTCAGCCTTTGATCGGCAATGTGCTGAGTGAAGATGAAATCTGGTCTTGCACCACCTGTGGAGCCTGCGAAGCGGAATGCCCCCTTCTGATTGAATACATCGATAAAATCGTTGATTTAAGGCGCGGCATGGTCGATGAAGGGACCGTACCGCAATCTTTGCAAAAACCGCTGCGAGCACTTGAAAAACGCGGAAATCCTTATGGTAAAATGGAGCGCAAACGAGCAGACTGGGCTAAAGATGCGGAGCTGAAGACGCCGGTTAAGATACTCAAAAATAAAGAGACTGCTGATGTGCTGTATTTTGCCGACAGCATTACTTCTTATGATGATCGAATTCAAGAAATCGGCAAAGCAACTGCCCGGATTCTACAGGCCGCTGAAATCGATTTCGGCATATTAGGCCCTAATGAAAAAGATAGTGGGCATGAGGTCAGACGGTTCGGAGAAGAGATGCTTTTTATGGAATTGAAAAACAGCAATACTGAGGCAATCATAAAATCCCGGGTTAAACGCATTGTTACTTCCGACCCACATGCCTTTAATGCGCTGAAAAACGACTATATCGGCATTGCGCCTGTGGAACATATCAGCCAATTGATTGCACGCAACATCAATGCCGGAAAAATCCAACTAAAGGGGGTTGAAGACACCGAGGCGGTTTATACGTATCATGATCCGTGTTATCTGGGTCGTCATAATGACATCTATGATATCCCTCGTAATGTAATCGATGCTATTCCTGATATCAAAAGAGTTGAGATGCTCAAGTGCAGAGATCGTTCTTTTTGTTGCGGCGGCGGCGGACTAATGCTTTTTTATGAACCGATTGAGGAAAAACGAATGGGCCAAATGAGAGTTGAAATGGCCAAAAAAGCCGGCGCAACCGTGATCGTCACCGCATGCCCATTTTGCATGGTTAATATTGAAGATGCCATTAAAACCAGCGGACTTGAAGGCAAAATGGAGGTAATTGATCTTGTTGAACTGATTGATCGCCACATGATCGTCGGGTAAAATCTTAAAAATAGAAAAAAACAGGCAGAGGATGACTTGCACTAAAACCGAAACCTGTTGACTGATTATAAAATAATGATCGGGAGGATGAATATGGAGATTTTAGTATGCGTTAAGAGGGTTCCTGACACCTCGGAAAATGAGATTGAAGTCAATAGTGATGGTACGGACATTGAACGCGGTGACCTTGTTTACTCAGTAAACGAATGGGACAACTATGCTGTTGAGGAGGCCATTCAGATTCGCGACAAGATCGGGGGGTCTATTACCGTGGTTTCCGTGGGTGACGATGATGCGGAAGAAGTTATCAGAAGAGAAATGGCTATGGGGGCGGATAGGGGTATACTCCTTTCCGATAAGGTGTTTGAAGGTGCTGATGGTAGAGCAATTGCAAGCATTATCAAAGCCGAAGTTGATAAAGGCAAATACGACCTCATATTAACCGGCGCACAAGCCGATGATGGAGCGGGGCAAGTCGGAGGTATGCTAGCCGCAATGCTTGATTGGCCTTATGCATCGTTGGTCAATTATCTTGAAGTGATCGATAACCAAAAGATCAAAGTGGGCCGTGAAATTGAAGGCGGTAATCAGGAAATACATGAAATAAATCTTCCCTGTGTCCTTTCGATTCAAACCGGCATTAATGAACCACGCTACGTCGGGATTCGAGGCATCAGAAAAGTAGCATCGGCAGAACTTCCCATTCACGGGGCAAAAGAACTCGGCATTTCACCTGAAGCCGTCGGACATACCGGAGCCAAAGTACAAAAAGTGGATTATTTTGTACCTGATCTGGGTGAAGGTGCTGAAATATTAGAAGGAAGTACCGATGAAATCGTAGAGCAGTTGGTCGAACTGTTGAAATCAAAAGGAGGTATCAAATAATGGCCCGAGAGGTTATTGCATATATTATTCATAAGGAAGGGATTGCTGATGACACCGCCATTGAAATGATTTCCGCTGCTCATAAAATAGATCCGGACGCCAAATTGATTGCGTTGGTAGCAGGGAGCGGACCGCAGCTTGACACGGTCTGCAATCAAATAGCGGCTTCTTTTCAAGAGGTTTGGAAAATTGATAACGAAGCGCTTGCTTATCCGGACGCCGAATTGATTCGACCTATACTGACCGGTATTTTGCCGAGCGGAAGCATCGTTCTGTTTCCAAATAATACCTTTGGAATGGATCTTACACCCGGTCTATCCATCAAACTTGACACCGCCTATTTAGCGGATGTAGTTGATTTTGAAGGTATCGAAAAAGGAAAGCTCAAAACTGTTCGCCAGGAATACAGCGGACAGGTCAGCACACATGTCCTTTGCGATATTTCAAAGGGGATCATCATTACGGTTCGCCCAGGGGCTTTCAAGGCCGATGAAAGCAAGACATTCAACGGCAGCATTATCGATAAAACCAATGAGGCCTTTCAAGAAGGTATTCCAAGAGTTGCTCGCCGATTTCTGGAAATAGTTGAAGCGGAAGTAGGTGAAGTCGATATCACAAAGTCTGAAATCCTCATTTCCGTAGGTCGTGGTATCGAGGATGAGGATAACCTGGAAATCGTATTTGACCTGGCTGAAGCTTTAGGAGGCGATGTTTCATGTTCTCGGCCGATCGTAGATGCAAAGTGGATGGAAAAATCTCGTCAGGTCGGAACTTCAGGGCAAACCGTCAAGCCGAAAGTCTATATTGCTTTGGGCATCAGTGGATCCTTCCAACATTTGGGCGGAATCAAAGGCGCACCTTTTATTGTCGCAGTCAACAAAAATCCAAAGGCTCCCATTTTTCAGATCGCAGACGTTGGGGTGGTACAGGATCTACTTGATTTTATCCCTGAACTTACAGACAAGATCAATGAAATAAAAGGTTAAAAAATAAGTTTTTAACAATAGCCGGTTTTCTCGATGGGCAGAAGAGATAGCCGGCTGATTTTTTAAATCTTTGAGTTTAAAAAAGAAATAAGATAAAATTAGAAAAACTATTGATAGATGATAACGGATTTAAAAACAACTCTGATTCAGACCGATTTGGTTTGGGAAAATGTTCAATCAAATCTGGCTTTTTTTAATGATGAAATTGATCGCATTCAGGAGGAAACCGATCTCATCGTTTTGCCGGAAATGTTTAATACCGGCTTCAGCATGAATGTCGAAAAACTTGCCGAGGATATTCATGGGACATCAATCAATTGGATTCAGCAAAAATCCTTGCAAAAAAAAACGGATATCGTCGGAAGTCTGATTTTTAAAAAAAATCATAAATATTATAATCGATTGATTTGGGCTAAGCCGAGTGGAAAAATTTTCACATATGATAAAAAGCATCTTTTTCGTATGTCGGATGAAAATCAGTTTTATAGCGCTGGTGATAAATCTATCACTGTTGAATTAAATGGCTGGAAAATCAAACCATTTATTTGCTATGATTTACGTTTTCCGATCTGGTTGAGAAATCGGGGCAACTTATACGATATCGCAATTTTTGTTGCCAATTGGCCCGCAAGGCGGTCTGCGCACTGGAAAATACTGCTTCAGGCCAGGGCGGTTGAAAATCAATGTTACGTGATTGGAGTTAACCGGGTAGGGATGGACGGAAAAGGCAATAGGTATAGCGGTGATTCTTCAATCATTGATCCACTTGGAAAGATTATTTTCCAAAAAAGTGATGAAGCTTGTACCTATACGGCCACGCTATCTTATTCGATATTACAAGAATACAGAACTTCTTTTCCCGCATGGATGGATGCGGATGACAATCAGGAGATTTTTGAATGACACCGCATAAAAACGTTAAGTGCATAAAACGGTTTTACAATCAATCACTATTGATTATCTGCTCAATCGTTTTCCTTCAAGCGGCGGTTTCAAGTGCGTCAAAATCCATTCCGGTTTTTGTGAGTATTGTTCCACAAAAATATTTCCTAGAAAAAATTGGTGGTAACTATGTAGAGGTGTCGGTAATGGTCGAGCCCGGCGCCAGCCCGGCTATCTATGAACCCAAGCCCAAACAGATGGTCGCTCTTTCTCGGACCCGAATTTATTTTGCGATCGGTGTTCCCTTTGAAACTATTTGGCTACCGAAAATCGCTGCCTCCAGCCCTCAAATGCAAATTATCCATATCGAAGACGGTATCGAAAAAAAAAGCATGCGCTCGAATCATCCAAACGGAATCAAAGATCCACATGTGTGGCAATCACCGCCATTGGTAATGATTCAGGCTAGAAATATTTTAAATGCTCTGATTGCTGCTGATCCCCTTCAACGTTTGGCATATGAAGAAAATTATAAAAAATTCATTTTGGAACTAGTTGACCTTGATGCCGAACTCAGAGCTCTATTTTTGGGAAAAAAACGAAGAATGGGATTTATGGTGTTTCACCCGGCCTGGGGTTATTTTGCCCACGCATACGACCTTAAACAGGTCCCGATCGAAATTGAAGGTAAAGAGCCCAAACCTGCAGATCTTCAACGCCTGATACGACAAGCTAAAGAAGAAGACATAAAAACTATTTTTGTAGCCCCTCAGTATTCTACGAAAAGTGCTCAGGTTATTGCAAACGGCATTGGTGGGCAAATTGCATTCGCTGATCCTCTCGCACCACAATGGGCGGATAATTTGCGCCGGCTTGCAGCAATGTTTAAAACTGCTTTGAGGTAGGGTAACTTTGCGAACGCCTGTAATCGAGATAAAGGATCTCTGGTTTGCTTTTAACAAGCACCTTGTCCTGAAAGCGGTCAATCTGACCATCTATCCAAATGAGTTTCTTGCCTTGATCGGTCCCAACGGTGGCGGAAAAACAACTCTGATTAAACTAATGCTGGGGCTTTTAAAAACCGAACACGGCAAAGTACTTATTTTCGGTCAAAAGCCTAAGCAAGTTGCACATCTTATCGGTTATGTACCTCAGGATGTCAGAATCAATACCAACTTTCCAATATCGGTTCATGATGTCGTGCTCATGGGAAGGCTGCATCCTCGTCAAGGGTGGGTTAGATATTCACGCAAAGACCATATAATCGTTCAAAATGCTTTAGAAAAATTAGGCATGTGGCAATATCGAAACGAACGTATAAAACAACTTTCCGGCGGACAGCGACAGAGGGCATTTATTGCCCGGGCACTTGCCGTAGAGCCGGAAATTCTTTTTTTAGATGAACCTATTGCCAATGTAGATACAAAAGGTCAAACAGAAATTTTCTCACTTTTAAAGGATTTGAACAAGAGCATCACCATTTTAGTTGTCAGTCATGATTTCATGGTGCTCTCCAGCTATATTAAAGCGGTGGCCTGTGTGAATCAACGTGTCCATTTTCATGCCGCGGCTGAAATCACGGACGAAATGCTTGAAATGGCATATCATTGTCCGGTTGAACTTATTGCCCACGGTATACCCCATCGCGTTTTGCGTAAACACGAGGAACACTAGTATGTTCGATGCACTCCAGTTTGAATTTATACGAAACGCGATCTTGGCGGGTGTGGTTGCCGGCGTAGTATGTGGTATTATCGGAACATTTGTGGTTGTTAACCGGATTGTTTTTCTTGCCGGTGGGATTGCTCATGCAGCATATGGCGGAATCGGGCTTGCTTTTTTCTTCGGGCTGAATTACTTGGCCTGCACTTTATCTTTTACAATTTTTGTCGCTCTGCTCATGGCGGCGATCATGTTAAACGCCAAAAATCGGTCTGATACGTTCATCGGTGTGCTTTGGGCTGTGGGTATGGCAATGGGGGTGCTGCTCTTAGATCTGACACCCGGATATCATGTCGATTTGATGAGTTATTTATTCGGCAGCATTCTAACGGTATCCCAAAGTGATCTATGGCTGATGCTGGGCTTAGGCGCTTTGATTGTTTTGGTTGCAAGTTATTTTTACAAGGATTTTTTAGCCCTGTCTTATGATGCGGAATTTGCACAGCTGCGTGGGGTACCGATAAAGTTTCTCTACTTCCTGCTGATCGGAATGATCGCCTTATCCGTCGTGATGCTCATTCGAGTCGTTGGGCTCATTTTGGTAATTGCTTTGCTTACGATTTCGCCCTATATCGCAGAAAAGTACGCAGGTTCTCTTCAAAAGATGATATTCTTTTCCGTTTTATTAAATCTGCTGTTTACTCTGGTCGGACTCTGGCTCTCCTATACCTATAATTTGACATGCGGGGCAACCATTATTATGGTCTCCGCCGGGGGCTTCTTCATTTCACTTTTGGGGGACCGGATAAAACACTTTCGTCTCCGCCTAAAACCTATTTCAAATAAGGCTAAATAGGGAATAGACCTAATATAGAAACTACATTTTCGTATAACAATATAGTCAAAAAAAAAAATTTACCTCCCACATATTTTTTCTCGATCGCAAAACAAAGCCTTCTCGGTCAATTTGGCAATTTCAGGGTCGTCTTCCAACCAGTGTTTCAAATTTCCTAAAAAGCTGGCTGCATAAGGACTGCTTTTTCCGTTTGAAAGAAAATAGTTCACCCATAATCCCTCTTTTTCAAAATCAACAAGTCCTGTATCTTCCAGTATTTTCAAATGCTTCGATACGGTCGGTTGTGCTAGGTCCAAGGCACATTGTAATTCACAAACACACATGGTCCTGCGCTGCAATAATTTCAGAATCTTGACGCGATTCGGATCCGAAAGCGCCTTCATGACTTTTATAAAATTTCTCATAGGTAAATTTTACACCCTTATTCTTTAAAAGGCTTTCCTTCCGACCAGGCCATAAGATCGACCGGAGGTTCTTCGGAAGATAAAAAGTCCCACTCATCCCAGCCGGTAGATCGTTTAAAAACATCATCCGCAGCGGCTTCGGGCGAATCGTAATCAGCCAGATGGATATTGTCGATATATAGCTGGTATTTTTCGGGTTGTTCTGATTTCGCATATATCTGGAAGACGCCGATTCTTGTTTCAAAGTACCACATGGCTTTCCCTCTGAAAATAGGTGGTTGCGTGAATTAAGGCAAAAACGAAAACATATTCCGCCTAAAACTTTTGGTCTTTTGAACCCTTTCTCATTTTCGCATGGATTTTTGATTTATAGCAAATTAAGAAGGATTCAATCAACTTACCAATATAAATTTTGCAAGATTAGACCCAATTGTCAATCATTTCAAATAAAATACAAGTAAAATTATACTCGAACAAAGCAGAGGTAGTGCCTTTAATTGATGAACCGATTAAAAACAGAAGATAAACTTATGGGATAAAAAAACGGGGTTGGGATTTTCCCCTATTAAAATAAGCAGTTTCACTCATAGACAAAGTAATTATAAGGTATAATAATAGTATCACTTTATCTGACCTCATTCTTTTACGCAACCCCATAAAGCAGTCAAAATTAGAGGATTATATACCTCTATACAGGAAAAAGCATAAAGGTGCGATATGTTGTCATTAAGCAAATTATGCCCGAATTTTCTTGCAACAGGGTTTACGCTTTTTATTCTATCCTTGTCTACCATTCATGCTCTTGCACAGGCACCGGGAACACTAAAATGGTCATTTGAAATTGGTAACATTTCCAACTTTGCATCTTCAATTGCTCCTGACGGTACCATCTATGCCAGTTTATGGAATGGAAACCTCTATGCCATTAAAGCGGATGGAACACTTAAATGGAAGGCGGACCAAACAGGCAGCGTTTGGGCTTCACCTGCTATTGGGACAGACGGCACCGTTTATGTTGTCTCATGGAATAAGCTTTCAGCTATCAATTCAAAGGGCAAACTGAAGTGGATTTTTGATGGATTCGAGGTTGCAAATTACCTGGAATCATCGCCTGCCATCGGGGCGGACGGCACGATCTATTTTGGTTCATACGGCAAAAAACTTTATGCGCTCAATCCAAATGGACACCTGAAGTGGATGTTTGATACCGGTTCTTATATCAGTGCCACTCCCGTCATCGGGTGCCACGGTACTGTCTATGTTGTCTCATGGGGCAAGCTTTCGGCCATCAATCCGGCCGGTAAACTAAAGTGGGTCTTTAAGGGATTTGAAGCAGAGAGTTATCTCGACGCAACGCCGGCTATCGGGGCAGACGGCACAATCTATTTCAGCGCATACGGCAAAAAACTTTATGCTTTGAAATCAAACGGAACTCTCAAGTGGATTTTTGATACCGATTGTTATATCTGCTCTTCTCCGGCCATCGGCACAAACGATACGATCTATCTTTGTTCAAACACCGGCAGACTTTATGCTATCGGGCCCGATGGTGCCCAAAAGTGGACATTTGATACAGATAACAAAGTATTCTCATCTCCTGTCGTCGGGGCGGACGGAACCATATACATAAGCTCGTATACAGGCAGGCTTTCGGCCATTAATCCGAATGGGACACCCAAATGGGAATTTTATACAGACAATAGGATTCTCGGTTCTCCTTCCGTCAGCTCAAACAACACCGTTTATGTCTATACCGGTTCGAAAGACGGCAAACTTTATGCTATCGAATCCAATGCCTGCAATTTTAATAAAAATGCCTTTCCCGGGTCTCCTGCTGAAATTAAAACTTCAGACCAATGGGTTGGAATAGGTTTTTCCATGCCTAAGAATCTTAAGAAAAACTCCGTTTCCGTCGCCTTTCAATTTGATTGATGCAATTTTCTCCCATCGATGTTCTCCTCCCCAGCTGGACGCTTCAAATGCCGCCGCGCACCAGCCTTCGAGATCGATCAAAAAACATTTCCAGATGTCAAAACCTGTTTAAAAAACTTATGCAGCCCATTAGTGATTCCGATAGCAGTTGAAGATACCCTATCAATCCCATCTCAATTTAAAAGAAAACAAATCGAGGAATCTTTGTTGACATTAATTAAAACAATGTTTAAATTTTTGTTTTATAATTCATTTAAGCGTATTCCTAATCTCCAAATCAAACACTATCCCTGAAAAAACGGATAAACGAAAACAAACAAATATGGCCGATACAAAAACAAAAATTTTGAACGCTGCTGAAAAACTGATACTAAAGTATGGGGCGGAAAAAACTTCAATGCGCATGATCACCGAAGAGGCCCATGTCAATTTAGCGGCCGTCAATTACCATTTCGGTTCAAAACAAAATCTTGTTGATGCAATATTCGCTCGGTTTGTGCAACCGGTAGGAGAATCTCAGCTTCGGCTTCTGACTCAGGCCGAAACTCAAGCGGGGAAACAAGGCCCACCCCTTGAAATCATTGTCCGTTGTTATGTGGCCCCTTTGCTGGAATTTGTTGAAACCTACCCTCACCACAGACAAATTTTCCTTAAACTCGGCAGGCCGTTTAAAGATTTCGATCGTTTCCAAAGTCAGGTCCGGGATATGCTCAAGCCAGTTATCGATCGTTTTGGACAAGCCCTTTTAAAAGCTCTGCCGGAAATTTCGCACGATATTGTGCTTATTCGTTTATCGTTTATGATGAACACATCCGCTGGAATTTTCCATGCCTGGCAGATGGAAAACGTAAAACGCTATTACGGCATCGCGATCAATAGAGAAGAAGTCCTCATTCAGATGGTTGAATTTATCACTTCCGGTTTAAGGGGGGGGCTATCTAAGGTTAAGAGTTCTAAGAATAACCTATCAACACCTGTATATACCAAGGAGAATTAAAACATCATGAAATCTTACAACCGAAAATTTGATTTAAAAACAATGCTTATCACAATGGTTGTAACTTTAATGCCGACAATTCCTGCCGCTTTTGGCGACAGTCCGGCTGCGCCTCCGGCAAAAGTGGTCGTGGAGCCGGTTGTTGAGAAAATGGTGGCCGAAAATACACCCATTGTGGGCATAGTGTATTTTGAAAAGGTCAGCAATCTATCGCCGGAAGTTTCGGGTCGAGTCGAATCGGTGCGATTTAAAGAAGGAGACCGAGTCTGCGAAGACGACATTTTGGTCAATTTCAATACCGATTTTATTGATAAAGATATTGAAGAAATACAAACCCGAATGATCCAAATCGATGTTCATATTGAAAAAGCGGATAAGGATCTTAAGCGTTATGAAACCCTTTTTTGCCAGGAAGCCGCCAGCGAAAAGGATTATGACGATCTTAAATTTACCCGTCGAGATCTGATCCAGCAAAAAAAAGCATTGGAAAAAAAACTGGATATCGCTCAACTCAAAAAAAATAAAAGTGTTATCCGGGCACCTTTTAAAGGGATTATTCTAGAAAAACATATCGATATCGGCAACTGGGTCTCACCCGGTACGGCGCTTTGCCGCATTGGTTCAGTGACCGATATTTTCGTCAAGGTACCGATTGCCGAAGAACTAATGATCTTTTCCCAAAAAGGGGATACGCTGGATATAGATCTGCATGCTTTCGGCAAAACCGTTACCGGCCATGTCAACGGAATTGTGCCGGTTGCCGATCCCAAAACCAAAAATATTATGCTCAAAATCCGTCTGCCTCACATGGAAACGGCGATTGAAAACCTATCGGCATCGGTAAGGGTTCCCACCAGCCAAAAGAAACAAATGAAACTAATCTCCAGAGATGCATTGGTCAGTTTTCAGGGAAAACAGTTTGTTTTTACGCTTAAAGATGATAAAGCCGCGATGTTGCCGATCAACGTGTTAACCTATATGGGAAAATATGCCGGCGTGGAAAGTCCGCAGCTTAAAAAAGGAATGATGGTCGTAACCGACGGCAACCAACGTCTCCGACCGGACCAACCTGCCGTAGCAACCGATAAGACGACCTCAAGCAAAGGCGGTTGATGATAAGGATAGGGCCATAAAATTCCAAGTTCTTTGTTTTGATAATAAATATCGATTTTCATGCATCCCTATTGAGGAAATTAAGTAATGGATTTTATAAAATATGCTATCAGTAAGCCGGTCACGATAACCGTGGGGGTGATTCTGATCGTTCTCTTCGGTATCATCGGTTTATATCGCCTTCCGGTGCAACTGGCCCCGGATACGGAACTACCTCAAATCGAAGTATATACATTTTGGCGCGGGGCATCCCCGAGTGAAATCGAAAGTGAAATCGTAGAAGAACAGGAAGATAAACTTAAAAGCCTTCAAAATTTAAAAAAAATGGAAAGTTCTTCCTATAACGATTTTGCCAAAATTACGCTCACTTTCGGGCTCGAAACGGATATTGACACGGCCATGCTACGGGTATCGAATAAACTGGATGAAGTCTGGAGTTATCCGGATAATGTTGAAAAACCGGTCCTGAGAAGTACGGGAGCGGCCAACCAGCCAATTATCTGGATGCAACTGAAGATGAAATCCGGTGATCCGACAGAAATTAAAAAATATCAAACCTTTTTCGAAAATGAAATTCGCCAGTATATCGAACGAGTCGACGGCGTGGCTTCATTACTGGTTTTCGGAGGCACCGCGCAGCAACTTGAAATTGTTCTGGACCCGGAAAAAATGGCACGGCATAATATCGCCATCAAAGAAGTTATCGACAAAGTCGGTCCTGCCAACAGTGATACATCAGCCGGTAATTTAGGTATCGATCAGAAAAACTACCGCATCAGAACCGCCACAAAGTTTCAAAATCAAAATGATCCCTTGGATGTCGTGATTTTTAACGACGGCATCAAGCGAATTTACTTGAGAGATATCGCCACGACCCGAATCGGATATGAGCCCCAATTCGTTTCGGTCATGGATGACGGATCAGACAGCATTGTTATCGGCGTCAAACGGCAGCAGGGTGCAAACGTGCTGGAAATAGTCGAAAAAATCCGTGCGGTCGTGGACCGGCTCAATACCGAAGTACTGTCTGAAAAGAATCTTTATATCAAATGGATTCATGATGAATCGCACTATATTCTAAAATCGATCCGTATCGTCAAACAAAATGTGCTGCTTGGCGGGCTTTTGGCCGTTACGGTCCTGTTACTGTTTTTAAGAAGTACTCGATCGACCTTGACCACAGCACTTGCCATTCCGGTATCGGCGGTCGGCACCTTTATCTTTCTGTGGCTGTTTCACCGTAACATCAATGTAGTCAGCCTGGCCGGAATTTCCTTTGCGGTCGGAATGCTGGTTGATAATTCAATCGTTGTTTTGGAAAACATTGACCGGCACCGTAAAATGAAAAAAAACATCTTTGAGGCCGTATATGGCGGAACCAAGGAAGTTTATGGTGCAGTGCTGGCATCGACACTGACAACTGTGGCCGTATTTTTGCCGGTTATTTTCATGCAAGAGGAAGCCGGTCAGCTTTTCCGAGATATCGCCATTGCTATTACCTTTTCCATTATCATTAGCCTGGCGGTATCCGTCACGCTGATTCCTACCGTCATGCATCTTTTCTATAAAAATTCCGGCGTAAAAAGGCAAAAACAAGAGGGATGGGTCAACGCCTTTGGTGCGTTAGTCGTTCGCATGATCATGAGCCTTTCCGGTTTTTTTCAAAAAAATGTTTTTACCCGTCTTTCCTGCGTGATTGTGTTTACCGTTTTTTCCCTTTTAACCGTATGGGGGTTGATGCCCAAAGCCGAATATCTACCCCAAGGAAATCGGAATTTTATCATGAATATTCTGGTCCCTCCGCCTGGATACAGCTCGGAAAAACGTCATGAAGTGGGTGAGTTCATCTACAATCAAGCGATGCCTTATATCCAAGAGGACGGGCGAGATGCCATTCCGCAAATCAAAAATTTATTTTATGTATCGGCCGATATGATTTCTCTTTTCGGCGCATTATGTACGGATGAACATGAAACCGAGGCAAAAGAAATCATCCCCCTAATGAATCGTATCATTCGCTCCATTCCCGGAATGTTGGGTATCAGCATTCAGCCCGGTATCTTTGAATCGAGTCTGGGAAAAGGGCGCACAGTTGATGTCAACATTTCCGGTGAGAATCTCGACGATATGGTTCAGGCCGGGCGCATGCTCTTCGGAGCCATCGGTCAGGCCATACCGGGCAGTCAAATTCGCCCGGTGCCTTCACTGGAAATCTCCTATCCCGAATGCAATGTCATTCCGGATCGGCGAAAGTTGGCTGCAAACGGACTGAGCGAATCCGACCTCGGCATTTACGTAGATGTGTTGATGAATGGTCGTAAGATTGATGATTACCGTCCCGATGGGGGTTATCAGATTGATCTGGTTGTCCGCGGGGAATCAGCAATTGCTCAAACGCCGGAAAATATTTTGAACTCCAGCATCGTTAACAATCAAGGTCAACTCATTCGCATCGGTGATGTTGCCCGCATCGATTATATTCAGGGAATGACCCAAATCGACCGATTGGAAAAAAAACGCAATATTCGGCTGGAAGTCACACCGCCAAGTTCTACGGCACTACAATCTGCTATGGAAGCTATTGAAAATATAATAAAAAAGATGGATAAAGCCGACCAACTGCGTAAACTGGAAGTCACTCTGGGCGGAAATGCAGACAAACTGGTTGAAGCTCGTCAGGCGCTTCAGTGGAATTTTATTTTGGCCCTAGCCATTACATATTTGCTGATGTCCGCGCTTTTTGAAAATTTCTTTTACCCACTGATTATCATGTTTTCAGTACCGCTAGCGGCAGCCGGTGGATTCATCGGCCTTCGGTTGGTAGATATCTTTATCGCTCCGCAGCCCCTGGATGTTTTGACCATGCTCGGATTTATCATTCTTATCGGAACCGTGGTCAACAACGCCATTTTGATTGTTCACCAGTCCTTAAATAATGTCCGTTATGAAGGCATACCGGGAATGCAAGCCATTTCCGAATCGGTCCGAACCCGCATCCGCCCCATATTCATGAGCGCATGCACCAGTATTTGCGGACTGATTCCCTTGGTGCTCTCTACCGGTTCGGGAAGTGAAATGTATCGGGGTATCGGTAGCGTTCTTCTGGGCGGTCTAGCGCTGTCAACCATTTTTACTCTCTTTGTCATCCCAGCACTGCTGGCATTTTTTATCGGTTCTGAGAAAAGCCGCAATGCTTCTCAGGACGCGCCTGCAACATAAATTCATATTGCATAAGGAATAGCGATAATGAAACAAGTAAATATACTCTTTGTCTTGGCATTCATGTGGATTTCCTCAACAGCTTACGGCTATACCATAGACGAGCTTCAGAAAGCCGCTGTTACAAACCGGGATATTGTCGGAAGATATCAGGCCGATGTTGAAAAACGCTCGGAACAGATACGTGAGGCCAAGGGAAATTTTCTACCATCTGTCGATGCCGGTTACCTTTTTACCCGTCTTAATGACGATAATTTAACCTATAGCTATAAAGAAAGCGATACGGCTTATGGCACCGTCGCCTGGAATGTATTTTCGGGATTTAAAGACAAATATGATCTTAAGGCCACGGAAATTCTGAAAGAAATAGATCAGCTTGCATTAAAAAGTGTAAAACAGGATATTCAGCTTGCGGTAGCCGAATCGTTTCTAAGTGTATACCGGGACAAGGCCAACCTGAAAGTGGCGGAAGATTCCTTAAATCTTTATCGGGAGCGCTATCGGGATGTTGAGTTAAAATATAAAGTCGGTATTTTAAAGAAAAATGATCTGCTGAAAATTAAAGTGGAAATGGACAATGCGGAGCAAAATACCCGACGATCCATGGCGGAGGTAAACAAAAGTCTCAATTATCTGATTCGTGAAACCGGTGTCGATCTGTCGCTAGAATCGCTTGATTTTTTGATTTTTGATACATTGCCTCAAAAAGCTGATTATCATTTTTATGAACAGCAACTGATGAAAAATCGCAGTGAAATCGAAGCACTGAAAAAGGCCAAAACTGCTGCCGGCTTTCGAATCAAATCCGCAAAGGCTACTTTTTATCCAAAAGCCGATATTTCCCTGCAGTATCAATCCAGAAATTATGATGATTATTTTTGGGGTGATTCCCATTTAGATGATGATGAAATTCGCGTTGAAGCCGCCTTATCCATCAATCTATTTGATGGAATGAAAAAATATGCCCGCATCAATCAGGCAAAACTCGAAGAAAGGCAAACGGATTTTGATTTGATAGAACTCGAAGATGACCTGAAAACACAGTTGAAAAATACATTGCTGGATTTACAGGTGGCTTTTGATAACCTGAAAGTTGCGGAAAGCAGTCGGATCGAAGCGGATGAAAATCTTCGGGTAACAGATCTTGCCTTTAAGCAAGGGCTTAATACATCAACAGATATCCTCGATGCGATATTTTATCTTTCAAGAGCCCAGTTTAACGTAATTAATGCTTATACTCAGGTGTTCGAAAGTTACTTTCAGCTCCAACGATTGATTGAAGGATTTGAGGTACTTGAATAACAGAACCATTCTAAGAAACGACTATGGCAGAAGCGAAAAGCCGAACCGCACCGGGAGATTATCTGATCTCCCGGGTGCATAAATATTATGTAGTTCTTTTAGGGTTGAGGGGGTTGAGGCCAGGCTGGAGGCGTGAAATCATTTGGAAAAACCGGTTTTACCCCCGTATCGAGCCAAGATTCCATTGCCTTTATGGTTTCAAGCCATTGATCCTGTGTGAAGACACAGTGACCGATACCATCCGTAAAAACTTGCACAAATAAATCGGATCTGCCGGTGTCTGCTACTGTTTCATATAAGGCACTTTCATGGGCAGGCAGCACCAATCCGTCTATTTTCGTATGCATACTGATCACCGGGCGCTGGATATTCCCGGAAAAATCCGCAAAGTCTATCGCATACTGACGCGCTTTCTTATCGGCTTCAATATTAGTCTGGAGATTCATCTCTTCCAACAAGTCCTCAGCTTTAATTTTTAATTTAAACATATCAAACAGATTATTCAAATAATATTTATCCTCAAGAGTCAAGCTATAGACGTGGTCAATATTCTGCCCCACGCGTCCATCGGCTTTGGCTTCTCTTTCTATATCTGCACGTACCTCAGTCAGAAACATCATATCTGCATACAGCCAATTGAAACTTCCGAAGCTCGGTTCAGAAAAAGGATAGAAACCCTCCTTCGGCAGTCCATTTACGAGTCGGATAAACTCGAAAAGGGGCCAATTGCTTTTCTTTTTTGGGTTTGATAATAGATCATTTAAAGTTGGGGCAACATCTCTCTCGAAACTTAAATTTTCAGGTAAATTTCCGCCGCCCACACTACCCCAATTTTTTTCGTCCCATCCAAAGGTTACATCAAAGGCCAGGGCAAATCCAATGGCAGTATCCCACGTCCTCGGCGTCCCGGCGCCTACCGTAGAGCCTGTGATAACTCCATCATACAACCAAGGACTGTCCTCGATGATTTTCAAAGCGATTATACTGCCTTGAGAACGCCCCCAAAGAATCGTACGATTCGGAAGAGCACCATGTTTTAGCATCAGAATGCCTTTAGCCTGCAATGTCACAGCCAGCGTATCATGGATGCCGTCTTCCACGACCCAGCTTAGAAGGCTTCCATCAGGATTTAAAAGACGGGGATCGGGTTTATAGTCTGATGCTGCCAGAGCGTAACCCCGACTCAGCAGCTCAACCTCAAGCTCCACTGTATCTTTATTATCCCCTGTCGGGTAACTGGGAACGTTTGTCAATGGTGTAACCCCTAATTTGGGCAACCAAGAAATTTCAAACCCAAAGGGTGGATCGATTGGAACCACAATCGGGGATCCATCCCCATTGAGCATAATTGTAGATCCGGTTCCCCGAGCATATACAAGCAGAGTGCGGTTCCAATTATTGGGCACAACAATTCGAAACGGCGCATTTCGTAGGGTGAGAACATCGGTAACACCCAGGTACTCAACATAACTGTCACTTTCGCTCACCTTCAGCACCAGAGCCTCAGCGGTTTGCGCACAGACACCAAGCATTAAAGCCAGGCCGGCCACAAGCGGAATCCAACCCCAAACCCTTTCCCTCATAACATCTCCTCCTCATGTTGTGAAAAATTTTGTATATAAAACAAAAAACCGAGTTACCTCAAAGAGGCAACCCGGCTATCTATTAAGACCCGTGGCTTTCCGTCCCATCCTTACGGAAGGTTTGGCCTTGTCATTTATCCTAAAAAGAAATTACTGCAGCATTACGAGAAATTTATGCGGTTTGTCAATATCTTTTTAGGAAAATTTTTTTCTGCCGAATCCCGCAAGGCAGACTTCGCCTATACTAATAATATCATCGCTGAAGGCTCTATAATCGAGTTATTGCTTGCAAAAATAAAATATTCTACATTCAGCATCAAAAAATCAAAATTCAATTAAGTATAACACCAACCCAACCGATAAGAGTATGGAAAGCTAAAGAAATGTGGTCAATCATTTTGATGATTAGAATAAAAACCTCATACTTTTAGATTCCTGCCTGCCATGAAAAATGTCTTTTGTCCATATTATGACCGATGCCTTGAGGATGCAGCAAAACAGGATCTTCCCACCTGGGATTGTTCAAGATGCTTTTATAGAAATGAAAAAGCTAAGATCCAATCGAAAGATATTAAAGGCTGTAACTCGCTTTTATTGGCAGTGTTCAAACCGGATCTTTATGCGAAACAAAGGCAAAAAGAAATGATTTAATTTTTCTTAAACACCTTTTTCTTCCCCAAAATTAATTTTTAGCAATCATACTTCATTCTTCCTCGGTTCTTTTTCTTCAAAATTTTTGTTAAAAACAATACCATTTATTAAAGATTGACCTATACCGGAAGTTTAAATCGAATGGGAAAGCAAAAGAAGAAAAGATGACGAAATTGCGGGTTATCATTTTTATAGCACGATATTTGCTTTCATAAATTGAATATGATATTCATAATTTTTATAATCGTCGATAAAATAAAAATAAATGGAGTAATTATGAAAAAAATAGGGGCACTCGTAAAAACAAACAATCTGGGATTTACACTCATTGAGTTGATGGTTGTTATTGTAATTTTAGGAATTTTGGCCGGGCTTATTGTCCCCAGAATCATGGGGCGACCGGAAGAAGCCAAACAACTTAAGGCAAAAATGCAGATAGAAAGTCTGGAAACGGCCTTGAAATTATATCAGCTCGATAACGGCATGTATCCGTCTACCGAGCAGGGGTTGCAAGCACTGGTTGAAATGCCTGAAAACGGTACGGTACCCCAAAAATGGCGCAAAGGCGGTTACCTTGAAAAAGGAAAGCTTCCTAAGGATCCCTGGGGAAATGATTATATTTATCTAAGCCCCGGTGTTCAGGGTGAATATGACATCATTTCATATGGAGCAGACGGTGAACCGGGCGGCGACGAAAAGAACAAGGATATCAACAATTGGGAAATTGAATAGTTGCCGATAGATATACTGCATTTTAAGGAAAACAAAGGTTTTACCCTCATTGAGCTGATTGTTGTAATTTTCCTTATCAGCATTATGCTTTTTTTCTCTATTCCCCGATTTGAAATTACGATTTTTTCCGACGACTACAAAAAAGCTTCACGCTGGATTATCGGCAAAGTACATGATTTAAAAGATCGTGCCGTAGGTGAACAGAAAACTTATATCTTACATATAAATATTGATAAAAGCATGTTTTGGGTTTCATATGAATCCATGTCGGAAGAAGAACAACAAAAAGCGGAACAAAAAGCATATCGTCTTCCGGAAGAAATAAAAGTTCTGGATGTGGAGTATCCCGACCATATAAAAATTTCAATGGGAACGGCTGATATTTATTTTTACAAGAAAGGTTACTGCGACAAAGCAATAATCCACCTGGAAAATGATCAAAAACAGATATCATTTCTGATTGAGCCGTTTCTTTATGAAGTTAATATTGAAGAGAAATACGTAGAATTAGAAGATTAAATTCATTTTGCCGACAGCTGGAATCCATTAGCTAAATAAACTAAAAAAGTTAATGACACAGGTCATCAAAAAAAAGATATTTAAAAAATATCCTTCTTATCGGTTACTTGCAACACCTGCAGGTTTTACGTTGCTTGAGGTTATGGCGGCGATTTCCATTATGGCGATTGCTCTTGTAAGCGTCTATAAAATGCATACTCAAACCATTGTTATGGCAAATACGGCAAGATTCTATACAACGGCTCCGTTTTTGGCCCAAAGTAAAATCAGCGAAATTGAATCAAAATCAGATGACGAATTATCGGATGGTTCAGGAGATTTCGGGGATAAATTTCCACAATATAATTACAATATTTCAATCAATGACGTGGAATCGGAACTTCCTGGAAATACTACAAACGATTTAAAAAAAATTGACATCACGATATCTTATAACACTGACGAATTTATTTATCGACTTCGAACTTACCGATTTGTACAGGAATAAACCGGATAAAGACCCAATAGGAACAGGTTTAACTTTAAACAAAGTTTAGGACCGGATAAGACCCAATAAGGTATGAAAGGTATGAGTATATAGATTGGAAACCGAAAACAAAAAATTAATTGCAGGTTTTACATTACTTGAAATCCTGATCGCAATTTTTATTTTTGCCGTAGTTATAACAACGATCTTCGGATCATATCATTCTATATTTAATAAAAACGAAGCAATTACTGAAACGATAAGAACTTATGAAACGGCAAAAAATTGCCTCAGTCGGATGATTTTTGATTTACAATCCATCTATGTCCCTCTGAAACCGCAATACAGGCCACCGGGTTTTAACGATCCACCGTATCCTTATCGAATTATTGGAGATACATATGATGCGGGTAATACCTCTTTTTCAAGGCTCAGATTTACTTCATTTGCCCACATTCCTTTTGGGAAAAGTCCACAAACCGGCATCGCTGAAATCGTTTATTATGTTCAAACGGAAGATGATGACCGTTTGGTACTCAGACGTTCAGATAAAATGTATCCCTATGAACTCTTTGAAGAAAAACGTAGTGATCCTCTACTGTGTAGGAATATTAAGTCTTTAACATTTAAATATTATGACCAAGAGGGAATCGAATATGACAACTGGGACTCCGAATCCAGTGATTTTAAGTATGCGACTCCGAAGGCAATCGCCATTGAACTTGAGATTGGAGAGGATTCAGATTCAATGTTCTTTAAGATGATCGTGGCTCTTCCGGCATATAGAAAAAAAATCGGATAATTTTTGTATAATGCCGTTAAAGATTTTACAAAACAATCGGGGTATGGCGCTTCTTATTACCATAACCATTATAACGCTTCTGGTAACGGTAGCATTAGAATTGAACCGCAAGGTACGCTCTGCCGTGGTATCTTCGGCCGTAAGCCGTGATCGAATCACACTTTCACAGATGGCCTCCTCCGGTATCCATGCAGCCATGGCCATGCTGGTCAAAGATAAGGTTGACTCCATTTCCGATTCCTTACAGGAAGATTGGGCGGATTCGGAAAAAATAATGACTTTACTTCAGAGCCTTTCCTTTGAAGATGGAAACATTAACCTGAAAATTATAGATGAACTCGGCAAAATTCAGGTCAATGCTCTGGTCAAATTTCCTGAAAGCCATCAATTCAATGAAGCACAAAGAATACTATGGGACCGTTTTTTACGGGGTTTAATGCCCCTTACCGATTTACCGGAAGATTTCGAACCCACTTCAATCATTAATTGTCTGAAAGACTGGATAGATTCAGGAGACGATGATGCCATCACAGGCTTAACCGGAGCGGAATCCGATTATTATCAAGGGCTTGATCCACCATATTCCTGCAGAAACGCTCCACTGCCGCACCTGAGTGAACTGGCCATGGTAAAAGGCATTCCGCAGAAGCTGTTCTATGGTGATGAAAATATATATGGTTTCTCTAATTATATGACGATTTATGGAATGCAGGAAATCGGCGACACAAGCTTTGCTTATGAAGGTAAAATAAATATCAATACCGCGGAGCTTCCGGTTTTGACCGCAATTTTACCCTCTGAAAATGCGGATCTTGCTCAGGCAATTTACGAATACCGACAGGAAACTGAAGATTTAAAATATATTCATGACCTTTCAAATATTACATGGTATAAGAATGTACCCGGATGCAGCGACCTCGAAATCGACCCTGAAATCATAACGACATCCAGTGATTACTTTCGAATCGAATCTGAAGCATCTTTAAATAAAATAAAAATGGTCATCATCGCTTTTGTAAAACGAGAAAAAGACAATCTAACCGGCAAATGGAACTGCAAGGTCTTACGCTGGCAATCTGAATAAAATGTAATTCCGGAACTAAAAATATTTTTTGGTAACAAAATGAGTAAATTGATCCTTGGGCTTGACATTCGAGATAATGCGGTTGCAGCGGTTTTGCTGAAGTGTGGTATCAAAGGCAACTCGATAGAAGCCCATACGTATATTTCGATCGCTGATTCAAAAGAAATCGGCAGTGGAATTTCACAGGCACTAAAACTGATTCAAGAAAAGAAGGAGATAACCGGTTCTGTCTGCATTGCATCCTTGCCTTCAAATCGAGTCGCATACAGAAATATTTCGCTTCCATTCAAAGAACCAAATAAAATCAGACAAGTATTGCCTTTTGAACTTGAACCGACATTGCCTTTATCCATCGATGAGTTGATCATAGATTTTCAAATCGTTCAATCAGCTGAGCAAACAGATATTATTGCTGCGGCTATAGAAAAATCTGATCTGGGATCATATCTTGAAATTCTGAAATCATTTAATATTGATCCTGAAATTGTAACGATCAGCGGTTACCTTACGGCAAATTGTCTGGCAAAGCTCTCAAATCCGCCTCAAAAATCCGTCATTATCGACACGGATAACAAAAGAAGCACTCTATTTATTCTTGAGGGTGGACAGCTATGCCTAATTCGCTGCTTGCCCTTCAATTTAGATGCTGTAGATAGAACGGAATCACTTTGGTCAAATATGGATCGGACCTTAATCGCTTTTGAGGAAATATTCCATTTAGATTTTAAACCCGATGGCGTGTTTCTTACCGGATACGGTCTGGAGCATTATAATTTCGAGGGGGATCTGGCTCAACGGCTGAAAATTCCTATTAAACGAATAGACCTTATGCATGACACTCGGATTAGATTCATGAATGATCCGGAGCCGTCCTGGAAACCTGAGCAAATGGATAACGCACTTGCCCTCGCCCTGTCGGAAGTTGAGAAGATGAACTGTTTTAATTTCCGACGAGGTTCTTTTGCTGCAAAAAAACATTGGGCGGAACAAAAAAATATCTTGATCAAAACAGGAATCCTTGCCGGATCGATTCTGGCCTTAGCCTTTTTGAATATCAAACTCGATTCGTATTTTATAGAAAAACAGGTTGCTCGGCTGAACAGCCGGATAAGCCATATTTTTAAAACCGCTTTTCCTGAAGTTACAAAAATTGTTGATCCACTGCAGCAGATGCGGGTAAAAGTGCAAGAGGCCGATAAATATTCCGTTCTCCCTGGAGAATCGAAAAAAAACATCCCTGTCATTGATATACTTAACAACATCAGCAAGCTTATACCGTATGAGATTGATGTTGAACTGACAAGACTGGTAATCGCCCCGGAAAGTATCATGATCTCCGGAGATACGGATACTTTTAATTCGGTCGATGATATCAAAAATCGTCTGGAAAAAGAAAATATTTTTGAAACCGTTACAATCAGCTCCGCTAACATCGACAGAACTGAAAACCGTGTCCGCTTTCAATTGAAAGTGCAATTATGATACTGAATAAACGCGAAAGATACTCAATTTATTTGGCAATCGGTTTTACATGCCTTTTTGTTTTAATTCAATTTATCATTTCTCCTATGATAGATAAAAAAAATCATCTGAAGCGCAGCCTTCAGGTGAAAACAAAAATCATTGAGGAAATGCTACGTCTCCAGTCAGAGTATCAGACTATTAAAAACAGGGCGGATTCAGCACGGATCGGCTTTGAGAAAAGAAAAAAAGATTTCACACTTTTTTCTTTTCTCGACGAACTTGCCGGTAAAACAGGAATAAAGGAACACATCAGCTATATGAAGCCCTCCAAAACGCCCCAAAAAAATAGTCCATACCAAGTTTCTTCAGTCGAAATGAAGCTTCAGGATATTGGCTTGGTGCAACTGACGGCTTATCTGCATGGGATTGAAACATCGGAGAATATGGCGATAATAAAAAGGATCTCAATCTCAAAAACAAGTAAACAAGAAGGGTTTATCGACGCTGTTTTGCAGATAGAAACACTGGAAATATGAATTGATTATGACAATACGGATCCCGAAGATTATGATAAATCTCCGAAAAGGACTTCTCTACACTCTATATATCATCGCCACAACTGTTTTTTTTATCTATTATCTATTCCCCTCCGATGACATAAAAGATTTTTTGACCTTTCAATTGAACAAGGCTTCTTCAGATTTTCAGATTAACATAGATAAGGTAACAGCTGTTTTCCCTCCGGGCATACAACTCAATGCCGTTGGTTTTTATCATCTAAACTCCGCATTATTTGAAACCAATCAATTAAAAATTATTCCCAGCATCTCCTCACTTCTCAGTTCCAAAACGACATGGCTATTTAAAGGCGACTTGCATCAGGGAATTGTAAAAGGCAGGGCGGATATAACCGCGGATAAGCCAACGTCTCAGGTGACGATTGAAGTGGATTTAGCGGATATAGCGATAGAAAATATACCTGGTGTACAAAATCTAATCGAACATAAAATAACCGGGAAAATGGGCGGCAAGGTGACCTATGACTTCAAAAAAACCGGCGCTGAAATGATAAACGCTCAATTGAATATATCCAACTGTACGATTGAAATTTTACATCCTCTCTTAAGTTTGGGAAATTTTAATTTTAAACAAATTGAAACCGATCTGTCAATTGAAGATCAACAAATTCAAATCAAAGAATGTATCATCAAAGGAAAACAAATCGATGGTAAAATTTTGGGGTCAATTACCTTAAGTCATTCGCTTGATCAAAGCAGACTAAATCTCAGGGGAACAATTAAACCGCATCATTTATTTCTTACAACGCTGATAAAAAGTATACCGGCCAATATATTTTTGTCCAAAAGGCCTGGTGAAGAGGGTTTTAGATTCAAAATCGACGGTACGTTTGCAAAGCCGAATTTTTCTCTGCAATAATTTATAAATTATATTTTTAAATATTTTCACAATTCTACTAATGAAACGATATCTTATTGTAATAAATATATTACTGATAACAACTGCCGTTTATTTGAGTGTTAAGGCGTTTTATAAGACCGTTACGGCGAAAGTGCAAATTAACGAAGTATCTACAAAACCTATCCAATCCAACTCCGGGCCTGATAATGAGAAACAGCAGCCGCTTGCTGCTTATAAAATTATAACGGAACGTAACTTATTTAAAACAAAAAAAAGGGGGGAACAAAAACCCGACGCCATCAATTTTGAAATGCTGAAACAAACGGAGTTAAAGCTTAAACTCTGGGGAACTGTTACGGGCGATAGAAAAATTGTTTACGCTGTTATTGAAGACGGACAGAGTCGGCAACAAAATTTATATAAAACCGGGGATTCGATTCAAAATGCAACTATAAAAATGATCCTAAGAACAAAAGTGATCTTGAGTGTAAATGGGAAGGATGAAATTCTGCAAATGGAAGACTTTTCAAATCATAAAAAAGCCGGCAGACTTTCCAAAAGACGGCTTCCATCTGCACCCGGCACGCATAGTACGCAAAGCAATCAACGCATTTCTTTAGAACGTAATCAAATAGAAGATGCATTTAAAGATATAAACAATATCATGAAAGACATAAAAATACGTCCGTATTTGACGGAAGGCAAGCCGGACGGCCTGATATTATCCAGCATTAATCCCAGATCCATCTTTCGTAAAATGGGATTAAGAAATGGAGATATACTTACAGGAGTCGATGGAGAAAAAATCGAATCCGTCGATAACGCTCTTGAATTTTATGAAAAATTAAAGCTATCCTCTAAAATTGCGCTCCAAATAAAACGAAGAGGGCAGCTTAAAACGATAGAATACAATATTAAATAATAATTCATTATCATTAATTGAATCTGTTGATGACCTCAAAATCAGGAAAAAGACCTTAAAAATGAAATTACACTGTAATATTTTAATTTTAAAAGGGAAAGCATGCTTTGTTGCTTTGATATTTTTGACACTGACATTGTATGCATCAATGACGCAAGCCGACAACAATACGGAAAAGGATATAATTTCCCGAAAGAACATCGAGTCGGAACGATTCGTCTCCATTGATTTCAATGACGTTGATTTAACGGTCTTTATTAAATTTATCAGTGAACTTACAGGCAAAAATTTCGTTATCGATGACAAGATTAGGGGAAAAGTAACCATTATCTCGCCTGCTAAAATCTCAGTAGAAGAGGCATATAAGGTTTTCGAGTCTGTTTTAGAGGTCCATGGTTATGCCACTGTTCAAGCGGGTGAAATTATTAAAATCGTTTCATCTCCTGAGGCAAGAACAAAAAATATTGAAACCAAGTTGAAGGAGGAAGCCGGTTCACCAGACGATAAAATCGTCACTCAGCTTATACCTTTAAGTTATGCAGATCCAAATGAAATTAAAAGGCTTTTCACCCCTTTGATTTCAAAAAATAGCGTGATTTTGGCGTATCCCCCAACTAATATGTTGATTGTAACCGATGTTTATTCCAATATTGTACGTTTGCTACAAATTCTAAAACCAATTGATGTTAAAGGGATCGGACAGGAAATATCTCTAATACCTCTAGAATTTGCTGATGCCGCAAAACTTATAAACCTTCTCAGCACTGTCTTTCAATCCAACAAAAAAACAAAAAAAAGCGCTACTGAACAAGAAGTTAAATTTGTTGCCGATGAACGGACCAATACGATTGTTCTGCTTGCCAGCGAAGATGATACATCGAGAATAAAAAAGCTGATCGAAATGCTTGACAAGGAAACTCCAAGGGGTCAAGGCAAAATACGAGTCTATTATCTTGAATTTGCAACTGCCGAGGAAATGGTCAAAGTGCTTCAGGAAGTCCCACAGAAACAGGGTGATTCCATCGAAGGTAAAAAAGCCCCTGTTGTTTCCGACAAAGTCAAAATAACAGCGGATAAAGCGACAAACAGCCTTATTATTACAGCAGATGCAGATGACTATCTGGTTCTGGAAGAAATTATCAAAAAATTAGATATCCCGAGATCGATGGTCTATATTGAGGCACTGATAATGGAAGTGAATGTAGACAAAAATTTCCAGGTTGGAGTGGAATGGCTCGCAGGTGGAAAAACCAGCGTGGATAATAACGCAGCTATCATTGGTGGAGGATTCGGCGGCGGTACCAGCGGAGGGGATACGGGATATTTGAATTTAACTGCTCCTCTAGCCGCCGCAGCCTCGGAATTGAGCACAGGCACAAGTGCAGCCTTACTGCCGTCCGGTTTTTCCTTAGGTCTGTTTGGAGAATCTCTCAAGATCGGAAATCTTTATTTTCCTAACATCGGAGCCATCATACAAGCTTATCAAAAAGACAAAGATATCCATATCCTTTCCACACCACAAATTTTAACTACGGATAACGAAGAAGCGAAAATTAACGTTGGAAAAAATATACCCTACCAAACAAGGACTTCGACCTCTGAAAACGATACCTATAATTCCTTTGAATACAAGGACGTGGGAAAAACGTTGAAAATTACTCCTCATATCAGCAAAGATCGCCTCGTACGGATGAATATTTCCCTGGAGGTTACCGACTTGGAATCAACAGAGGATTTTCGGCCGACAACGTTGAAGCGGACTGTTGATACAACCGTCATCGTAAAGGATAATCACACGGTTGTGATCGGCGGACTGATTGATGACAGTTTCTCCGCTGCTCAATATCGAGTCCCATGTTTAGGCGACATTCCCGTATTGAGTTGGCTCTTTAAGTCTATGGCAAACTCGAATTCAAAGACCAATCTTTTTGTTTTTATCACACCGAGGGTTATTAAAGACCCGGTTGAAGCCGAAGAGATTTACCGCAAAAAGAAAAGTCAAATTGATACCATTGAAGCCGGCCAAATCAAAATGTATAAAACAAATACCGATCAGACGAATTAATTGCAGTAAAACCAATGAGAAAATCGCTTGCACAAATAATCAAAAATAATTTCGACATCCCAAAAAATCAAATAGAAGAAGTTGAAAAGGAAGGTATTACCGGTGCCATCCTTCTTCAAAAAAAGATCATTTCGGAAAGCCAGCTTCTTAGCGCTTTAAGTATTCAATACAATATTCCTTTTTGGCCTGAACTCCCCCTTGAAAAAATTGGAAACAATTTTACAGAACGCGTACCAATTCAATTTTTAAAAAAACATACGATGGTGCCGCTAAAAATTAAAAATGAATCATTTGATTCCGATACGCGATTCCGCCAAGATAACATCGCACATACAAAAAAAGATTTTTACAATCCCGAATGGATTATTGCCGTAAACGATCCAGTCTATTTTCAACCCGTTGACGACCTGATTCGAATTCTCGGGCTGGAGAATTTTCAACTCGTTCTCTCAACCAAAGCGGCAATAATTTCTGCAATTAATATATCCTACGATCTTAACAGGGATTCCGCCGAACAGCTTGTCCAGGATATGGAGGAAAACGGTAGTACGATTATCAGCGAAATTGAGGATACAGCCGATCTTTTGGATGATTCCGGTGACGCACCCATTATCAAACTTGTAAACCATATCATATCTCAATCAGTAAAGGCGCAGGCCAGTGATATTCATATCGAACCTTATCAAAATAGCTTCAAGGTGCGTTATCGCGTGGACGGTATTCTGTATGACCTGCTTTCACCGCCCAAGTGGATTCAACTCGCTCTGACATCAAGAATTAAAGTCATGGCAAAAATGAATATTGCCGAAAAACGTCTTCCTCAAGACGGACGGCTGGAAGTCAAAATCGGTAATCAAAATATCGATGTACGCGTTTCTACCCTCCCAACCTCATTTGGGGAACGGGTTGTTCTAAGGCTGCTGAATAAAACAAGCTCTCTGATTAAACTTTCAGATCTCGGCTTAGGTCCGGAACAGCTTGATGTTTTTGAAAATCTGGTTAAATCACCAAACGGCATTATTCTTATCACAGGTCCGACCGGCAGTGGTAAGACAACAACCCTTTATGCGATTTTATCTTCAATCAACAAGCCCGATATCAATATCATTACCATAGAAGATCCGGTTGAATACCAGATCAAAGGAATCAGTCAAATTCAAGTCAATCCAAAAATTGATCTTACCTTTGCACGGGGTCTTCGTTCAATTGTCCGGCAGGATCCTGATGTCATCCTAATCGGTGAAATACGGGATCGAGAAACAGCTGAAATCGCAGTTCAATCGGCACTGACAGGACATCTGGTCTTTTCCACGCTGCATACCAATGATTCGGCCGGAGCCATTACGCGCTTGGTCGATATCGGCGTAGAACCCTTTTTAATCTCATCATCGGTTTTAGCTGTTGCCGCTCAAAGACTGGTTCGAGTGCTTTGCAGTAATTGTAAACAACCTTATACCCCGGATGATACAGACCTAAAGAGCATTGGTATTTCTCCACTGCAAATTAAAGGCCACACGGTTTATAGAGCTGCCGGATGTGAAAAATGTTTTCAGAGCGGTTATAGAGGTCGGATGGGTATCTTTGAAATTATGATTTTAAATAGAAACTTAAAACGTCTTATCATCAAAACCTATGATTCAAACCAGATCAAAAATGAAGCTTTAAAATATAATATGGCCACGCTTCGCCAAGACGGCATAAATAAGGTTTTAAACGGACACACCACCATCGAAGAAGTACTCAGAGTCACGCAAAGATAAAAATGAAACTTACCCAAACACAATGCGTCAAAATTATTTATTTTATTTTGCTATACGTTTTTTTCGATCTGGGATTCACTTTCCCAATTCCAGCAATTGAAAGCAAAGAGGCGCTTTTAAATCAACAAGAGCAAAATCAATTAAATTTTGCTCTCTACCCCATCCTGTTTTTCAGAAAATATATTTCACCTATTGATGGTGATCGCTGTCCAATGTATCCTTCCTGCTCCCGGTATTGTGCAGAAGCATTTGCAAAGCACGGTCGCATAATGGGCTGGATTATGTCATGCGATCGCCTTTTGCGTTGCGGCAGAGATGAAGTCAATCTATCCGGCAAAATCCGTATAAATGGAAAAACACATTGCTATGATCCCTTGGATAATAATGATTTTTGGTGGTAGTAGGATAATGCGCTTGGGTCGGATTATTTTTTTTTATGATGTAAAAATTTTTTTGTTCGCCGCTATCATTCCGATTTTTATTTTAGGATTGTTTTCCTTGCCGTCCTATGCAGGACCTGTGATTTGTATCGATGCCGACAAACAATTCAATTTTGCCGAATACTATTTCTCCCAGGCTCAATATTTCAAAGCTATAGCTGAATACGAACGGTTTATATATTATTTCCCGGAAGACAGACGGGCGGAACAAGCCAGGTACAAAATCGGTATGTCTTATTTTAAAAGCAAACATTTTAAAGAAGCAATCAATGCATTTAATTCCATAATCGACGCATCTGGCGATACCGGCCTTTCGGTATCCGAATCTTACAGCAACACCTATTTAATGATCAGTGAATGTTACATGAACCTAGGTGAATCCGGCATTGCCATTACCACGCTTCATAATTTAATCATGTTTACCCCTCAACAAAATGTTAAGGATGAAGCCTATTACAGAATCGGCTGGATTTACCTTCAGATGGCCTCATGGGAAAAGGCCCGCTTTTTTTTATCTAAGATAAGCCCCGAAAATAAAAATAAATACAGGCTTGATAAGCTTTCCAAAGAACTTGACACGGTTCAATCCATCCCTTTTAAAAACCCCAAGATTGCAGGGGGCCTGTCTATTATTCCGGGAGCAGGCTATCTCTACTGCCAAAGATATCAGGATGCTTTGGTTGCATTTTTGTTGAATGCCGGTTTAATCTATGCCGCTTATGAGTCATTCGATACTGATCATAATGCATTGGGGGGGCTGATTACCTTTGTTGGATTCGGTTTTTACGCTGGCAACATATACGGCTCAATAGCCGGTGCACATAAATACAATCGCCGTAACACTTTAAATTTCATCGATCAAATAAAGGAAAAAGTTCGGTTCAACCTTTCCACCCATCCTGGAAAAAATGATGTCTTGTTTTCTTTTAACTATTGTTTTTAGCCTCCCCTTCACGTCTGATTACGGCTGTGACCCCACAATTAAAGAACTTGACGATTGTGATCTGCTGACGGTAATGAAAAAAGATGCAAAATACAAACAAATCCCTCAATGATTTTCTGGTTCTTGATCTATCCAAACTCTTACCGGGATCATATTGTTCCACCGTTCTGGCCAATTACGGCGCGCGAGTGATTACAATTGAAAAACGGGATTCTGATAGGGCATCGTTGTCGAACTTAAGAAATATCACCGGTAATAAAGAACGTCTGCATATAAATTTAAAAAATGAAAAGGGAAAAAAATTATTTTTGGCTTTAGCCCAAAAAGCGGATGTAATTATAGAAAATTTTCGACCGGGAGTAACGCAGCGTTTGGGAATTGAATATCAAAGGATAAAAAAAATAAATCCTCGTATTATCTATTGTTCAATTACCGGATACGGCCAAACCGGTGCCTTGAAAGATCAGGCCGGACACGATATCAACTTTCTCGGCTATAGCGGGGCGCTCTCTATTATGGGTTCCAAGGATGGCTTACCCTTCATACCGGGCATTCAAATCGCAGCGATTGTCGGTGCCTTAAATGCTGCAGTTGCAATCATTTCATCACTTTTCGCAAGAGAAAAGACCCATACAAGCCGATATATCGATATCTCCTTGACAGATGAATTAACGGCAATTATGCCTATTGTTACCGGTTGGAGCGGCGCATTCGGCGCCAAAAATCGTGCAGAAAAATCAAAGACTTCACATCGATCCCTTAATTACGCGTGTTATAATATCTACCAGACGGCAGACGGTAAATATATTACTTTGGGTGCACTTGAACCCCAATTTTGGGAAATAATTTGCAATTATTTTAAAGTACCTCAATATATTCCCCTGCAATTTGATTCAACAAAAGCAAAAGAGATGATAGACTTTTTTAAAAATACTTTTCTAACGCAAACAAGAGATAAATGGGTCGAAATTTTTAGAGAAAAGAATGTTTGCTTGGGAAAAGTTCTAGATGTTAATGAAACCATTCCTTTACCCACTCCAAAACCGTACGAAAAAAATATTCATAGCCATGAGGTAAGAAAAAAGATCGAAGAAAATACGTGGACAATTTTGAAAGAACTCGGTCTTTCAGACAATGAAATACAGTACCTGGCAAATGAAGAAGTCATTTAACACAAAATAAAATTAAGCCTTTTTTTGCCCCTTTTCAAGTAACTCTCTGAGATGTTAAAAAATAATTACTAAATCTTTCGCAGAAAAAAGACAAAGATTTATCTATCTCCAATATATTACTTATCCCCTTTGCCATACTCGCAAGCCCCGCTCGTAATTTTGATAGTCTCAAGCCCTATCCTTAAAATGGGGGTTTTCCCTATCAAAATTGAGATTACTCCCCTATATACAAAAAACTAGAAATAATGTTAAAGGTTATTATAAATTTTATTGCTAAATAAAGCTGCATACAAGTTGATCGGCATTTAACTCAGCTAAAATTAAGAATTCAAATTTATTTTTTATTTTAACTACATAGTAAGGAGTAAATTATGATTTTATCACCTTGCCGAAATTGTCCGAAAAGACATCTACCAAAAGATAAATGCACTAAAAATTGCGAATTGATTCAAAAATTACAAGATATGCATTTATCATTTAAACAAAAAGTAGAAACCGACATCGCTCCGGCCATAGATTATGCAGAAGAAGGAAGATTCAGCATCAATACCCGACAAGCTTATTAAGAATTAATATATTATTTTTGTCGAGAATTGAGGCAATGGTATTCTTTTTACGATACTGGGCCTTGGATGAAAAATCTGATCCGCAATCATCTGAAGCCCCCATGCGAAGATTTATAGTTCAATACTTTGCAATTGATGGTAGAATTATGATCATACTCCTCCCAAGTCATATAAAATTTATCCATCCTTCTTTCAGTCTTTTCTAAAATCCAACAATCTTCTATCTAAAATCAAAACTTCTTTCCCGTCCATTCCATTTCAATAATTTTTATATTCGTTCAATGTGTTGTAGCAATGTCAACACTTATTGCACGAACCCTCAGCCTCACAAACCATCGTGAGCCACAGGCGAACAACGGTCATATGTGGAGGCTCTTGTTGGACTTGTTAATTTATCTTGATATAAAAGTAAACGGCTACATTCTTGGGCCGTGTCTCGATCGCTGCGTACGCGGGCTCCTTCACGGTCATCACGCTTGCTGTGGGAGCATGTGCTTTTCCTTCGCTAGTGTAACCGTAATCAGTAGTTGTATCGTTCCATTTGAACTCGGTGGCGGTTGTCTCGTGGCCATGCTCCTGCAATGCGTCCCGCTGGTAGTCCCCGGCGATGCGGTCCCGCTTTGGGTCTTGCTTGCCGTCATTTCTTCCTTCATTCATCCCTCTTAAAAACATGCCCCGCAAATCCGGCGTATACCTCGTGTTATTAAGCAATTTACCATAGCGAGACCTTGTAATGTCTTTCTGTTTATCAGCTAATACCCAACTACTTTTTTCCGGATCAAAAACAGATGGATCTCCAACTACTTTTGCAAATAGACTCGGATGTAACATTGATGGTACGATTGTCCCTATTGGGAGATTCGCTATCTGTTGAAGATCTGAAATCTCTTCCAACTCCTTTTTTACTCTTTTAGCCTCCGGCTCAGATACAGCGATAGTTCCATAAGTGGTTATCACCGCGACAACTATAGCACTTACGGCACTTATTATTGCTATCAAAATTGTGCTTTTAGTTCCTTCAGACATGGAAACCTTCCTTCTTTCTGCTAAAGTCCAAGCCTCAAACTCTAAAGTTAAAGTTTTTAAAAATTTTGGGGCAACTTACCGTACCGGCTCCAGGTTCAACAATACCGACGGCTGATCCTTCCTGCCCGCGGGAGACGGGGGCTTCACCTCCAGGCGCTCTACCGGAATGCCATCCGTCCCACTCAGTTCGGCCATAACCGCATTGGATCTTTCTTCTGCAAGCCGTGTCAGTACCCTCTCCCCGATCGGTTCCGCATCCGCCAGACGGGCAAAGAGTATCTTCGCAAGACGGTCGGAATCTCCATTCACAACCTTTGGGGCCGTACCCGGATCTTGCCCTGTCTTTTTTTCTTCCGCCACTTTTAGTTCTTCCTTAACGGCTTTGAGCGCATCAGCACCGAAACGCTCGACGAACATTTCCTCCAAGGCTTCACCGGTTTTAGGGCTGCCCCAGTCCACCGAACCGGGGTCTTCGCCGGGTTCAAGTTTTTGCCCCTGATGTAAAGCTAAAGCACGACACAAGCTCCCGGAACGTAACTCAGCCATGTCGGTTTGCGGGTTGTAACGGCCACTCACGGTGAGTTTCAGCCTGGGTCGCTTTTTGAGGGCTTCGACCATCTTGTCCAGCTTCTCCTTTTCAGGCGGCGACACATCGGACCGGCCGGCTTCAAAAACAACCGTGTTCAAGGTTTCATCCGCGCCACCCGGAATCAGTGCCGCGAGAGCGCGGAAAGGGCTTGTCACAATCTTGGTAAGCAAATTGGTCAGGGCTTTCCAGATCAGTCCCCCAAAACTGAACTCTGGGGCATCAAGGTTTCCCTTAACCGGCAGACCGATATCAATCATCCCATTTGAATCTTCCATCAACGCAACGGCAAGATCCAGCGGTAGGTTCACCGCATCGGGGCTTTTGATCTTTTCTCCGAGTTCCAGGCGCTCCACCACAATCTGGTTGTCGCCTGTAAGCCGGCTCTCCTCAATCAGGTACTTCAAATCCACGGACAGCTTTCCGGAATCGATTTTTCGGCCGGCAAACCTGCCTGAATAGGGTGTCAGGCTGGTCATTTCCACGTTGCGAAAAACCAGACCCATGTTCGTAAAAACCTTGGGATCGGAAGTATTCAACTCGCCTTCGACCTTTGCGGTTCCGTACTCATCCACACGACCATCGAGATGAACCTGAGCACGGGCATCAGCAACGGTGGAAACACCGACAATCGTTCCCTTGAGCTCATGTATTTTCGTTCCAAACTGTGGGCGCATACTCAAATCCGCAAATTCTATCCTGCCGTTACTCAGATTGATCTTTCGAACCACCACCGGAAATCTATCGGCCACCTTGTCACGGGTTTCGGAAGCGGCCGGGAACGTCGGCTCAACACCCGGACCGGTTTTGATCACTTTAACAACATTGAGTGTCCGGTCTTCATAAATGATAAATTTACCGGCAAGCTGTTCCAGATTGATCGCCCCGATTTCAAGGCGGTTGGGTTCGAGTTGAATTTTCAAACTTTCAGTCCGGAGATCTTCCCAGCCCAAAAATGTCTCGGTGCCGCCGGGTACAGTCAGCCGCAGCTTCTCTATCCTGAAGCCTCCCTCAAAGGCGGTCTGTGATTCGGCCTTATCGATACCGTATTGCAGTGTACCCTGGGTAGAAACCGCTCCCGATTTAAGCACAAGAGAAACCGCCGGGTCGATGTAAGGCTGGAACGGAACCAGTTCCAGATCCATCACTTGTATATCGGATTGAACAGAGGGCACGGACGGGTTAATCGTGCCGGTAGCCTTAATTTGACCGCCCTGACGAACTTTCCATCCGACATCGAACGTCATGGGAGACTTACCGTCAATATTGTTTACAACCAGAGTGATATCTTCGAGGTTGAAAATCGGACGGTCCGGTTTGACGGAAAAATCCGAGAAAGCCGCTTCCAGTCCGGATACGGCAACGGCGCCAATCAGAAACCGGAAAACAGATTTTTCACCTGGGGCTTCTTCGGGCTTTTCATCAGCTGTTATCCTCTTCGGCGGCTCGACCATAAGAGCCAGGTTGTTGGTACCATCGGCCTGACGCAAAAAATCGATCCCACCACCGTTTATGGAAATCTTCTCCGCCGCAAAACGATTCTCAGTCAGATCATAGGCGCCGTCTTCAAGCATTAATTGATTAATCCGTACCACCGGTTCCGGCGCATCGGCAAAGCCGGCCGCTATACCGGAAAGACCTACCGCAATATTTTTTGCCGAAAGCTTTGACTGTGGGGCACCGGCCTGGGCCTCGAGTTTCAAGTTGATCCTGATATCATCGATGCCGGCTTTAAGGCCCGGGGACCGGCTCATGTCCCTGTAATCGAATGCGAATCCATCCATCTCAAAAGCATTCAAGTTAATTTTCCAAGGTTCGGCAGGAATACCGCTTTCGGAGATCGATGGTGAAACAGTGGCAGAAGACGGTATATCGGCAGACTTGATGATGCGTTTCAGGTTAAACACACCGCTTTCATCCGCCACTATCCTTGCACAACCAGCGGCAAGCATAACTTTACCCACATCGACCCACTGTTTAAAAAAATCGAGTCGTACATCACTGATCCTCGTATCGGTCAGCTCCAGAAACGGCTTTTCGGCTCCGGCAAGTTTTAAAATCATACGGGTAAGGGTCACATCGAGGTTAACAAGTGCCACTTGAGACTGAGGATTGCCGAGATCAATATTATAATCAGCGGCAACAGTCATTTTGCCGCCGGGCATATCTAAATTTACAGCATCACGGAAAAATTTCCAGATAGTGGCAACCTCTATGTTTTCAACGGCAACGGTTCCTTCTGCAGCCAAGGGATTCAAGGTGAAATTGCCGCTCCAGCGCAAAATTTCTCCATCCCCACTGGTGACGGTAATGACATTTGCCCCTTTCTGTTCCGGCAAGGTCGTCAGGTTTTCGATATGCAGATTCACGGGTTTGAAACCGACGACAGCCGGCACGCTCTGGCGCTTATCAACCAAATCGATCCGGCCCTGGTCAATAAGAACAGACTCGATAATCAAGCGTGGCGGAGGCCCTTTTTTGTTATTCCGGGGTAGCTCCTCCGCGTCCTTATCAGGCGGTTCTTCGGCGGGCGGTGCAAGCATAGCGATATTCAGGGTGCCATCGGGTGCGATCACCGCGTTCACCTGCGGTTCCTCAACAGCAATCTGCTGAAATGTCCATGCCCATTTATAAAGACTTTTGAGTTCAAAATCTATGAAAAGCCTCTTAAAGTCCATGATGGGCCGGTCATCCGGTTCGTCCATGCTGAAATCGTGGACTTCGAAGGTGAAGATATAGGGATTAAAGCGCACCTCACCGATACCCGCTTTCTTATTGATCTTTTCATGGACGATCTTGGGCACGTAATGCCGGACAAGATAAGGGAGTAGGAAAAACCCGGAAAGGGTGTAAACGATCAACAGGGACACCCCGACAATAAACAATTTGTTTTTGAGAATACGCACCAGACGGTTCATCTTCATTTTCCTCGAAAGAAAGATTTTTAAGGCGCTATGTTTACGGCTTTAATTCAGGTTTATTTTCTTGAGGATCCGATCGAGGGTCGCCTCAGTGAGTTGGCTTTGTTATCTGAAATTTTTTTTATAATCCGGACTGCTTGCCGGTAATGAATGTTATTGTTTCTTATTTTTTTTATAAGACGATATCAGCTTAGATACCATTGAATTTACATTGCATTTTTCAGTATCTGCCAACTCATTAAGTTTTTTAAAATTTGCGCTTGAAATTGTTTTATCCAAGATTTTTACACTTCCATCATTCCAGTGTAGAACACCCCGCTCATCAAGTATAAATTTATCAGGATGAAGTTTTGCAGCTTTCTTCTTAGTTTCATTCCATGCTGCGTTAATTTCACGAGAGGTTGACAATTGCCCAACCATACCTAAGCGCAAAGTAACATTCTCTTTTAAATTTTTTGCTCCTTTAGGCAGATCTAAAAGCCTCTCTAACATCATGTTTGTAATTCTACCTTTTGATAATATTGACATAAATAAATCCTAATTTGATTTTAATGGTCAACGTCCATTTTCACAGGTTGCAAACACAATGAGACCTAAAAAAAAAATGAATAATCAAGGTTTTCGCAAAAATTAAACCCACCATGTGTTTGCAATCCTTGTGCAAAATGTTCGTTAGCGTCTATCTTTTAATTGTTTCGCAATCCATGCTGGATCTCGGCGCATAGGCAGTACAGCGACAACATAAGCGATTTCTTCAATAATTTCATAATAGATGGAATAAGGGAATCGTTTTGAGAACATTTGGTATAGTCCAAATTTTTTCTTGTGAATACCAGCATATATGACCATAGATTCTATATCGGAAATCAAGCAATCCCAAAAATATTCGCCAACTCCTGATTCCCGGAGATTGTAGAAGGCTTTCCCTTCCTCCAAATCATCAACGGCTTCTTTTAATACAAAGACATCTTGAATTTTCATTGTATACGGCTCGTTTTTAGCTCTGATAAAGAGATAAATTTAGCTTTACCGTTTTTTATTTTTGCTTTTCTTTCTTCGAGGATTTTTTCATGCCACTCTGGGGTTTCAATTTCTACATTTTCATATAAAAGTGAATCCCAGAGTGCTTCCATAGTTTTTAAGCGCTCAGTAGTACTCATCTTTTTAATATCAGTTAGATTCATTTTTTCTCCTTATATTCGATACATTAGCGGGGGGGTTACAACTCGCCCCCGTTCGTAAAGCCGAAGGCAGTACGAACACCTTGCTCCAGCCGCGGGGCACGAACCAGCCCCGGCATATGAAAAATCCGCAAAATACGCCCCGCCACAAGCATTCGAAAAAAACGCAGCGGTAGCCCGGTCGGTTGTGCTATTATTTGCCATTTAATTTTTTCAAGAGATCCTCTGCTATTTCAACACCCAATAAGATTCTTTTCTTATCAATATTGTCCCCTGTTGAATGAACCTGTGTGTTTCTGATCATTCTAAGCTCAGTCAATTGTTTGATGTCATCCATAGATAAGACGTCTTCCTGCATAGTCATTTCCCACTTAGTAGGTATGTCGTGTGTCGACACCATATTTTTTGAAATTTCTTTTTGATTAATGATTCAAATTCGTTCCAAAGTAAGATCAAGTTCTCCAAAGTAGGTTCTTTTGATTGCTCTGGATAGCGCCCGCGAGATAAGCGGAATTTTTTCGTAATATTGGAGTGCGACAGCGTCTGCAATATTGCGAAAAAATTTCCGTTCCATTGATTTGTTCGCGCCGCTTGCGGCGGGGACAATTCAATGGTTTGCATCTCACGGCCGTTCGGCCCGCCTCAGGCGGGGCGAGCAATTATTATTATGAATTTATTCTAAATAATGCTAATTTATTTAAAATATTAGCCATAGTCAATTAACTAACAACTTATTGGATATATTGTATTTTTATATTTTTTGCAAACTAATAATTACAATATCTAATTTGATAAAATCAGTAAAAAATATCACTAAATAAAATAGTTAAAATCAATTTATTGAGAAATAAATCTTTGCAAATTGATATCTATTGCAAAAGTTAAGATTATAAAATATCATTTATAGCTTAATAAAATTCTTAAGTCATATTCAGCTAAAATTCAAGGAATTGTTCTATGAGCAAGCCGCCGAAAATTTTAGATCTCGTACACCGTAATATTCGATCGAAGCATTTACTCCATACGAACGGAAGAAGCTATTATCTTCCGGATAAAGCGATAAAAAAAGCCGTTCGGATTTCCGGCATCACAAAAAAACATCAGCAGCTTTATTTTTCGTCACAGTTTCACAATACATTTAAAGCACTTATTAGACGATGGATATTATATTCGAATCATTCGGAAATTGTTGGGGCATATGGATGCAAGCACCACCAAAATCTATACAAATGCACTTAAAAAGGAAAAGACAACGGCTGTTCACAGCCACCGGATAGGAATATAGGAATCGGCTATGAAAAGAAACACGGTAAGTGAAATAGGCTTTGAGGAAAGCTATAAAACCATCGGGTGCCTATCGTGTGGAACAACTGAAAATCTGGGTAAACGTCGGTATTGTTCAAAAATTTGCCGCCAAAAGCTGAGGTATCACCTCGATATACGGACGGGCCTACTAAAGGCACTAAATACTCAGTATGCAACATTTTATTTTAACGAAGGCTTCATTAATATGGATTTGCGGCCTTATGATACGCATGAGATATTCAGCTTTATTTATCCTCGTTCGCCGAATACTAAACCGGCGGCTGAATTTTTTAAGATGGCCGAAAAATTAAGTAATGTTTGGTGGGCGGAAAAACGTCGAACACAAAAAAGATACCTTGCCACGCGGCATGTTTTTGAGCACGCCTATCGCAATAGAATATCATCGGAATCTATTCGACCGATGGAAATAAATAATCCCTCCCTTATTGGAAATTCCTTAATTTATCTAAAATTGAACAAGTCGAGTCTAAATTCGCCTGAATTGCCGAAAATAATAAAAAGCGCCTATTGGCGGCAGGCAAAAGAGCACCATCCTGATCAAGGAGGTGATGCAGCTTTTTTCCGAAAAATCCACAAAGCTTACCAGGAAATGAATAACTGGGCAAAAAATCCGACCTTTGTTGTACGACGCGGATTTCCGGACAAGTGGTTTTATGACGGTAATAAAAATAAATGGATCCAACCCCTTCCTTGCTAATCAAGAAACACCGATCGATATTTGCCTACCTGGTCGAATTTTAATAAATTTTTTTCAAAAATCAAAGCGCATATCCTGCCTATAAATAAAAATATTTAAAAGCAGAAAACAATATTAAAAAAATTCTTAACAAATTTTACTAATATGCCGATTAAAATTTATGATGAAAATTACATCAGGTATTTTCAAAAGAAAAGGTTGACCTGAAATCCGCATCGAAAAAGAAAATTTGGAGAAAAATATGATCGAATCTAAATTTCTTAAAGATAATGTTCAAAATATACAAAAAATAATGGCGCTTCCTCCTTTAAAAAACTTCGAAACAAAAAATCTTCGACAGTTGCTCAGGCTCAGCAAGATACGTGAATATGAACATGGTGAGCGGATTATAAAGGAAGGCGATATGGATCCATGGCTGTTCTTCCTTTTATCAGGTAAAGTACGAGTTGAAAAAGAAGAGGTGGAAATTTCAACCATCGAACAAATGGGAGAAATTGTTGGTGAAATGAGAATTTTGGATGGCTTAAGCAGATCAGCATCCGTTTATGCCGAGGGCAAAACCATCTGCCTAGCAATAAATACATCCGCGACAAACAGGCTTGATTCGGATGATGATAAAGCAAATTTTCTATTATTGCTGTATCGAATATTTACTGAATATGTCTCAATCCGATTGCGTTTAACAAACGATGAATTGATTAAGACAAAAAAGAAACTCAAAAACCTATTAAAAAACCACGCGGAGTAGCATTCCGGCCGTTATTCTTTCATTTGTTTTCAACCAGAACATGCTACTGCATCTTACCTTGTCCCATCAAACATTAAAGCGGAAATTAATAATATCGCCGTCTTGAACTTCGTATGTTTTGCCTTCCAACCGGACGGTCCCTTTCTTTTTTGCTGCCTGATAAGTGCCTGCATCCATCAAATCATTATAGGCAAGAACTTCCGCACGTATAAATCCTTTTTGAATATCTGAATGGATTACCCCGGCGGCCTCATCAGCCGGAGTCTTCTTTCTTATGGTCCACGCCTTGACTTCATCTTCACCGACGGTAAAAAAAGATATAAGATTTAAAAGTTCATAGGATTGATGAATGACTCGGTCCATAGCGGATGCGGTGATATTAAATTCCGTGAGAAAATCTTCGGCTTCTTCATCAGACATTTGAGCAAGTTCATGTTCAAGCTTGCCGCGGATGACATTGCAATTTTCCTTTGTGATCAATTCTTTTAAATTCGGCAGGTTATCGTCCTCATCTTCATTATTGAATAGAACCAACATCGGTTTTGCCGAAATGAAGGCATAGCCTCTGAGAAGCGGAGCACCGACAAAATCCGCGCACCTTCTCAAAGGGATCTCCTGTTCAAGATTTTTAGCACATTCATTTAATAGTGAAATTTCTTCCTGGTCGATTTTTTTTCCTCTTTTTTGCTCAAGTTCGATTCGTTCTAAACGTTTTTCGACCACAACCAAATCGGAAAAAATCATTTCCTGATCCAGTTTGATAAAATCATCCAACGGATTAGGTGCCTCAAATCCGTATCCGCCGAAGTTTCGAATTACATGAATTAAAGCATCACAATCTCTTACTTGGGTCCAAATATTGGAATCCTTATCTTTACCAACGGGTTTAGCTGGAATGAAATATTGCACCTGAGCATAAATGGTTTTTTTGGGTTTATACATCTCGCTCAATATATCCACCCGCTGATCCGGCACTCGTATTGTCCCGATACGCGCTTCTCCCGTATGCCCTCCATCGGTAATGGTTTGTGTTAATGCTTCAAATATTGTCGTCTTACCGGATTGCGGAAGCCCGATTATGCCAAGTTTCATTCTTTAAATCTCCCGTCATAATAATTAGTTGGATCCCATATTAATTTCATTTTAAAAAATTAAATTTTAGAATTCAATGCTGTTAGGGGTTCTTGGGAAGGGGATGACATCTCTAATATTTGTTATACCTGTTAAAAGCATTAATAAGCGCTCAAAACCGAGACCGAATCCGCTGTGAGGAACGGAACCGAACATGCGGGATTCGAGATACCACCAGTAATTTTTTTTGGATAAGCCGATTTCATCCATTCGTGATTCAAGAACATCGAGTCGTTCTTCGCGCTGACTTCCACCGATTATTTCCCCGATTCTCGGCACAAGTAAATCCATTGCCGCCACGGTTTTTCCATCATCATTTAATCGCATATAAAACGGTTTGATGTCTTTGGGATAATCATATATAAAAACCGGTTTTTTAAAATGATGTTCCGTGATGTACTGTTCGTGTTCGGACTTAAGATCCTCGCCGAAATTTAATTTGTATTCAAATTTGCTTTCAGATTGCTTTAAAATATGCACTGCCTTTTCATAAGATAAACGAATATAATTTGACTCTATGATATTTTCCAAGGTTGAAATTAAATTTTTATCCACAAATTCAGCAAAAAGACCGATATCATCCCTGCATTTTTCCATTATATGGGCCGTCAGATATTTAAGCATTTCTTCAGCAAGATCCATATCGGCCTTAAGATCGCAAAAAGACATTTCCGGTTCAACCATCCAAAATTCCGCCGCGTGCCGTCTCGTGTTTGAATTTTCAGCCCTGAATGTGGGGCCAAAGGTGTAAACATCTCCTAGGGCCAAAGCAAACATCTCGGCGGATAATTGACCCGAAACGGTCAAGTTGGCGCCTCTGCCGAAAAAATCATTTGTATAATCTATCTCCCCATTTTTTTGCCGAACATCTTTTAGATCTAGTGTTGTAATCTTAAACAGCTCTCCGGCGCCTTCGCAATCTAGAGCAGTAATAATCGGCGAATGGATATATACAAAGCCTTTATTTCTAAAAAATTCGTGGATTACATAGGACAATTCGGATCGGATTCTAAATAAAGCACCATATTTGTTCGTACGCGGTCTTAAATGGGCGATGGTTCGTAAGAATTCGTCACTATGGCGCTTTTTCTGCAATGGATATGAATGATCAGCGATACCGATGATATCTATCCGGTGCGCATGAATTTCCCATTTTTGGCCTTTACCCTGTGATTTGGCGAGATGACCCATTACAGAAACTGCAGCTCCGGTTGAAAGGCTATTCAGATCCTCATAATTTTCTAAAGACTTGTCGGCTATAATTTGCATATTTTTAAGACAAGACCCGTCATTTACCTCAATAAAAGAAAAACCTTTTGAATCACGCTTGGTCTTGATCCAACCCTTTATAAGAACAATCTCTTCCGGTGCATCCACTTCCAAAAGATTTCGTATTTTACTACGCTTCATTTAATTTCCTTTAATTTTTGCCAAACAAATGTCAACTTCCCAACTTTTGATTTTGATTAAAAAGACGATTGCTAAATTCCAAGCAGAAAAAAAGAAGCAGTGTTAATTTAGTCGTCAAAAATAAACTTTTACAGTTTCACGGTAATATAATATCCCTGATCTCCTCGCTGCAAAAGAATTACCAATGACGTTTTTTGGTGATATTTTATGATAGCCTTCTTAAAGTCATCCGTGTTTTTGATTATCATCTCATCGAGCTGTCGAATAATGTCTCCTCGTCTAACGCCGATACGGGCCAAATACGATTGGGGATCAAGTTCTGATATCTGAACGCCTTTTACGGCAATCTTTTTATATTTAAATCGATTTATAATTGATAATTCTTCAACTTTTATCCCTAGAAGTCTATAAGCAAGATCCATGGCTCGGTCTACCGGGAATACTTCTGCAACAATCGAAAATGTATGTATTTTTCCATTTCGCCAGACTTCCATTCTTAGGTTGTCGCCGGCTGAAAAATCTTTCAAAACGTTTAAATAATCTTGAGGGGACTGGATGTTCCGATTTTCAATGGATAAAATGATGTCACCTTCCAAAATACCCGCTTTATTTGCAGGACCATTGCTCTCAACACCTTTAACCAGAATCCCCCTAATTTTAGATAATTTTAAATATTGAGCCAGTTGTACATCCAGATTCTGAATATTAATACCTATCCATGCAGGTATAACTTCTCCATACTGAATAAGATCGGATATGATTCTTTTAGCCCTGTTGATCGGAATGGCAAAACCGATACCCTGGGCTTTTGCATATATGGCGGTATTAATTCCAATGAGTTCACCGTTTATGTTCAAAAGCGGCCCACCGCTGTTTCCCGGATTAATTGAAGCATCGGTTTGTATAAAATTATGGTAGACTCTGTCATCTGTTCTTATGCTTCTGTTTAATGCACTAATAACACCGGTTGTTACGGTGTTTGAAAATCCAAACGGGTTTCCGATGGCGATAACCGTTTCACCAATCATAAGATCATCGGAATCGCCCATATCAATTGCCGGAAGCGGCTTTTTTGAATCGATTCGCAAAATTGCAAGATCCGAATCCGGATCCGCTCCCACAATCTGGGTTTCAAATTCACGCTCATCTTTTAAAACAGCCGTAATCTTTCCTGCTTTGGCAATGACATGTGCATTGGTAAGAATAAAACCCCTTTCGCCATCTATAATTACACCTGAGCCTAAACTGGTCTTTTTATATTGCTGCTCCAAACCCGGCTCAAAAAAATCCCTAAAAAAAGAATCGAAAAAAGGATCTAGCCCAAATCCTGAAAACGGATTGACTTTTTTATGAACCTCATATTCTGAGCTTATATTGACAACGGCAGCGCTTACCTTATTGACAGCCCTGACGACAGCATTTTCCCGTATGTATTCCGCATAAATCGTGTTCGGATGATACAATACGAAAAAAAATAGTATTTGAAAAAATATACATACGGATTTATGTAATTTTTTATTGATTCTCATTTTAAATTTTGGCATGTTAAATAGTTTGTATTTTTAATTATTTTTTAACTTTTTTTGAATAATATAACATGGTCATTAAAAGCATTCAAGATATCTTACCACTTGTTGAACAACCCAGCCGATATTTAGGCTCGGAAGTCAATCGCATCAAAAAAAATCATAATAAGGTTAAGCTTTCTTTTCTACTTGCCTTTCCGGATTTGTATGAAATCGGAATGTCTAATTTCGGCATTCAAATCCTTTATTCTATTTTAAACAGTTGTACGGAAATTGCTGCCGAAAGAATTTTTGCACCTGGAATCGACATGGAGGCTTATCTTAGAAAATACGATATTCCACTCGTATCACTGGAATCTCAAAAACCGATCAACGAATTTAATATAATCGGCTTCAGCCTTCTTTATGAACTTAATTTTACTAACGTTCTGACCATACTAGAGCTTGCAAAGATTCCTTTTTTCGCTTCACAACGAGATACTTCTCATCCGTTAATAATCGGCGGAGGGACTTGCACATGCAACCCTGAACCTTTTGCCGATTTTTTTGATGCCATTGTGGTCGGTGATGGCGAGAGAGTTGCGATGGAAATGTCTCTCAGCTGGATCAAGTGGAATGATAGTTCTCATCGTGATAAAGATGAGCTTTTAAAAATGTGGTCGAAGATTGAAGGCGTCTATATACCTACATTTTTTGAAACCGAATATGATAAATCCGGTTTTCAATCGCTTAGGCCGAAGCTTTCAAATTACAGTAAAGTTAAAAGAGCAATTATCGAAGATTTAGACCATACCCCTTTTCCGGATGCCCCGATAATTCCTTATGGAAAGACGATCCATGATCGTCTTCGCCTTGAAGTGGCAAGAGGATGCAGCCGAGGATGCCGATTTTGCCAAGCTGGAATGATTTACCGGCCCATCCGTGAAAGGTCAATGGATAATTTAATTACATTGTTTAACGATTCAATTCATTCCACCGGATACGAAGATATATCATTATTATCATTAAGTACCGGTGATTATTCATGTATTACACCCTTGCTGCAACGCCTTATGCTTCAATGCGAAACAGAGCACATTTCCGTGTCACTGCCCTCGCTTCGCGCCGGTACCCTAACACCGGAACTGATGCATCTTATTAAAAAAGTGCGCAAAACCGGTTTCACAATAGCACCGGAAGCCGGCAGTCAAAGACTTCGCAATGTTATCAACAAAAATATTACCGAAAAAGAAATCATCGATACGGTTAGTGCAACATTTATAATGGGCTGGCAGGTGATAAAATTATATTTTATGATCGGGCTTCCCACTGAAACCGATGAAGATCTGCAGTCACTGATCGATCTGGTCAAAAAACTTAGAAAACTTAAAGGTGAAAAGGGTCAAAAATGCAGACTCAATGTCAGTGTCGCCACATTTATACCCAAAGCACATACACCGTTTCAATGGGCCTCACAGATGGTGCTCAGGGAATCAAAAGAAAAAATCAAGTGGTTGCAAAACGCGCTTCGATTACCGGGCATTCAATTCAAATGGCAAAATCCGGAGGTTAGCATCCTTGAAGGGCTTTTTGCCCGCGGTGACAGACGTCTCAGTCATTTATTAGTCAGTGCCTATAAAAAAGGATGCAAATTTGATGGATGGAGCGACAAATTTCATTATAATTTGTGGGAATGCGCTTTGCAGTCGGAAGGCATTGATCTTAATTTCTATACCACTCGGCAAAGAAATTTAGCAGAGGCGCTTCCCTGGGATCATGTTGATTCAAAAGTAACTAAAAATTTTCTGAAAACTGAATGGATAAAGGCTATCCAGGAGCAACCCACGTTGGATTGCCGCAACGGCGAATGCAAAAAATGTGGTGTATGTGATTTTCAGGTTTTGCAGCCGAAAATATCTGCGCCTTGTGTGATGGAAAATGATGATGCCCTAAAACCAAAAACGATTCCCAATCCATCATATAAAACATTTAAAGTATCTTATTCTAAGCAGAATATAGCCAAGCACCTAGGCCATTTGGAACTTGTTAATGTAATTACTCGTGCCCTTAAACGTGCTGAAATTCCGGTTAAATTTTCAGAAGGTTTTCATCCTTTGCCTAAAATTTCTTTTGATGACCCCCTACCCATCGGTATTGAAAGTGTAGAAGAATTTTTCTACTTAACGGTGCCTGAAGCTATAAAGCCTCGGGATGTAACCGAAGGCTTAAACAAACATCTTCCGACAGGACTTTTCGTAAATGAATGTTTGCTTGCTTCTCACAAGGCCCTTTTTAACAAACCGACATCTAACAACTATATTGTTACACTCAAAGACGCTGTGTTTGATAAAGGCGAATTAGCATATTACAAAAGCAGGCCCGAGCTTATCTATTCACGAACCAATCGAAAAGGAAAAACAAGTACCATAGATCTTAAAAAATTTATTTTAAAAATCGATTTACTGGCACCTTCTAAGCTTGAAATAACCATTCAATCACAAGCAGAAAAAACCGTACGCCCCATAGAGGCCATTTCAAAAATATTCAGCTTGTCGGAAAAAAATATTAAAATAGCTGCTATCGTTAAAAATAATAAAAGGGAACACGAAATGAAGCACAACGCAGAAAACGGACTTTTTTACGATGCCGTCAAAATTTGATTATTGATATAATTGCACAATTGTGTTTTAATATATTGATTAAATTTTTTGCACAAAAGTCTTCAAGAAGCGATGAATATAAATTAATTTTTTAACAAATAATTACATACGGATGAGGAACTTGTTGAACTCGTAAAAAGTCAAAATTGTACTTTTTACGACGCCGTCACATACTGTTAATATTCATTATTTAAATATTTGAGAATAAGGGATTCTTATTATGAAACGTACGTATCAACCTAGTAGAATTAAGCGTGCCAGAACTCACGGCTTTCTGAAAAGGATGTCTACAAAACAGGGGAGAAGAATTATTAAGCGCCGTCGGGCAAAAGGGCGAAAGCGTTTATCCGTATAACCTAATACTATTGCAAAAAAATTTTGAAAGGCATTATCTAAAATAATCGGTTGCAGAGGCGATTTATATTTTGGGCTTTTTCTCCTTCACAAAAGAAGATAGAATCTTGAAACGAAGTCAATATATGCATCTATCGAGATTCGGCAAAACAATTTCCAACAGATATTTCATTTGCGCATTTTCTCCGGGAGAGTTTGATCGAACACGTTTAGGTATCACCGTAACAAAAAAGGTTGGAAAAGCTACAAAACGCAATAGGATTAAACGGTTTTCTCGTGAATATTTTCGATTGAATAAGCACAAAATCGCAGGCACGTGGGATATAAACATCATCGCTAAGAAAGAAATTTGCAACTTGTCATCAGACCAGGTTTTTTTATCGCTGCAAAATATCTTTGACAGAATATCGAGGAATTTTGATCACTAGAAAAACACTGCTGTTGCTAATAAAGATCTATCAATATTTAGTGTCACCAGTTCTGGGCCAAGCTTGCCGTTTTAACCCAACCTGCTCGGATTATGCTTATCAAGCTATTACACGGTATGGCACCGGTAAAGGATTGTTTCTCGCTTTGAAAAGAATTCTACGGTGCCATCCTTTTAATCCGGGGGGATATGATCCCGTGCCCTAAAGGATGATTTCGTAAAATACTATCCTATAAATTGCATCCCCGCGATCTATTTATTGTGAGATATTAACGAATTTAAAAGGCCGTAAACTTGATATATATTTGACTGGGATAACCCGATATCGTATTTCCGTCAGATTATAACATTTTGAACTTAATGAAAATATAGATATATCAAGCTGAATGCGATCCATTTTTAACTTCTAAGACATCCTGCAAAAAATTTGCCCCTGCATCCAATCGACTATAATTTGCCCACTTATATGAATCTAATCGTATATTTTTAATTATTTTGAGGAAAATTGAAGATTATGGAACAACTCCGCTTTCTATTCGCTATAGTTCTTGCTTTTGTAGTATTTTTTTTATGGGAATACTTTTTTGTTGATAAAGAAGCGATCCAAAAATCAAAAGAGAATCTAAATAATGCTCAAATAACAAAGGAAGAGCCCTACCTAAGTGACTTTAAAGGCAACTTACCCAATGAAAATTTGCCTGTTGAAGACGATTCACCGGAACCACTTATTGACTATCGGCAGCTAACTATAAACACACCCTTATACTTGGCAACAATTTCCGAAAAAGGGGGTGTATTTAAAAGTCTTATTTTAAAGAATTACAGGGAAAGTGTTGATAAAAATTCTGCATTAAAAGCTTTGATACCTGAGGATATAATTTCCGGTACAATTCAAACGGAATTTTCCGGAAATAATTTTCCCGATCTAAAAAATGCTGTTTTCCGAACCAACATTCAATCTGATTCGGTCAACATTTCTGATAAACCGGAAGAAATTTTGTTTTCATGGGTATCTCCACAAGGAATTATTTTTGAAAAAAGATTACTTTTTTCACCGTCGACATATTTGATCGGTCTAAAATTGACGATTAAAAATGGTTCCAATCAAACTTTTGAAGACAACCTTTTATTATCTTTAATCAATACGCCCCCCGAAGATTCAAGCCGATATGGTTTTGAAGGCCCCAGTGCATTGATTGACGGCAACTTGGAACAGGTTAAATTGAAATCCATTGAAGACAAAAATATTTATAAGGGCGAATTAAAATGGATTGCGATTGAAGACCGTTATTTCATGTCAAGTATTGTTCCTATCGAACCAACCCAAGCGAGCATGCATCTTGAGCTTAAAAATAATGGAAAAATATTGGAAAATCAGTTTTTGTTGCCGACATTCGAAATTAAGCCGAATACCCAAAAAAGCTATGATTTCAATATATTTTTCGGACCAAAGAGTATGAAAATTTTGAACAGCATCGATTATGATTTAAAAAAAGCAATAAATTTCGGAATGTTTGATATCATTGCCAAGCCATGCCTATGGTTTATGAATTTTCTATACGGAATTATCCCAAACTACGGTATCGCGATCATAATTTTAACGATTTTTACCAAAATCATACTATGGCCATTAGGATCCAAAAGTTATAAGTCAATGAGTGAGATGAAAAAACTCCAGCCGTTGATGGCCGAAATAAGAGAAAAATACAAGAATGACAAAAAACAAATGAATCAAGAAATCATGGGATTATATAAAATATATAAAGTCAACCCCATGGGTGGTTGCCTACCTATGATTTTCCAGATTCCAGTATTTTTTGCTCTTTATCGGATGCTTTACGAAGCTATCGAGCTTCGACACGCCCCTTTTTTTGGTTGGATTAATGATTTATCCGCACCGGATCGGCTTTTTCATTTTAATTTTACAGTTCCTTTGATGGAACCTCCTTATGGGATTCCTGTTTTAACCATAATTATGGGGGCCACAATGTTCTTACAACAAAAAATGTCTCCCGCCCCCGGCGATCCCGGACAAGCTAAATTTATGATGTTGATGCCTGTTTTTTTCACTTTCATTTTTATTAACTTTTCATCCGGTCTCGTTTTATACTGGCTCGTAAACAACATCCTATCTATTTCACAACAATATTACATTCAAAAGAAAACTGCTTAATGACGGAGGGAATGCATGATGCCTTGTTTGGAATTTGAAGGCAAAAATATTGAAAAGGCAACTAAAAAAGCCTCTGAAAAACTGAACATACCTATCGACAAATTAAAATACGATGTAATTTCCTATGGATCTACCGGCATTTTCGGTCTAGTGGGATCAAAAAGAGCAAAAATTTCCGTTACCTTTCCTGAAGAATCTTATATTCAGAAAAACGATCAAAAACCAAAAAAAAATAACCAAAAAAATGATTCTCATGAAAGTATTTTGAATAGCGTCAGCTCTTTGATTGAAGCAACTTTTAATCCTTCTGATGATAATACTAATGATACTAATTTTCCTGATGATCCTTTAACTCTTGGGAAAAATATTTTGCAGAACATAATTAATTTAATAACCACCGATGCTGAAATAACGGCCCAAGCAGATTCAGATAGAATTTTATTTCACGTCAAAGGTGGAAACTCTGCCGTTTTAATTGGTAAACGCGGCCAAACTCTGGAAGCAATTCACTATCTCGTTGAAAAGATCATCAACAAACACAACGAGCAAAGGATTCGCATTCAAATTGATGTCGAAGGATATCTGGAAGCAAAAAAAGCTAATTTACAAAGACTGGCACTGCGGCTTTCAGAAAAAGTTAAGCGCTCCGGGAAGCCGGTTACCATTGGGCAGTTGAATTCTCATGACAGGAGAATCGTTCACATTGCCCTAAAGGATGAACATAACGTGAGAACCCTGAGCATTGGTGATGGATTTTACCGAAAACTTGTCATTTTCCCCAAAAAAAATAATTATAATTATCGCAAAAAAGGAAATCCATCCTAATTTTCATCACATTTCTAAATCAAATATTTTTATTGCATAATGAGTATCACCTGATACTCATTATGCTAGCTTGTTTTTAAAACACATTAATTTTAATTTTTTTATTCAATGGACAATTCCACTATCGTCGCCATTGCCACTCCAAATGGAATCGGCGGAATCGGTATTATTAAAATTTCCGGCCGAGATGCTCTAAGAATCGGCACCGCAATTTTCAGAAAACACCAAATGTCCGGCAATCAACTAGACGAACCAAATTCTATCCCTTCTTTGGAATTTAAATCGCACCACTTCTACTACGGAAACATTATCAACCCCGAAAATAACCAGGTTATCGATGAAGTACTATTTGTTTTTATGAAAGCCCCTCATTCATACACTCGTGAGGATATTGTTGAAATACAAGCTCACTCGGGCTCAGTTGTATTAGGGACAATCTTAAACTTGCTTTTGAAATACGGGGCGCTGTTAGCCAAACCCGGAGAGTTTACCAAAAGGGCTTATTTAAACGGGCGTATCGACCTGACACAAGCCGAAGCAGTTATCGATATTATTAATGCAAAAACTACTCAAGCACTTGAAATTGCGAACAAACAAATAAAGGGAGATTTGAAAAAAAGCATCGAATTGCTCAGAGATGAAATGCTTAACCTATTGGCTGAAATTGAGGTAGCCATTGACTTTTATGATGATCATGATGATGAAATTGTTGAAAATGATTATTTGCTTAATCGTTTACAGAATAACATTATAAATAAATTAGAAAAACTTATCGAACAATATGATTACGGACTCATTATAAAAGATGGAATAAACGTCGCAATTATTGGTCGGCCGAACGTCGGAAAATCGAGTTTATTAAATCGGTTGATTCAAAAAGAACGCTCTATTGTTACTCCTATACCCGGGACTACCAGAGACATAATTGAAGAGAATATTATTATTCGTGGAGTTCCAATAAACATTGCCGATACCGCCGGGCTACACGAATCCGATGATCTTGTTGAGACCATCGGGATAAAAAAAACCCAAGAACACATTGAGAACTCTCATGTCGTCCTTTTCTTAATCGATGCCGGCTTCCCTATAAGCGAAGATGAATTAGCAATTTTTCAACAAATAAAAGAAAAACAAGTCATACTCGTTTTTAACAAGATCGATCTTTTTAAAAACTCATTTGAATTAGAAGTCCCTGAAGACTTTAAAAACACAGCCAGCGTTAAAATTTCCGCACTTTATAATTTAGGAATTGATAAACTTAAAGAAGTGATTGCAAAGGAATGTCTGAATCAAACAAGTTATAATTCAAATAACTCTATAATCCCCAACTTGAGACACAAATTAGCGCTTGAGCTTAGCCTGCAATCTCTTGCTACCGCTTATGAAGGAATTAAAACGCAAAAGCCCTTTGAGCTGATTGCGATCGACATTGATGAGGGGATTAAAGCGCTCAATGAAATACTTGGTATAAACATTCGACCGGATATAATTCATCAAATTTTTGAGCGATTCTGCATTGGAAAATAGTGTTTCACGTGAAACAATCATAACAGATGCTACTGCCGACAAATCCGAACTGATCCACTATTGCCCGATGAATTGTGAGGCGCTGGATGTCGACAGTTGAAATCGTGCCTTATTAAATTGAATTCAGATTAAGGTTTATGTATTTTGTATCAAGATATTCGTATATACCTTGGGAACCACCTTCGCGCCCATACCCTGAAAATTTGATTCCACCAAAAGGCATTTCCGCAGTACTACCCGCCCAACTATTTACGGAAACCACACCGGTTTTTATTGATAGTATTGCTCGGTGAGCCAAGTTCAGCGAATTAGTAAAAATATAGCTTGAAAGGCCGTAATCTATAGCATTTGCCCTTTCAATAACTTCCTCAAAGGAATCAAAACTTAAGATCGTTGCCAGCGGCCCAAAGGGTTCTTTTTGCATTACGGTCATATCGTCTCTAACTCGTGTAAAAATTGTCGGTTCATAGAAAAAGCCTTTTTGCAAATCAGCCGGTCGTTTCCCCCCAAGGACAACTGTAGCCCCTTCCTTAATAGTCGTTTCAACGAGCTTCTCGACAGCGCTCAGCCTTAAACTGTTAATTAAGGGGCCAATGTCGGAGGTAGAGTCCAAGCCATTACCGAGTTTTAACCGCATAGTTGATTTAATGAAGGTATCTGTAAATTTTTCAACATGCGCCTTATGAACAAAAAAACGGGTAGGTGATACACAAACCTGCCCAGTGTTTCTAAACTTAGCCGCTACCGCCCCTTCTGCAATTTTTTCAGGATTGACATCCTTGAAAACTATAACAGGGGCATGGCCACCTAATTCTAAAGTAAGTCTTTTGACGGTATCGGCCGATTGCCGAATTATTTTTTTACCAACCTCGACCGAACCGGTAAAACTTATCTTTCTTACAATAGGGCTTTTCATTATTGTTTCTGAAATTTCTTCCGGCGGTCCCGTAAGGAGATTTATTGTTCCCGGCGGAACTCCGGCATCAATAAAACATTTAAATAGTTCTGAAGCACATACCGAACCTTCTTCGGCAGGACGACATAAGACAGAGCAACCTGCAGCAAGTGCGGCTGCTATTTTACGGGTTGGTAATAATACTGGAAAGTTCCAAGCTGAAAAGCATGCAGTAACACCAACAGGCTCATAGAATGTTTGAAAAAGGGTATTGGAATCTCTCCCGGGCAGTATATCACCGAAAACCCTACGCGCTTCATCCGATAGCCAGTCCAATGTTTCTATAGCAGCATTTACTTCTGCGAAAGCCTGCGCTATAGGTTTGCCGCAATCAATAGCAATCCGCTTGGCAACCTTTCCGCGCCTCTCTTCTAATAGGATGGCTGCTTGCCTCAAAATCTTGGATCGTTCCCATGGCACGATATTTTGCCACACTTGAAAGCCTTTCTGAGCTGCAGATATAGCAATAAGTGTATCCTCAGAATTAGCGTGGCACGCTGTAGCGACGATATCTTCAGTGGCAGGGTTTATTATTTGAAATTTTTTTTTGGCCTTGGCTTCAGTCCATTTTCCATTGATATAGAGATTAACATGAATTATTTTTTCCATGTTCATAATACCTTTCTATATGTATATCGCCCGGCATAAGCTACAGCGGCTTTTTGCCGTCGCTCTTAATGCCAAGGTTCAACATGCTTTATTACCTTTGTGTAATGATTACTCGACCACGAGAGGTAAAAGAAATGCCTTGCTGATTCTGAGTACCAATCATTATTGTTTCAACAATCGGCGGATTAATAAATCCTTCAGATATCCATTCAACTATAAAATTGGCGCCTGAACCTCCACTTTTATCGCTCTCGGGAACGATATAGCGCAATGATTCTAATGGGTTTAATAGCACGGGTTTATCTAAATATTTTTTCAAGAGCTTCCCTTGCGTTTCATAATAATCAATTACGGTAATTTTTATTTGATGCTTTGGATCAATGTTTCTGATACTTAATGTGACTGTCAATAAGAACGGTTGTTCGCGATTTCCGCTATAAATATGTGAATAAGCAGGGACATAAATGATTTGACTGTCAGACAAGCCGAATTCTTCGCTAGCATATAAAGAAAGAGGTGAAAAATAAGAAATGGACAAGAGAATTAGAAAACAAGCAAAAAGAAAACTTTTTTTCATAAAAATCTCCAAGGAATTAATGATTCTGTTGATTTACTATCCCTTCAGAAAAATCGTATACAATAGACAACAATGCAAGGAGGAAAGAGATGTACCGAAGTATGGTGATTCAAGAATACTCTCACTTGAAAAGGAATCAAGAAAAAAAATCAATAAAGGAAAGATTATAGCGGCTTAGTATATTTATGAAATACTCGGGAATCGATATTTATACAACAGTGTTATTTGACGGGTCGCAAGATTCATGTGCCCGTTGATCCGCAAATGATCGGTGCTTTGGGAGCTGCCTTGTCGGCAGGGAAAACCCTTACAATATGAAACTCCATAACACTCCGGCACCAATTGCAGACCCAATAACACCGGATATATTCGGCGCCATTGCATGCATCAGCAAAAAGTTGGTTGGATCTTCAGCCTGTCCGACTACTTGCACCACCCGTGCAGAATCCGGTACTGCCGATACGCCGGCGGCACCAATCAGCGGATTAATCTTATGCGTCATAAATAGATTCATAATTTTTGCAAATATCACGCCGGACCCGGTTGCAATACCGAATGATAATGCTCCAAGAACGAAGATCCCTACAGATTGAGGGGTGAGAAAAACATCGGCCTGAGTACTGGCACCCACAGTTATGCCGAGCAATATCGTTACTGTATCAATAACAGAAGATCTCGCAGTCTTTGCAAGCCTTTCAGCTACAACACATTCTTTTAATAAATTTCCGAAAAACAGCATTCCAAGAAGTGGTAATGCAGCCGGGGCCAGGAAGCAGCAAAGTAAAAATCCAATAATCGGGAAAATTATCTTTTCTCTTTTGGAGACTTCTCTGAGCTCTTCCATTCTTATCAAACGTTCTTTTCGCGTGGTCAGCAATTTCATAATAGGGGGCTGAATGACGGGCACTAAAGCCATATAAGAATAAGCCGCAACAGCGATAGGGCCGATAAGTTTCGGTGCTAGCTTGGCGGTGAGAAAAATAGCGGTTGGCCCGTCTGCACCGCCGATAATTCCTATAGATGCAGCTTCATTGGGTGCGAATCCAAGTGCAAGAGCACCTAAAAAAGTTAAAAAAATTCCCATTTGCGCTGCTGCGCCGAGAATCATAAGGGACGGTCTTGCCAACATCGTAGTAAAATCAGTCAGAGCACCGATGCCTAGAAAAATTAGGGGAGGATATATACCCGACGTCACACCAAAGTAAAGGTAATGCAATACGCTGTTATCTTCGTAAATTCCCAGCCCAAGCCCTTTGAAAACAGGAATATTTCCAACAAGAATTCCAAACCCAATGGGTACAAGAAGCAGTGGTTCGTAGTGTTTGGCAATTCCGAGGTAAATAAAAAGAATACCTATTAATATCATTATATAATGCCGATAATCGGCCAGCGCGAATCCGGTATTCGATAGGAAGTCCAGTATCAAATTTTCCATGAATGCCTCTTTGCAGTATTCTCATCGGATTGATTCCAAATATAATAGCCCTTCCCATCCGGGATAATTATTTCCGCTTTTAACAGTTTTTCGATTGTATCCGGAGGGTGACCAAGCCCACAGTTTTCGGAAAATTCAACAAGCTTTGGAATGGCAAATGGTTCACCCAATCGTTCTATTAGTATTTTATACTGTTTAGATGCTTCATGGAGAGTTCGGGCGAATTTGATATCCGATTCAATTATTGTACCTTTTTGAGCATTTCTTTTCCAAAAAGCTTTTATTCGTTGGTAATTCTTTTTTCTATTGTCCCATAGTTTAAGAACTTTGTGGAGCTGGGAAACTGCTATTGATAGGAGAAAAAGACCGGTGAATACAATGGATATTCCAATAGCAGCCATAGTCCATCCATTATAGTGAGATATTGCTTTTAAACCAAACAATGAATTCTCCTTTTCCGGCTAAATTGTTTTTTCCTTAGAAATAATTAGCACATCGTTCGCAAAGATAATTATCTACTTTTTCAAAAAGCATATGATATAGATTATAAAAATAGGCGATATAGCATTATTGCAACTAATGAATCAAGCAATAATAAGGTAGTATTAATTATTTCTTGTTTTTTTTATTAAATTCATCCTCTCAGCAACTATTTTATTTATTTTTTTCATTATCTTATCCCCCAGCATAGAATTATTTCGAATTAAATCCAGAAAGTCTTCCCCCGGCATCGATAAAACTTCTCCATCTGTAAGAGCTACCGTTGTTCCTAGGTAATTGAAAAGAGTGGCTGCTGTGGACCAACCAATTATTTCACCTTTTTTGTGCAGAACAACCGACTCGCCTTCTTCAAAATATATAATGTAATAGCCTGATATGAGAATGTAAAATGTTTCCGCGCAATCCCCCCTACGTGTCAACACCTCACCTTCCATTGTTCTTTTGTGATGCATTAAAGATGCGATCTGTTCTATTTCATCCGGTTCAAAGCCTTTAAAAAGATTTAATGTTTCAAGTGCTTGAGTGTCTATCAGCATTATTCCAATCCTTTCCCAAGCTGGGATAATGAAATGTTGAAAATTTAATTTATATTATTCTCAGCATTGAATGAGTTTAAAATCTATTTTATTAATATCTAATCACTTTTATAATGTTCTTAAAAAGAAAAATTTGTTAATCTATCAAATAATTTATTTTTTATCAAATATATAATTTTTCATGGATTTAAGATTTCAGATTCGACAATTTATCTTATCCATATACTTTAGCATTCAAAAATACATACTAAATTTAGTTGCTTGAATCATTATGTAATAGTTAAATGGTATTGATCAGTAGGTAAGGTTTTTAATTTTATTCAGATAGGTTACTTGGAGTTAAATGCAATGCCCTTCAGGTATTGCTCCCATTCCATGGGAAGCAGCTGTTTTTTTTTATTATTGCATATTTTACATGCTGGAACCACATTGCTTTTTGTTGTTCTTCCCCCACGTGATATGGGCACAATATGATCCATCGTCAATTCTTTGGGGGGTGTTTCTTGTCCACAGTAAAAACAGATTCCATATCCACAACGTCGTTTCCACCATTGGGAACCACGGAGTTCCCTTGCTTTTCGTCTTTCTCTATTTATGTCATCTAAATCTAAATCAAATGCGTAAGGTTTCATAATATTTTTGATCTTAACCGAAAATCATTCATATCCAAATTTTCTTAATGCTTTAGTATCCTTGCTCCAGTTTTTCTCTACCTTTACAAAAAGTTTCAAAAATACCTTTGTCGAAAGTTTTCTTTGAATTTCTTCTCTAGCGTTTTGCCCGATTTTTTTTATTTGGCTACCATTTTTACCAATGATGATAGCTTTCTGTGAGCTCCTTTCAACATAAATGGTAGCATGAATTCTTATGATTGAGTTATTTTTATCTTCCGAGAAAAAATCTACCGTTACCGCAGTAGAATAAGGAATTTCCTGCCCCGTATATCTAAAAACTTTTTCTCTTATTAATTCGGAAACAAAAAACTTTTCGGGCAAATCCGTCAGATAGTCTTGCGGAAAAAAAGGGGGTCCATTGGGAATATGAGATTCTATAGACTCGACAATCTTTTCAACTTGAGTTCCATTCTTAGCTGAAACAGGGATTATGTCTTTAAACGAATATTCTTTTGACCATTTATCGATCAGGGTAATAAGAGTCGGTTTTTTTATAAGATCAATTTTGTTGATGGCAAGAATAATCGGCGTTTTTTGATGACTTATTTTTTGCATCAAAATCTGTTCTGAATTCATATCTTGTTTTGATGCATCGATAACAAGTAGTATGATATCAACATCAGCCAAGGCAGAAAGGGCAATATCGACAATTCTTACATTTAGGGTTCGCTTTGCTTTATGGATACCCGGTGTATCTACAAAAACAAGCTGGGCATTATTTCGATGTAAAATTCCTAAAATTCGATTGCGGGTCGTCTGAGGCTTTTCAGAAGTAATTGATATTTTTTCCCCTAAGATGCGGTTTAACAAGGTTGATTTCCCCACATTGGGAGCACCGACAATAGCAATGAAGCCGGATTTAAAATGATCGTAATTATTATTTATTTTCAGCAATTTTTGCCTTACGTATTTTTTATTTTTGAGTATAATTTAAATTGGATTCAAGAGCCTCCTCAATAGCATCCCATATACTTTCCCTTCCTTTTTTACTTTTAGCGGAAAATAGAATCAATTTATTTTCCTGCAAATAAAATATATTTGCTATTGCTGTTTTTTGCTTGATCTGTCGGCTCTTTGAAAGCTTATCTGCTTTTGTAAGAATAGGTATATAGGGTATTCGGATATACTTAAGCCACTCGATGAGGTTTATTTCTTCTTGACGGGGTATACGCCGAATATCCATGATGACTAATATCGCCTTTAATGTTTTCCTATTTAAAATATAGGTCTCTATCATAGGACCCCATTTTTTTTTAATATTATCGGGGACTTTGGCGTAACCATATCCAGGAAGGTCGACGAAAGTAAAATTGTCGTTAATATCAAAAAAATTAATCAGTTGAGTTCTTCCGGGGGTGGAGCTCGTCTTTACCAGATGTTTGCGGTTTAAGATTGCATTGATAAGAGTAGATTTTCCAACATTAGAGCGTCCGGCAAATGCTATCTCGGGCAAAAGTGCCGGTGGATACTGAGATGGTTTGACAGCGCTAGTAACAAACTTTGCGGATTTAATGATCATGTTCTTTGCTGAAATATTTTTTTAAGCGCAAATCCTTTCATTTATGGAACAGGAAATACTTTTGCATTTCAGGAATGGTTAAAATTTCCATTTTAGGTTTATTCCATATTCCATAGGTAATGGCTAAAGATTTTTAAGGTAATTCTCCACTCGATCCAATCCTTCGGCGATGTTTTCTTTTGAGTTCGCGTATGAAAACCGAATATATCCTTCACCATTTTTACCAAAATCAATGCCCGGCGTTACGCCGACATGCGCTTTTTCCAGAATATCAAATGCAAGCTTATACGAATCCATTGAAACGTGCTTTGCATTTGCAAATACATAAAAGGCACCGGTCGGTTCTACTGTAATTCCAAAGCCCATTTTCTTTAATCGAGCGATCATGTATAAGCGGCGCTCATTGTATATTTTTTTCATGCGAACAATGTCATCCCCTGCATATTTCAGAGCTGCGATACCTGCCATCTGAACCATTGAATTTGCGGAGATAAAAAAGTTTTGTTGAATTTTTTGTATCGGCCGAATAAACAACTTAGGTGCAATTAAATATCCGAGCCTGAGACCTGTCATAGCGTAAAGCTTTGAAAACCCATTTAAGACAAATGCATTTTCAGTAAACTCTAAAATAGAATGTTCTTTTCCTTCATAAACCAAACCATGATAAATTTCATCGGAAATAATATAGGGGGATAGTTCTGCAATCGCCTTCATACGCTCAGCTGATAGAAGATTTCCAGTCGGATTTGAAGGTGAATTTATGAAAATCGCTTTAGTCTTTTCGGTAATTTTTTTCTGAATTGCTTCCGGCCGGAATTGAAATCCGTCTTCTTCAAAAACCTCCACGGTAACCGTCTCGGCCTCTAAGAATTTAATAAAATTTGGATAACAGGCATAATGCGGATCTGAAATGATAACCTGATCACCTTTATCAAGAATCGCAGAGAATAAGCTGAACATAGCAGGAGAAGTACCGGAAGTGATGACAATTTGATCCGAGTTTACCAATACATTATAAGTTCTCATATAGTAATCAGATATAGCTTCTCTAAGTTCAATCATCCCAAGGCTATGGGTATAGTGCGTATGTCCTTGATCCAAAGCCCTACAAGCAGCTTCTTTAATACACCGGGGGGTGTCAAAATCCGGTTCGCCGACCTCCAGATGGATTATATTTATCCCCTTACGCTCCATTTCATGCGCTTTTTCGAGAACATCCATAACAATAAAAGACGAAATCTCTTTTGTTCGCTTTGAAATCATTTTTTTCCCTTTTCCTATTTTTCAGGAAACTAAACCTTTCGACCACATCGCTCCGTATACTAGAATATGCCTTAAACAACTTTGTTAAGAGGATATTCTACAATACCTTCAGATCCGTTTTTCAAGAGTTGGGGAATAAGATCCCTCATAACATCCGTATTTACCACTGCCTCAACTGAAAACCAGTTCGATCCATAAAGTGAAGCCACCGTTGGTGCCTTAAGACTCGGAAGCAATTTGATAACCTTTTCGAGGCATTCCTCAGGTACATTCATCTTTAGGCCGACTAGTTTTTCTGCTAAAAGAGCACCTTTGAGCAAAAGTGCTATCTGTTCAATTTTCTCACGTTTGTCAGGATTCGCCCATGAATTATGATTCGCAATCAGCTGAGTGTTGGTTTGCATTAATTCGTGGATAATTTTAAGGCCATGCGCTTTTATGGTGCTACCGGTTTCCGTAACTTCTACGACGGCATCTGCGAGTCCGGAAACCACTTTTGCTTCAGTTGCTCCCCATGAAAATTCAACGGTTACATCGATATTTCGTTCAGCAAAGTATCGCATAGTAAATTCAACGAGTTCTGTTGCGATTTTTTTCCCTTTCAGATCCTCAAGTTTCCGGATTGGAGAATCATATGCGACCGCAAGAACCCATCTAGCAGGTCTAGAGCTAACCTTGGAATAAACCAGATCCGCTACAACACGGATATCAGAATTGTTTTCAGCGATCCAGTCCCTACCGGTAAGTCCGGCATCTAGGCTTCCGCTTTCAACATAACGCGACATTTCTTGGGCTCTGCAAATTGCACATGTTATGCCGGCATCATTAATTTCGGGGAAATAGCTTCTCCCATTGACATTAATTTTCCATCCGGAGCGCTTGAAAAGTGAAATTGTTGCACTTTGCAGGCTACCTTTAGGAATTCCAAGTTTTAATTTTTCTTTCATTTACCATATACCTTCTTAGGATCAAAAACCGGCTCTCCGATCACACGAATAGATTCGTTCTCAACCTTTTTAAAGAAACAACTTTTATAACCGAGATGACATGCCGCACCACCCATTTGTTCCACCTTCAGAAGTACGGTATCATTGTCACAATCGATTCTGATTTCTTTTACGATTTGCAAGTTTCCGGAGGTTTTTCCTTTTATCCAAAGTTCCTGCCTGGAGCGGCTGTAATAGGTTGCCTTTCCAGAAGATAGTGTTGCTTTCCATGATTCTTCATTCATATATGCAAGCATTAAAACTTCACCGGTCTTATAATCCTGAACAATAGCCGGTATAAGGCCCCCCGTTTTCTTAAAATCAAGCTCAATCATAAAATACACCTATCAAATTAACTCCGTTCGGAACAACGCAGTAAAAATTTTATTTAATAAAATGAAGTACTATAGCACTTAATAAAGTCATCGTAAAGAAATTTTATTCAAACTTATAAGATCCCAATCACAATGAGTTATACTTGTTTCTCACGATTGAAAATATTTCTTATTCATCCCAATAATTAGTTGCTCTTTAAAGGAGTTAATTTCCTTAACGGGTTTTAAGCGGGTATGAGAAATAAGTAGAAACCAAAACAAAAAGGAGTTACGTTATACCTCGTAACTCCTTGATTTTAATGGTAGGCACGATTGGATTTGAACCAACGACCTCTACCGTGTCAAGGTAGCGCTCCCCCCCTGAGCTACGTGCCTATATACTTTTAATACAGGAAATTTTATTACCACCAATATTTTTTAGAGTCAAGAAAAATGAATAACTCAAACAGGGCAAACGTCAAAAAACGGTCTCAAATTCAATAGGTTTGAAAATCCAAGAATGGATCGTTTCAAAACCGTTCTATATGTTTTTGGGGGGGGAAGTATCCTGTAAAATATTCATACCGAGGTATATATAGTGTAAACCCGATATGATCGTTAAAATTGCCGTAACCCAATAGAAAGTATATTTTACGGTTAGGAGAGTTTCTAATTTCATATCAAGAAGGGTAAAAAAAATGGTCGACAGCTGAACAACGGTTGTGAGTTTACTTGCAATGCTCGGTTGAATTTCAAAGTCTATATCGCGAAGCGTAAAAATAGATAAACCAATAACGATTAAAACATCGCGTGTTATAACCAGCACTGTTACCCAAGCTGGAATAATTTTAAGAACCGCTAAACTTATAAAAGCAGAAGTCAAAAGAAGCTTATCGGCTATCGGATCGAGGTAGGCGCCCAAAACGGTCCTTTGGTTGAAACACCGAGCTAATAAACCATCCAACCCGTCGCTGACCGCTGCGACCGTAAAAACCAAGAGTGCAAACATGTACATATCTTTGAGCAGATAAATAATAAAAAGAGGGGTCAACAAAATCCGGGTGATCGTTAGAATATTAGGAAGATTTATAGCCAAATTTAAACGTTTCCATCTTATGGTTTATCGGGTTGATTAAATTCAGAATAAATTGGAATAAGTTGAATCCTTAATAGGTTTGGTAATATTTCATAAATGTTAATCCCAAATGAATCAAATGTCTTGAGCATCAGGGCACCGGCAAGTTCTTTAGCATTTCCTTGAAAGTCTACCACAATAGTTGCCTCATCAGCATTCATCTCTTTCAGTTGCATCCCTTTAACGCCTGCAAGGTCATTTAACACTTTTCTAAATTTAACAAAATTTGCGAGATTTTTCGTTCCGGCAACGATAACGTCGAGCCTGACATTTTTATGGTTTTCTTTTTGCCAATCTATAGCTATTTGAGTGGCCAAATCTTCACCTGCTAGGTTTGCGGCTTCTGAAAGTGCATTCCATCCACCTTCAATTTTATCGCTATTCATAGTTACGGCAGTCTGAAACGTAGATGCAATTTGCGTCCGAGTGTTTATTCCTATTGCGCGGGCTTCGACATCTGCCCTGAATGTTCCAATATTTTGGCCCATTTGGTTTGGAACTCTTTTGGCAATCGCCTTACCGACGATAACGATATCGGCATCAAAAGTGCTACCTAATTTTATGGCCTCCGGATTTGTGAGGTCTGGATTATTGATTTCAGCTTCAGATCGTTTAAGGTCATCGGGTTCAATTATTGAAAAACCTTGTGAGATCATCTTTACGGTCATAACACTTTCCGAAGCAATCTTAATGGGAAAAGAGTCTTTACCCCACCAGTATATTGAGGATATATCTTCAATGTTTTGTTCTGCAATTAAAAAAAGTATTTTCGGCATACTTTTTTTAACCGTTATTATTTCGGAGCTGATCAACTGCTCTTTGAGCATATCGATCGAAACGGTTGCTTGAACCATGACGCGATAGGTATTTCCTGTTATCGATCCGGTCAACACCTTGTAATCCAAAACAAATTTATCCGTATTCGTATAAATTATCTCATTGAGCTTTTGAAAATTTTCGACCAAAGAATCATCGGAAAGCAGTTCTGCAACTACCCATCCAACGGCAGAAACCAGACCATTTGAAATCGCTTGATCTCTGGCTTTTGCAACATCTTCTCCCGGGCTTGTAGCCGTTCCTACTATTTCAATAACTCTTGTTTCTCTTTGTTCTTTGGTGTGACCGGATGTTGATACAAGAGTATTGACGGCAACAAAAAAAAATATAAAAAGGATTCTATTTAAAATAATAATAGAAAAGTGGGGCATAGGCATACTTTTACCTCCGTACATGCATTTAAGCTAATTTTAACCTGAAATTTAAAAAATCAACCCTCTATTTATTTCAAAATCGAAAATAATTGATTTCCAAAATTAGGCGCTACGCTTAAGTGCATAATCGGCAACATTTAAGAGGATTTCTCGAGTTTCAGAAGGCTCAAAGAAGGATAGGGCATCTTTAGCTTTTTTAATGTATTCTGAAGCTTTTTTCTCTGTATATTCAAGCCCTCCGAATTTATTCAGCATTTCGATTAATGTTTCAAATTCATCAATAGAAAAGTTTTTATTTTTAATGATTTCTTCCATCTTTAAACGATTTTTAGAGTCGGCTTTTTTTAAAGAATATATTACCGGCAAAGTTAACTTGCCCTCTCTTAAATCTGCGCCGATTGCTTTCCCAAGAACACTGGTATCGGAAATATAATCCAATAAATCATCAACCATCTGGAAGGCAATTCCAAGATTGAGACCATATTCTGAAAGTGTTCTTTCCTGTTCGCATGGGGCATCCGCAATAATTGCACCAATGGTGCATGCTCCCTGAATCAGTACAGCGGTTTTACGTCGGATAACTTCCATATACTCTTCTTCTGAAAGTTCTAAACTCCCTTTGCGTATCAGTTGATGAATTTCTCCTTGACTCATATTTTCCGTTATATCAGCGATGATTTTAATGACCCTCGTATTTTCCGTTCCAACGGCAATTGAAAGAGAACGGGCAAGCAGAAAATCACCAACTAAAACGGCTGTTGAATTTCCCCATATAGTATGCGCTGCCGGTTTGCCTCTCCGAATGGATGCTTCGTCCACAAGATCGTCATGTAGAAGTGTTGCAGCATGTAAGTATTCAAAAATTATGGACAATATCTTATCATAATCTCCATTATAACCACAAATTCTGGCGGAAAGAATCATCAGTAAAGGCCTTAAACGCTTGCCGCCGCTGAACAGGATGTGCTCGGCGATCTCACCGACCAAATCAAGATACGGATTCAAGTTTTCCTTAAGGGTGCTTTCAATATCGGCCCGGTCACTTTTTACCATGGCAAGGATCTTATCTTTTAAGTCTTTCATAAAATTTCTCCTATCAAATCATATTCAAGAGCATCTGTGATCCTTACATCGGCAAACGAACCAATCCGGAGTTTTTCGGATTGAATATAGGTAATGCCATCGACTTCCGGTGCTTGAAAATAGGTACGACCCATATAAAGTTTATCCTCCGGCGAAGATTCAATTAGTACTTTAAAGGTCCTGCCGATATACTTTCGGTTAATTTCTAAAGATATTTGTTGTTGGCAAGACATCAGCCGGTCATATCGCTGCGTTGCGACACGTTTTGGAACATGACCGGAAAGCCTATGCGAAGGAAGATCTTCTGAATCAGAGTAAACAAAAACTCCAAGAAAATCGAAACGAATGTCCTTTACAAAATTTAACAGCAGTTCAAAATCCTCATCGGTTTCTCCCGGAAACCCAACGATAACGGTTGTACGCAGCACGGCATCAATAGCGGTTAACCGAATTTTATTAAAAAGTTTGTAAAGATCATCACATTTATATTTTCGACCCATTCTTTTCAAAACAGATTCACTTACATGCTGAATTGGAATATCGAAATAAGAACAGATATTGGGTTGAGCGGCAATCGTTTGGATAAGGGTATCATCGATACGGTCAGGATGCCCATATAGAAATCTGATCCAATTCTCACCCGATATGCCGGAGAGGCTTTTGAGAATCCTTTCCAGATTTGTCGAAGATTGCAAATCTTTGCCGTATGATGTTGTGTCTTGGGCTACCAGTATTAACTCCTTGATACCGTGGGAAAGCAAATGTCGGGCTTCAGCAAGAATATCTTCAGAGCATCGGCTTTTTTGTTTTCCGCGAAGCTTTGGAATAATACAATAGGTACAGTTTCTATTGCAGCCTTCAGCCACTTTAACATAAGCAATATGCTGAGAAAGCAGTAATCGGGGAATTTTAGAATCTTGAAGGATAGGCTGATTTGGATCCGGTAAAAAACATCCGGGTGATTTCAGGGAACCATCGGCTGCCTGTACAATCTTGTCAAATGCACCGGTACCTAAAAAAATATCAACTTCCGGCAAGCAATCGACGATTTCCTCTCGGAAGCGCTCAGGAAGACATCCCGTTACAATTAGACGTTGACAGACACCTCTTTTTTTAAACTTCGCAGATTCAAGGATCGTATCAATCGATTCATCAACGGCAGACTCAATAAAGCTACAAGTATTTATAATGATTGTATCAGCCTCGGCGGGATTTTGAGTAATTATCCATCCTGCCTGCATCATTCGTCCCAGCATCACCTCGCTGTCTACAAGATTTCTAACACATCCGAGATTAATCAAATACACTTTCATTGGAATGATCACTGGGCTATTTGGCTGTAAATCATTTGACTCATTTTATTTTTCTTATTTCCTCCGTGATTAGAGGCACGATTTCAAAAAGATCACCTACGATGCCATAATCGGCTTTTAAAAATATCGGAGCCTCAGGATCTTTATTGACGGCTACAATAATTTTGGAAGATGACATGCCGGCAAGATGTTGAATAGCGCCTGATATGCCACAGGCAATGTATAAGTTGGGTGAAACAACTTTTCCGGTTTGACCGACCTGGTCTGCATGAGGCCTCCAGCCTTCATCAACAGCAGATCTTGAAGCGCCGACCGCACCGCCGAACATTTCAGCCAATTCCTCTAACACGGAAAAATCAGCCCCTCCCATACCTCTACCACCGGAAACAACCATATCGGCTTCAGTCAGCTCTATTTTAGTGGTATCCAATGTTTTTTCAATAAACTTGAGGTTTGTTTGACCGATATTTGCGTCATATTTCTCGATATCTCCGGCGCAATCAGTTTCCGTAATGCCCATTGAATTGGGTCGAACTGCCAATATTACGGGTTTGGTATCCATTGCTATATCCGCCAAAATTTTACCCCCGTAAATCGGACGAGTTGCAATAAGCTTTTCATCCTCAATTCGAATAACCACACAATCCATAGCCAAGGATACGTTCAACCGCGCGGCAAGCCTCGCCGACAGGTCTTTACCCTGCATTGAAGCTCCCAAAATTATCACCGCCGGATTTTCCGAAGCAATGATATCTGAAATTACGTTTGTATAAGTATCCGTCAGATATTCATCTAAAATCGGATTATCAGCAGCAATAATTCTATCCGCACCGTATTTTCCAAGCTCTGCGGCAATAATTTCAACATTCGATCCAAGCACCACCGCTGTCAAATCGCATCCCAGTTGATCCGCAATTCGCCTACCCTCACTTAAAGCCTCATAGGTAACTTTTCGAAAAACACCATCTAATTGTTCCGTTATTGCAAGTACACCTTTTGACATATCGACTTCCTTGTAAAAATAATTTTTAGAATAAGTTTTTAGATATCGTATCGATTCAATTGATAAATCCTAAAACAAAATGAATAAAATCAGATAACTTTGGCTTCTTCCCGTAAGGCTCTGAGGAGTTCTGATACCTTTACCTGAGCACTTTCCCCTTCTATTATCCTTCCACTCTTTCTTTCCGGTGGAAATTTCAGGGAGACGATATGCATTCCGGATGTTTCGAATTGACCTACATCAAGCCCTATATCTGCAAGGGTTTTAACATCAAGCGGTTTTCTTTTGGCTTTCATAATTCCAGGAAGAGATGCATATCGCGGTTCATTAAGGCCGCGCTGAGTGGTAATGAGGGCAGGCAAGGAGGACTCGATGACAACGGTTCCACCTTCAATGGTCCGATGGCATCTGATCCTTCCATCGATAATTTCCTCTTTAATTACGAGTGAAATATTTGGAATATTCAAAAATTCAGCGACAGCCGTTCCGACAAGAAAATTATCATCATCAACAGCCCGCTGGCCGGCGATAATCAAGTCATAAGGTATATCTTTTAAGACAGCCGCAAGAATACGGGCGATACCTAAACCATCGTATTTTTCCGATATAGTATCTTTAATCAATATACCCTTGTCCGCTCCCATTGCTAAAGCAGTCCTTACGGCTTCTGCAGTTTTATCTCTCCCCACGGAAACAATAGTGACCGAACCGCCATGAGCTTCCTTTATTCTAAGTGCCTCTTCCACTGCAAATTCATCATATGGATTAATGACCCACTTGACGTCATCGGTCTTAACAGAAACCTTATCATCGGCAATCCCGACAAATGATTCCGTAGCCGGTACCTGCTTTAATAATACAACGATTTCCACTTTCTATACTCTTCCTTTCTCAGCATGGACTTTTATTGAACTTTTTACTTTGCCGTCTCAATTTTGACTTTTAATGTAAAGGTTTATTTTTTTCATGGCCCCTAAAATCAGATCCACTTTATAACTAGTTTGCCAATTTTAATATTTAAAAATACTATATAACCCCTTTAAAAAATTCGATTTCAATTTGCTTATCGGGTAAAACTACAGTACTAGTCTTTTATTGTCAACAAAATTGTACCGCCGAAATCTTATCCCAATAGGCTGTAAAATAAATTGCATAAAACCTTTTAATTGGTTTACATGGCATATATTGCCTTAAAGAAAAAATCCCTACCTTTTTTATGAAGTCGTTTGAAAACCGGTTGAATAATAATCTTTAAGCGTGCCGTCTTTTTCCTGAACCACGATTAAGCATTCCACTCCCTCAAGTCTATTGACCAGTTCAAGGCCTTTTGGAACTCCCATAACCATAACGGCTGTTGCCAATCCATCGGCAAAAGTGCAAGTATTCGCTATGATGGAAACACTAACAACTCCATTACTTACAGGATATCCTGTTCTGGGGTCTAAGACATGCGAATAACGCTTTCCATTGATTTCAAAAAAATTCCTATAGTCACCACTGGTTGCCAACGCTTGATCGTGCAAGGATAAAATCTTATAAACCGAATCATAAGAATTTTCCTCCCGTGGTTGATTGACTCCGACTCTCCATGGTTTGCCGTCTTTTCTAAAGCCTGAAGCAAATACTTCACCACCAATCTCTACAATGTAGTTTTGTATCCCGCAATTTTTAATAAGCTCTGCAATCCGGTCAACGCCATATCCTTTTGCAATGGAAGATAGATCAATAGTTATATCTGCTTTTGTTTTTACAAGATAATTTTTTTCAAAAATTTCAATATAATTGAATCCGATTCCGCATAATAGTCTATGAATTTCCTCAGATCCAGGTATTTTATCTTTTTTTCCCGAAACCCCGAATCCCCAAATATTCACAAGTGGTTTAATCGTAGCATCCCAAGCACCATCGGTAATTTTATAAAGATTTTTCGCGACTTCCATTAAGAGCAAAAAGTCTTCAGAAACGGAAATTTTTTCATTTATATTTTTATTGCTATTGAACCGGCTTACTTCACTATCTTTTCTATAAATTGACATGCTTTGATTGATCGCTTCCAGTTTTGCATCAATCTTATCCTTTAGATCCGATTTATTTTGAAAACACCAGGTAACCACTTTAATATGATAAGTTGTTCCCATAGTTTTACCGGAGAATAAAACTTCTTTTTTAAAATTACAGCCTGTAAAAATAGAAACGAAAAAGATAATACTTAAGATTTGGATATTTTTTTTCATAAACCCTGATGTCTTTGTTGATTTAACCAAATAAAAACATTTACAAGTCATTCAATAAATAAAAATGATTTCGACAGGACCGTCAACGAGGATTCATCTTTTTTAGGCAGGAAATACCGTTAGAAATCATAAACTCCTATATATCAGCAGGCATGTTAAAGAAATAACTATCTTCTTCCCGTAATTTCCGGTAAAGCTGCAACGGTTTGTATTTTCCGAAAATTACTTAAATTTGTTATTAATTATTATTATAAACAGGGTATACCTGTTACTCTTTGTAAGCCATAGTATAAATGAAATTCTACTGATATCAAATCACCTTAATTGTCATCATCAATATCAAGTGTCTCATCATCCGCCACTTTAAGAGGTGCATTTATCTTATTTATGGAGCCTTTATCCTCGAAATCTTCATCGAATTCATCTTTAAGTAAATCGTCAATATCATCTTCCGCCTCTTCAAAATCTTCCAACAATTCCATTGGAACGGAATCTTTTGCTAAAAACTCTATATCATCAAAAAATAGTTCCATCGATTCATTGTCACCGGAATTGTAAAGTGTGATCACTGATTCCGCGATTTTATCGGTATATAAATTAATCGGATACAAATTTTGAGTCCTTAGTTCAGAGACAAGAAAATCTTTTCCTTTTTCAATTGCAGATTTTATATTTATATCATCGTAGGTTTCTTCACAAATAAGCGTCAAAATTTCTTTATCCAATTCAGCAAATTCTTGAATAACTAGCTTACTTTCTTCATCTTTTCTAAAAATCAAATATTTTTGTTTCATAGACAATCTCCTTAAGATAGATTTTTAAATCAATTTCTAAATCAAATATCGGTAGATTAATCATTTAGAATATCTTTTCAAGAATAATTTTTAAAATTACAAAAAAAGCAAGACCGGCAACTGATAAACCGGCAAGTAGGGTGAATGAAAAAAGGTACAATAAAAAATAATATTGACCTGTAAATTTTAAAATGTTAGGAAATACGTCAATACTGGGAGGGATGGCCGAGTGGTTGAAGGCGGCGGTCTTGAAAACCGTTGAGCGTAATGCTCCGTGGGTTCGAATCCTACTCCCTCCGCCATATAATATTATAATAATACAAGGAGAGATGGCCGAGCTGGCTGAAGGCGCTCGCCTGCTAAGCGAGTGTGCGGTGAAAGCTGCACCCCGGGTTCGAATCCCGGTCTCTCCGCCATATCTAATATTTAGCCCGACTCACAGAGCCGGGCTTTTTTTAGTTTAAAATGATTTTAATATGTTTTTATTATATTTATTCACTTTTAAAGAATCTTCAAGTAGTTACATACCAACCAAGCTTTAGAGATTCCACGATCATCCTAATTCCTTTTAATAAACCCCTTCTTGAAATATATGATTAAAATTCATGGGCTTGGATTTAAAATCAACTGTCATCTTTTTTATTGATATTTTGTTAATAATTCATTACTTATTAACACTTTTTTATTTGCATGTTTATAAGTTAGAATTTTTATTAATTTTATAATCATCTATCAACACTTTTTAAAATTATATTTTGTTATTAAATTTAAATAATTATAATTTTATTAGATTTATTAACAAAGATAATTATTATGATTAAATAAAACATATTTAAATATAAAAACCATATAAAATTTACAATAAACAGGGCAGTCTTCATTTTATCAATCCGAGGTTTATTTTATGGGCTTATTATCATCCACCGTATCAATGACGCGTTATAAAGTTGAAGGAAAATTAGAACAGCCTATTATAGAGAATATTGCAAAAAGACTGAAAAATAATGCAATTTCAGAAACAGATGATGATGTTTCCGAAAAAGTTGTTGGATGGACATCTTTTGAGAATCCCTTTAAGCCTAATTTTGAAGGGTCTTCTTTTGTTATTGGTACTCATCTGATTTTTTCAATGAGAATCGATAAAAAAAGTATCCCCTCAAAACTTATTAAAAAACACTATACGTTGGAAATGGCCAAACAACTCATTGAAAGTGGACGTCAATATTTGTCGCGTAACGAAAAAAAATTGATAAAAGAGCATGTAATCAATGTTCTTGGCTTGCGTATTCCAGCCACACCCAATATATATGATTTGATTTGGAATTATGAAGAATCTTCACTATGGTTTTTTTCAAACTTGAAAAATCCTAATGAAGAACTGGAAACATTGTTCTCAAAATCATTTAATTTAAATCTTATCAGGCTTTTTCCATTCACAATGGCTGATATGACGATGGGCCTTTCTGATTCAGATCGTGATGCAGTGTCGAAACTGTCCCCAACAAAGTTTACGGAGTAAACCATGCTTGATGTTTCTGTGTCTTACAACCGTTATAAATTTATAGGTCACGAATTTTTAACCTGGTTGTGGTTTATAATCGAAAACGATCGAGATAAGTTAAGGAATTTGGAAAAAGATTTGATATCTCTTGATATCGGCAATCGTATTGTACTCGAAAATAGGCTCAACGATACCTTAGAGACGATTACGATAAAAGGAGATGATGCCGGTCTTGAGGAAGGTTTATTATCCTTAAAAAAAGGAGCGGTTGTAACTGAACTCAATCTATCCTATAAAGAAGCCAATCAGGAATGGCGATTCACGGTCAAGGGTGAAAGCCTGAGTATTGCAAATTTGAAAACTCCGGATACAAAACCGATAGAGTCGCAGGAAGAGGTTGAAGGGGCTTTAATTGAGAAGGTATTTCTGTATAATAAAGTCGTTCAGTTGATTGACAATTTATTTTTCCAATTTATAAAATTAAGAATTTCAAATGAATGGAATAAACAAGTTATTCAACGCTTACGAGACTGGATGGGTTCTTAAGACCGATGATGTTTTTACTTTGCTTGCTGCACTTCAGAAATTCTTCTATCATTCCTTATCTTTTAAATAAACTTTCATATAATTTCGTTTCAATAAAACATTGAAAGTCATTTCATTGGTAATAATATCGAAGATTCAAAAAGTTAGGTTTAAATCCGATTGTAGTCTTTTTTATTGATATTTTGTTAATAATTCACTACTTATAAATGTTAATGCCTTTCATGTTTATAAAAGGATATTTCTATGAAATTTAAAATAAAAAAGAATGATATCCGAGATGTTTTATCAAAAATTCAAGGTCTAACCGGGCGAAAAAGCAGCTTGTCAATAACTGATAACTGTTTGATAAAAGCAGTTGATTCAAGTATTGTAATTATAGCAACGGATCTTGAAACCGGCTTTGAAGGGTCTTATCCCGCTCAAATTGAATCAGAAGGAATCATCGCACTGAAAGCAAGAAAATTTTATGAGATTGTTAAAGACTTTCCAGAAGATGAAATTTTAATCAAAGAGGTTGAAAATCACTGGATTGAAATTGGTGATGAAAACGTTCAGTATCATATTGTGGGTATGAATCCCGAAGAATTTCCTGAAAATCCGTATATTGATGAAGTTGCACTTTTTGAAGTCGACTCCGCATCTTTTAAAAAAATGATCGAGCAAACGATTGTGATCAGCCCTTCTACTGATGACAAGCGGGCTCATACAAACGGCATCTATTTTGAAAGAATTGAGTTACAAGATGAAAAGTTGATAAGAATGGTTTCAACGGATGGCAGTCGGCTTTCAAAAGCTGATTATTCTTATGACGGGGATTTTGACTTGCCGACCGGGCCTGGAATCATAATACCCAAAAAGGGCTTAAATGAGGTCGGTAAGTTCCTTGATACCGGGGGAGTAGTACAGATAGGGGTAAAGAATAATTATTTTATTGCAAATCAAGGTTCTGAAACAATCGTCATCCGGCTTCTTGAAGGTGATTTCCCAAAATACCATGATATTATAAGTAGGGACAAGAGCTGTTTCCTAATATTTGATAAACAAAAGTTTTTGATGATGTTGAAAAGAATGTCCATTTTATCTTCTGAAAATTATAAGGGAGTCATATTTAATTTCGGTGAAAATAAACTTGTCATCAATTCCATAAATCCTGAGATTGGGGAATCAAAAGAAGAAATGGAGATTGATTTCGATAAAGAATCCATTGCGTTGGCATTTAACCCGAAATTTTTTATTGATACCCTAAACGTTATTGATGGGGATCAAGTTGTTATCAGTTTGATCGATAACGAAAGCCCCTGTTATATTGAAGAGAAAGATAAGAAAAACTTTTTGAGTGTAATTATGCCGATGAGGATATGAAAACAGAACAACACACATATAGTGCGGATAATATAAAAATACTTGAGGGTCTGGAAGCTGTCAGAAAAAGACCATCGATGTATATTGGGAATATTGATATCGAAGGGCTTCATCATCTTGTATATGAGATTGTCGACAACAGCATTGATGAAGCGATGGCGGGATATTGTGATCTTATCAATATTAAGATCCACACCGACAATAGCGTCAGCGTTGAAGATAATGGGAGAGGGATACCGGTCGGTATTCACAAAACAGAAAATGTACCTGCCGTAGAAGTCGTAATGACCAAACTGCATGCCGGTGGAAAATTTGATAATGATTCCTACAAGGTTTCCGGCGGGCTTCATGGGGTCGGTATTTCGGTGGTAAATGCCCTTTCAGCGTTTTTGGAATTGGAAATCTACTCGGAAGGTAAGATTTATCATCAAACATATGCAAGGGGGCGAAAGACAAGTGAATTAAATGTGATTGGAAAAACCATCAAACATGGTACAAAAGTTCATTTTAAACCTGATACCGAGATTTTAAATACCGATAATTTTAGCTATGAAATCCTCATTCGAAGATTGAGGGAACTTGCTTTTCTAAATAAAGGGCTTCGAATAAGCATCGAAGATGAGCGCACCGATAAAAAAAATGAATTTTTTTACGAAGGGGGAATTGAATCATTTGTTCAGTACCTCAACAAATTACATACCACTCTGCACAAGCCTATTTTTATCGAAGGCAGTAAAAATGATATTCAGATCGAAGTCTCTATTCAATATAATGATACTTTTTCCGAAAAGATGTTTTCTTTTGCAAATAATATTAATACGGTCGAAGGTGGGTTTCATCTAATCGGTTTTAAAGCTGCTTTGACCCGTACGATCAATCAGTATGCAGCAAACGAAAATCTTTTAAAAAACCTTAAAGCAAAAATCAGTGGTGATGATGTTAGAGAAGGGCTGACGGCGGTTATCAGTGTTCGATTGAAATCCCCTCAATTTGAGGGGCAAACGAAAACAAAACTGGGCAATAGTGAAGTAAAGGGCCTGGTTGAATCGCTGATTAATGAAAAACTAAGTACTTTTTTTGAAGAGAATCCGGCAATTGCAAAGAGAATCATAGCCAAAGCGGCTGATGCCGCCAGAGCTAGAGATGCTGCTAAACGAGCAAAAGATCTTGCTCGGAGCAAGGGATCTTTAGTAGATGTGACCCTTCCCGGTAAATTAGCGGAATGTCAAGTTTCCGATCCTTCGGAACGGGAACTTTTTCTTGTTGAGGGAGATTCTGCCGGTGGATCGGCTAAGCAAGGTAGAGATAGGAAATTTCAAGCGATTTTGCCTTTAAGAGGAAAAATATTGAATGTTGAAAAAGCCCGGTTCGATAAAATTTTGCGAAGCGATGAAATTAAAAATATCATCACCGCTCTGGGCACCGGTGTCGGCCGCGAGGAGTATGACATTGATAAAATTCGGTATTATAAAATAATCATCATGACAGATGCGGATGTGGATGGATCTCATATTCGGACTCTTCTTTTAACTTTTTTTTACAGGCAGATGCCCGAGTTGGTTGATAAGGGGTATCTATATATCGCGCAGCCACCGCTGTTTAAAATCGGGAGCGGAAAGAGTGAAATATATCTCAAAGATGAGACGGCATTCGATGATTATCTTTTAAAAAGAATTTGTGATAACAAAAATGTAAAACTCGGAAAAGAGGAAAAGATAATATCCGGAAATGCACTATATAATTATATCGTACAGCTTTCAAAATATTTTAATGTCATATCAAGACTGGAAAGAAACGGTATTGAACCCAAGCTGGTTGATTTTTTAATTAAAGAGGGGGTTGAAGATAAAATTTTTCTTCAGGACAAACAAAGAATGTCCGCTTTAAAAGCGTTGTTAATAGAAAAAGAGTATCAGGTAGGTGAATTGTCCTGGAACGTGGAACGCGGCGTATATGAAATGGATGTTAAACATTTTGATAAATGGCAAGAAGATGGTGTACTTCATAAAGATGTTAAAACAGCCAAAATAGGAAGAGGTCTTATATACTCAAAAGATTTTCAAGAAGCCCTAAGCATTGTGAAAACTATTTCCGGCTTTGATCATCCGCCGTTTTCTGTTTTTAGTAAAGATAAAGAGGAAACCGCAGTTATTTTTGAAGATAAAGAACAACTTTTACATTTTTTAATCGAAGAAGGTAAAAAAGGACTTTCCCTCCAGAGATACAAAGGATTGGGTGAAATGAATCCTGAACAACTCTGGAAGACCACCATGAATCCGGAAAAGAGAAATCTGGTTCAGGTCAAGGTGGAGGATGCCGTTGAAGCCGATGAAATTTTTACCATTCTTATGGGAGATGAAGTTGAACCTCGAAGAGCATTTATCGAGAATAATGCGCTTGAAGTAAGTACGTTGGATATTTAAATTATAATTTTATAATGGGTTAAAATGAGTTCGATTCTACGTAAATCGACTGTCCGACTTTTTGTCGTATACTTTTCCTCTATATTTTTCAAGCCACCCCACCCTTACCGGACCTGAAGGACAATCGAATTCGGGAACGTAGGGCTTGACATCAAGTAAGGGGGTTCCGTCAAGGATATCAATATCTTTTACGTATAGCTTTAAATTATCAATACTTATAAGTTTGACTATCGAAAGTCCAATTGGATTCGGTCGCTTCGGTGCTCGTGTAGCAAATAAACCACGAAATTCTACATCCAAAAACGGCTTAACCGTCAGACTGAAATTATTTGCACCGTGGAATACGTACAGCAGAATAATATGCGAAAAACCTTCAAGGTCTTTCAGTCCTTCTGCATACTCCGGAAAAAATTCTACCGTCCCCGGTATCCCCTGTGCTCCAGCCGGTTGAATCGGCATTCTTTCAAGATCCTTAAAAGGCGTATGGATAGTTCCAATAGGTTTGAAGTCGATCATAATTTATTTCCGAGCTCCTACAACTCAATCAGCAGTTTGTCTCCTTCAATGGTCACACTGTAAGTTGTCAAATCCTTTTTCGAAGACCCGGAAATTTTTTTGCCCCCATAGTCGAAAGTAGATTTGCCGATGCTGCAGCACTGCACTGCTCCCGGGACCGGATCCAATCGCCGGCCCATATGGGTACAGTGATTGCTGAAGGCATGATACTCATCATTATTATCTTTGATTACCAGCACCCGATTGGAAAGCTCTTTGCCTTCGAGGCGTATAGCGCCATTTCGATGTTCAAGCTCAGTTGCACGGGAAAGATTGACGATAATTTTTCCATTTTCAACGCACCAACAGCCTTCATCTTGAGGTTGCTTTGTCGCACAAATGCCGAAAATACGCTGGAAAATATTTCTATGGTATGTTTTATTTTTCATTATGTAAGTGCAAAGCTCCTTTTGATATAAATTTTATTTCAAAATACAAGCTGTAGAAATCCGAAATTATGCTGTTAAAATTTTATAATTAATTCAGAACAAAAGATAACAAATAATTGTCGACTGAGCAAGGGACGTCTTTTTCAGCAACGAATGACTTGCCGCCCATTATCTCAAATAATTCATCATTGTAAATATTTTGATTGTTTTATATATTTCTTCTTCATTGATACTATGGTGTAGGAAAAAACCGAAAAGTCAAACCATGAACAAAGAAAAAATTGAGGAGAGGGATCAGCGCCTCGTAAAAAAAATCAGAGAGATTGTTCGCAATAAAGAGAGAACACCTGGTAATAAAAGGCATGTTCGGCAGATATACAAATTCTGGCTGCCGGTTCTTTGTGCAGGGTTGATGATGTCAGGCCTGATGTTTTGCAGAGAGCAGTTGACAACAATTGGATCGAACCATTCAGAACCAAAATCCAGGGATACTCTTGAAAACAGCGAAGCCCCTATTTTGGAAAAATCAACAGATCAGACCGAAATAAAGGCGTTATTCCGGGGGACAGCTCCGAAAACACCTGAAGTACTTTTAAGCACTGACCGTTCAGCAGAAATAATAGCAAATGCTCCGTCAAAACCGGCTGAACAAAGCAGTATACCTTCCAGTATCCAAATTTCCGAGATTGTGTCTTGCAGCCGCGTCAGCAAAAGGCAATATGTCTCTCCCAAGAAAATTTTTTCTCTCAAAGAAGAGTCAACACCGGTAGTTTGGATGACTGTGCTGTCTGACAAACCGCCTTTTACCCTGATCCATGTGTATTATGTCAACGGAAACAGGTATTGTGAGGTCCCCCTTAAAATATGCTATCACCGTATGCGCACATGGAGCAAGGTAACCTTAAACAGCATGAATCACTATGGGAAATGGCGGGTTGAAGTGATCACAGACAGCGGAGAAAAACTTGTCCAACTCGAATTCACAGTTGTACCATAACCAAGAGGTTGATATTGAGGCAGTTAACGGGAAAATCATTATCACGCCTATTAAAAAAAAGAAGGAATATAAATTTCAAGAACTTCTTAGCCGGTGTGATCCTGAATCAATGGAACTTACCAAAGAGGATAAAAAATAGCTCAATGCTGAGCCCCTCGGCAGGGAAGTTTGCTAATGGTTAAGAAAAATTTATTTGATTCGTGGCCTGAGAAATATTCTCAATGGTTTGAAACACCAATGGGCCGGTTGATAAAGAAATATGAAAAGGAGCTTATTTTTGAATTTTTAAAACCGAAAGCCGGTGAAGTAATATTGGATGCAGGTTGCGGCAGTGGAATTTTCACACTTGACATACTGGCTACAGGTGCAATGGTTTTAGGTCTTGATATTTCTTTGCCTATGCTTTTTAAGGCAAGGCGGAAAGCGAAAATGGAGAAATATCCCTTCCAGCTCATTCAAGCCGATATGACCCACATTCCCTTTGCCGATTGTGTTTTTGATAAAGTGGTCTCTATTACTGCTATTGAGTTTATCCAAGATGCAAAAACCACTATCAAAGAGTTGTTTCGTGTAGCCAAACCAGGAGGATGCATTTTGGTTGCAACCTTAAACAGCCTCAGCCCTTGGAACAAACAAAGAAAAACCGCAGCCCAAAAGAATACAAGTTCCATATTTAAAAATGCCGTTTTCAGATCACCGGATGAGCTGAGATTTAGTGTGCCTTATGATGGCATGATCAAGACTGCCATACACTTTAATATGGATGATGATCCGGAACAGGCTCGCCAAATCGAATTGGAAGGCCGGATTAAAGATTTGGACACAGGGACATTTCTGGTCGGATGTTGGATCAAGGATCCTATTTGCACCAAGATTTCATAGAAAAGCGTTTTTTATTTACTGAATTTAAATATTTTTTCTTTCCAACTGGAGCAAAAATTTCTGTGCTGATTTTTTTTGATTCGAATATTTCAGTGCTTCTTTAAAAGCATAGCGAGCTTTTTCGATCTGATCGGCCTTTAGCGCCGAATACCCCAGCATCAGCCAAACATCGCCTTTAATTGCTTTTGAATGTGTCGTAATTTTTTCAAACACCTCAATGGCTTCCGGGTAACGCTCCATTTGATAGAATATTCTTCCTTTCAGCAGTAATAAATCCGTATCTTCTCTAAAAAGATTTATACCTTTTTCTATGGATTCCAGGGCTTGTTGAGGCTTGTAAAGGCTGAGATAACTTTGAGCGAGTTGCTTGACGATTTCGACATCTGTTTTTTCTTTTTGATCCGATATAATTTCTTCATACAATCGAGCCGCTTGAATGGGGATACCCAAAGCCATGTGCAAATCTGCCATGAGCTTTTTTTCTTGTTCAGACAACGGTGTTAAATACTTATACACCGTAAGGTTTATCAGCGCCTCTTGATAACGATTTTCCGAAAGATGCAGATGGGTAATCGCTTTCCACCATTTCGGTTCCAAAGGGTAATTGCATGTTAATTCTTTTGCATAAGAAAGGGCCTTGTCTTTCATTTTTAGCGAGATGTACTGATATAACAACACCTCTTGCCACTGAGTCTGTTTTTTCCCGGTTGTTTTTTCGGTCAGTTCTTTAATAAACGGCAGGGCTTTAAGCGGCATTTCACAGGCCAAATAGGCCTGAACCAGGCTTTCCTTCCATTCGATCTTAATGTCGTTTGGATGCAGACTCAGCAGGCGCTCAAATATCTCAAGCGCTTTTTTGTTGTCTTCGGCTACCATAAAGGATGCAGCACTATAGTAAAGCAAATCCGCTTTTTTTTCCGTTTTAGTTTCGTAACCTTTTAAAAAGGATTTTGCAGCATCAATCGGTTTGTTGAGGTCATAATAACTTTTTGCTAGGTTAACCCAAGCCGGTGAAAAATCGGGCTTTTTCTTAAGCGCATTCTGATAATTCGGAACCGCTTTTGCAGGTTGATCCAACATCAAATAGCAATTTCCCAAAGTAAAATAAATTAGGTAATGATGATAACCCTTGGGATCCGGATCTTCTAATCTTTGGTTTGGAGAGCCTTGGGTCTGGAATGATTGTATGACTTCAATGGCTTTTTGAATTTCTTTTTTTTCAAGAAAGTCATTGGCTTTGTTAAGGATCACATGAGCTGGATAGGGTAGTTGCTCTTCTTTTTGCGCGCGACTTTGAAGCGGCGCAAAAACGACTCCGATGATGGTTAGAAGGAGAAAAAATTGAATTTTTTTACCTAAAGGCATTGTTTTTATTATGAACCGGAATTAAGGGTTAAATAATAATATTTAGCATAGACATACGGAAAATTTCTATTTTTATGAGATATATTTATTCAAGTTTAAATCGAACAGTGGTTTTCACCCATGTTTTAACCGGCACGCCTCCAACTGTTCCCGGCGAGAAACGCCAAGAGGATACGCATCGGATAACACTTTGATCAAAAATTTTCTCCGGATTTGCTTGCAGTATTGAGATTTGATCGACCAGTCCTTTTTCAGTGACTAGAAATTTTATATCCACCCAACCTTCAATTCCCATTCGTTTAGCGCGCAAGGGATAAAGAGGCGGTACCTGAGATAGAGGCGTTAGGGGGTTATCTAACTCACCAATTTCATAAATATCCTTCAAGCCTGAAAATGCAACGGTATCCGATAGGTCGGTTAACGGAACTATTGCCATTTCCATTTCCGGGACCGGCATAGTGCCTGCATTTTGAGAAAGTCTTGGATTGAGTTCAAAAGGAAGTTTGGCCATATTCATTTTTTGTTTGCGGGGCTCCATGGGTTTTTGGAGAGATTTGAGTTCTTTTGGCGGTAGTTGCTTTTTGAGTTTCTTTTTTCTGACTGGACTCTCAACATGTTTAACCCGGACCATCTGAATTATCGGACCGGATATTAAATTCTTTTTTTCAGATAAATTTTTATTAATTAGACCCGGCATTAAACCAAAAAAGGCAATGTTTAGTAAAATGGAAAATAAGACGGCACTACTCCACAAAAAAATTTTTCGCAACAACGGTAAAGAAAAGATTTCCATTGGTTTTTTTAACGATTGCATCATGCGGGATTCATTCGGTGGGTTCGGTTCCCATAAGTATATAGATAAGAATAGCTTTTTGCTTCAACTATTCAGCAGACGAAGACAAGCTTGCCGCAAGAGATACATTGGTTGCACCGGCAACTTTACAACTGTCAATGACCTGAATCGCAATTCCCGTTGAGCTTTCCTTGTCCGCCACAACTACGATACCACCTTCCGGATTTTCAGCCAACGCCCGTTCTATATTTGCTCTAACTGCGCGTATATCAATCTCTCTTTTATCCATAAAAATCTGATTGTCCTTTGTAATGCCGATGAGAATGGTTGCTTTATCTTTATCAACAGCAGTTGATGCAGCTGGTCGATTAATATCCACGCCGGTTTCTTTAACAAAGCTTGTGGTAACTAAAAAGAAAATCAGAAGAATAAAAACCATATCGATCAAGGGGGCAATATTAAGTTCAACTCCTTGCCGCTTTGATTTTCTAGCTGCTGTAATATTTAACATGGTGGTAACCCCGACCGGTTAAGATCATTATATCTATCCTCATACATACATTTTTAGATATATTCCCAAAGATGAAATTCGATGTTTCAAATTTTCAGCTCGTTGGGTGAGAAAATTCCGCATATACAATCCCGGAATAGCTACTAAAAGCCCTGTTTGAGTGGTAATCAAAGCCTCCGAGATTCCGCCCGCCATGGCTTTAGCATTACCTGTGCCGAAAATGGAGATAATATCAAAGGTTGTCATCATTCCGATCACTGTGCCCAATAAACCTAATAACGGAGCGATGCCGGCAAGGATACCTATAAAAGCCATGTGCTTATTTAAAGCTGAGACAACGGAAATGACGGCTTCATCTAAAATAAACTTGTCCACCGAAGTATTTCCACTGCGTCGATGTGAAAACTCACGAATAAAAAGAGCGGTGATACCCATATATTCAGAAGGATTTGGTAGAGTATTGGTTTTTACAAATTCTCCCGCTCTCTTTCGATTCATATTTTTTCGATATAATTTTCGAAAAAAGAAGGCGCGGTTAATGATCAAAATCCACATAACTACCGATACGAAAATCAACGGAATCATGACAATGCCGCCGGATCGTATGTATTCTTCAATTTGATAAAAGTATTCTTGCAGAAATTGAATCAATGGCCGTTCCTGATTTTAAAAACCGTGTTAATAAAAGAGACCGCCTTTTCCTCCATTTCACCGATGACGGTTTCAACCCGTCTACTTAAAAATGTATGACACAACATAATCGGTATGGCAACAGACAAACCCAGCATGGTTGTAACTAGGGCCTCGGATATACCACCGGACATCATTCTAGGATCACCTGTTCCATAATAGGTAATCATTTGAAAGGTATTGATCATACCGGTAACCGTGCCGAGAAGTCCCAGAAGCGGTGCAATGGCTGCGAGCATCCCCAGCGTCGAAAGAAATCGTTCTAAACGCGGGACCTCACGCAGGATGGCCTCTTGAACAACATTTTCCATATCTTCACGATTGGTATGCATGCAGCAGTTAATTCCTGCAAAAAGGATTCGGGGTACCGGCTTTTTCAAGTAGGGTGAACAAGCTTCTTTACACTTTTCCCATGCCTGATCTAATGCCAATGTATGAATTTGATTCATTAAGTTGTCTGAATCCATTTTCGATCTGAATAAATATACAAGCCGTTCAATTATGATGGCAAGGGCAATAAGGCCGATTCCAAGGATTGGCCACACAATCGGACCGCCTTTTTTTATCTGATCTAATAAACTGAGTCGATGGGTTAATTGTCTCAATGCCGCTCCACGGGAGATATCAATGGGGACATCTTCCGAGTTGCCGGACATATACTGTTTTATTTTTTTGGTGATACGAGAGGGCGGAAGTTTTGAAAGAGCAAAAAAACGCCTACTTTTATCGGAATAAATAAGAAATCCGGTTTCTTTGGGTATACGATAGGCCGCAGTAAAATTGCCGATTAAAAGAATTTTTCCCGATACATCTTCACCCGCTCGATTTACAAGGGGACCGTTTTCTATTCGGACTTCACCGGACTTTTTAATTTCATCAAAGAGCAATTCGAACATTTGATGGATATCATCCATTCCGGGAAACTTGGATTCATTGGTTAAAAATTTCAGCAAGCTTCCTCTATTAGGGGCAAAGGAACTTTGAAGACTCTGATCGATAAGGGCATCCAAATCCTTTGCGCCGGCCCGGACAAATCCTACAAGTTCCTTGACCACCGAATCCACTTCTTCCAACTGAGCTGTAAGATTATTTTCCTTGTTGGCGAGTTGTGTTAAATTGTATTCCAGATTTTGATTCTCTTTTTCAAGCCGCAAATTTTGTTGTTTCAATTCTGAGATAGCCTTTTTTAAATCATTTCGGTCGCTTAAGATCCGATTAGTGCTTTCTTCAGCTTCTTTGCGGGCCATTTCGGCATCCATTCTGGCTTTTTCCATCAAGGCGTTTTTATTTTTCTGAGCCGCTATATTATTTGCACGCATATCGGTTGCCGTCACGATATCGGATGTCATTAAAATAATAAGAAAAAAGATCCCGATGATAATCCGTGCGGTAAACTTTCTCATTGAACCACCACCCTTCCCACGGGTAGTGATAACAGATCGACCGAACGTCTTTTTGCTCCCATATCCATGGCCATTTGGATACTTTTATTATATTTTTGAGGCAATAGTTTCCAAACAGATTCTGACCCATCATAAAATCCCGTAGTTTTTTTGTCTATGGATTGAAAAAATAAAGAAAGCCTCCCCAGGCGAAAAATATCAGCCAAGATTTCTTTTCCAGTTACACTGATTTTTTCCCGGTAAATTTCGACAGTATTTCCATACTCCGCTTCAACAAAGAGCGCTTCCATGACTTTTCTGAATTTTTCACTGGTTGGAACCTTTTCATCATCCAGAACCGTTTGAATTTTTTGCACGCGATGCCGTCGTTCTTCTGTCAAAAAAGGCAAATCATTATTTATAAATTCAATAAGTTTTGCGTAAACAACGTTCAGATAAGGGGAAAGCTCATCGGATATCCTTGAAATCTCTTTAATTTCAGTTTCAAGGGTTTTGATTTGTTGGGTACGAAACGCAAGCTTTTTGTTTAAGTCTTCTTTGGTGGAAAACAAAATTTCTTGCTGGTTTTGTAGCGCCTTAAATTCCACCTCAAGCTTTACTCGTTCTTCAGCCCATTGATCTTCAGCTTTTTGGGTCTGTTGCCGGGATTGAAGCGATTTTTTAATCGGTTTCTGGATCTGATCAGAAAAATCTTCACAAGTTCCTGAACCCAAAAATAAATATAAAAAACTAAACATTATGACACAGAGCCGTTTCAATAAAATGCCCTCCAATGGTTTCAAAATAAATCTACATGACTTGGACTTGATACCCTTTTAAATCTTTGGTTTTAAGGGTTATCCATAGCATAAACCATAAACAATAGCAAAATCAGATATTTCATGGGTTAGCTGAGTAAAACTTTTTATGAACCTATCATAACAAAAAAGCCACAAAGACAGCTTCCTTTCTGGAAGTTTCAGCCTTCGTGGCTTTTCACTACGGTCCAAAATTCTTTACGATTAACACTTTATTTTTTATACAGGCAGATTCTCCTGCCGATTCAAATATATACATACCTACCTACTTTAGCATATTTTTAAAGTCAAGTTTTTTTGTAAGCTCAGGGTAACCGCATTTGAGAATTACTCCTTTAAGACCTTTAATAAATAATTGTTATTCCATCCTGCCATGAGCCGTTTAATTTTTTCTATAAAAAATATAGCAGCAGTTTTTCCCCATCTGCCGGTAGTGAGGAAATCCAGTATACTAGTTGCTTCCGACAAAAAATATAGTGCACCTGTCCCATCCCTAAAAACTTATAAACTTTAATTTTGTTGATGCTCAAAGTTTCCGGCTCATGGAAGGGTGAACGGAGATTGCTCACCATTTTATCCGCCATGACTTCAGCCTGCTCCCTGGCTAGGGCAGAGGTTTTGCTGCGTGATATCCAGACCATGGCCGGGCGGCGTTTTCCTGCAGCCTGGTAGCTGCCGATAGCCCCAGCTTCCACGGTAATATTTTTGCCATGCAGGCTGTTGATTTTTTCCAGGGCTTCAGTGCCGGTAATCAGCTGAATCTGTCGCCATTCGCCGATGCTTTCCGGAAATAGTGAACCAAGATCCTGCTGTTCTTCAGCTTTTGGACCGCAGGCAAACAATAGCAAAGACAGCAGCAGTGACAAGCCAAGTTTGATTGTCCGTTTCATAACAAATAATCCTCTGGAGTGCGTGGGTACGGGCCTGGTACCAAGCCAAGCTATAATATTGATTATTGACCATTTAAGTTCAAAAAATGTATTTTTTGTGATTAGGAGTAAGTTTTTTGGCTTTCTTCTTCAGTAATTAAATTTTCCACAGCAGAATTTGCAAAAACATAAAATGGTCCTTTTCCATCAAAGGTTTTTCTAGTAATAATAAAGTCAATTGAATGTTTATTTAAAAATTCTGCAACCAAAATGCCTTTTCCGGATTTCACATGGGTAAAGGGATTTTCAATAATTTTTTGCTCTATAGCCGTTCTGTTTTTTATTTTTACAGTAACAAGGCTAAAAAAAGGGGCCTCTCCAAAATGATCGGAGATGAGTTGTTTTTTGACATCTTTTAGGGGCAAGGCATAGATAAGGTTTTCTTTTTGGGTCGGCTCAAAGTAAATAAGCACTCGGTCGACATTTTTTATCTGTTTTCGTATATTTTCTTCAATTCGATGCGCTATATGGTATGCCTTTTCCAAGTCATGCGTCTTCAGTATGATATTTGCTTCGATAAATTTGTAACGGCCTGAATTCCGATCCATGAGATTTTGAACGTCGATAACTTGAGATTCGGCAAGAATCAGTTTTTCAGCCGAACTCAGTGTTTTGTAATCCAAAGATGCGTCTAGAAGAACACGAATACCGTCGATAAGAATCTTGCCCCCGGCCCAGGCGATAATGGCCACAATAATGAAAGCGATAATTCGGTCTAAGTCCACATCGATGAAGCTTGATAAAAGTCCAACCAATACAGCTGCATTGCCGAACATATCGACCCGGATATGTTCGGCATTGGCAATCAGACTGGGAGAGTTAATCTCTTGGCCCACCTTTCTCATAAAATCATTGCCGATTCTCTGTTTAGGTTTTTAGTATGCACCCTATTGCTGAAGGCATTCAGTTTAATATTTAATAATTAGTCTATCATTGATGATTGTTATGGGCAAGGCCGCTCCAACATCAACAACTTAAAAGCCAATTTTAAATAATATCTTTGACCTGCAGTCAAAAAAGATGAAACACTTGATATAAAAGAAATAATAAGCTATTTATTAGTAAATATAAGGATTGATTTCCAAATGGAGGAATAAAGTACGAAAACAACAAGACATAACACCCATTCTGCAGTATGAGTCATAAGAAATATACGCGCCCGGCACCCCAAACCGCCACCGAAATTATCCTTGAAAGCATTTCCGATGGAGTTTTCACTGTGAATCTCAATTGGCAGATTACTTCTTTTAACCGAGCCGCTGAGGAGATTACGGGAATTTCCCGCACAGAGGCAATTGGAAAGCGCTGTTGCGAGGTTTTTCGAGCTAGTATGTGTGAGGCGGATTGCGCCCTTCGGCAAACGATTGAGTCGGGAATTCCTATCATTAACAAGTCCGCTTTTATTATCAATGCCTCGGGCAAACGCATTACTATAAGTGTTTCCACAGCGCTGCTGCGGGATGAAGACGGAAATATCGTCGGCGGTGCTGAAACCTTTCGTGATCTGAGCTTGGTCGAAGAATTGCGTAAAGAGCTCAAAAGCCGTTTTCAGGTGGGTGACCTCGTTAGCCGGAGTCCGGCGATGCGTAAGATATTTGATGTGCTTCCTCAGGTGGCTACCAGCAACAGTACGGTTCTTATTCAAGGTGAGACGGGGACCGGTAAGGAGTTGTTGGCAAAGGCGATCCATAATCTCAGCATTCGCCGGGACAAGCCGATGATTGCAGTCAACTGCGGGGCGCTACCGGACAACCTTTTGGAATCGGAGCTATTCGGATATAAGGCCGGTGCTTTTACCGGGGCTAACAAGGATAAGCCGGGGCGTTTCGCACTTGCCGAAGGCGGTACATTGTTGCTCGACGAAATCGGTGAGATCAGCCCTGCCTTGCAAGTAAGGTTGCTACGGGTTTTGCAGGAGAAAACATTTGAACCATTGGGTAGCACAAAATCCGTCTCTGTGGATGTCCGGGTGATTGCCGCCACGAACAAAGACCTCGCCGCACAAGTGAAACAAGGTTTTTTTCGGCAGGATCTGTTTTACCGGATCAATGTTGTCCGAATCGAATTGCCGCCTCTCAGAAAAAGAAGAGAAGACATTCCAATGTTGATCGATCATTTTGTAACCCGATTTAACCGTTTGCAGGGCAAATCCATTTTGGGTCTGAGCCCGGAAGTGATCGCAATCCTGCTGACATATGATTATCCCGGTAACATTCGAGAGTTGGAGAACATCATCGAGTATACCTTTGTATTATGTACAGATGGGTGGATTGAGCCGCAACATCTACCTGAAGATTTCATGCTGAAGATTTCACCGAAAGTTTCGCCGGCTAAGGTTAAGGGAGATATGAATACGACCTTAAAAAGCGTAGAGGTGCAGACCATAAAGGAAGCACTTAAACGCAATAACTATAACCGTCTATCGACTGCACGAGAACTGGGCATTCACAAAAGCACTCTTTTTCGTAAAATAAAAAATCTCGGCATTACCCTACCTGAAAAAGACGGACGTTTCCGTTCCCCTAAATCTCAATAGGGCCAACTAAAGGCGCTTATTGTTAAGCGAGTGGGCCGTGAAAGCTGCATATGCTTAAGCATTAAAAATCAAATGTCACCTTTTTTATTAATATTTTGTTAATAATTTAATAGTTATTAACACTTATTATTTTCTTGTTTATAAATTGTAATTTTTATCAATTTTATAACCATTTTCGACCCTATTTGAAACTATTATTTTATTAATAAATATAAGAACTTATAAACTTATTAGATTTATTAACAAACATTATTATTATGATTAGTTAAGATATTTTAGTTATAATAACCATAAAAAATTTATGATAAACAAGGCGATCTTCATCTTATTGATTAAAAACCCATAAAAACTTTTCCCGGCCGTGGATCAATTCGATGAATACCTGCCTCTCTGGCTGCTTTTAGTGTATCGGCATAATCGTCTTCAGTGATACAATTCATTAGCTCTTTGACTTCATAGGATCGGCCGTGAGGTTTGAATTGCGGCATGATATTCACATAAGTGTTCGGTGATATTTCCTGCGCGACAAAGTGCATGATATTTTGCGTACCGGCCAAACCGGAAGGCATGATCAGATGCCTGAGTAAAAGTCCGCGATGCGCCTTACCTGATTCATCTAGGACAAGATCTCCGACCTGGCGATGCATTTCAATTATTGCTGCTCGGGCTTTTTCGGGATAATCATAGGCGCTACATAATTTTTCTGAGATGTCGGGATCCCAAAATTTAAAGTCCGGCATATAGATATCAATGATGCCGTCAAGAATTTTTAAAGTTTCAATACTTTCATAACCGCTGGAATTATAAACGAGAGGGATGGATAGTCCCTTTTGAACGGCTATTTCTAATGCGGAAAGAATTTGAGGTACTACATGAGTCGGTGAAATAAAATGAATATTGGGGCATTCCGCCTCTTGTAAAATCAGCATCATTTCAGCCATTTCAGAATTGGAGATTTCTTTTCCTCGGCCTTCATGACTGAGTTCATAGTTTTGGCAAAATATGCATAGGAGATTACAATGGGTGAAAAAAAAAGTACCGGAACCGTTTTTTCCGATCAAAGGTGTTTCTTCTCCTAAATGTGCTTTATAAGCGTTAAGCCAGGCGTTTTTGCCGGTTTTACAAATGCCGAGTTGCCCCTCTATCCGATTGATACGGCATTCACGTGGACATAAGACACATGAATTTAATATTTTGTTTGCGCTCTTAACTTTTTCGTGAAGTAAACCGCTTTGAAAAGCTTTAATATAAACGGGTTCAAAAGATGCCATGGCTGGATTCCCTTATGATTACAATATCTAAAAAACTTGATGCTTTTTCAGATATTGTAAAAATTTTGATAGTTGTTAATATGTATTTGGTCACTTGTTTGCGTATTTGTATGCAATTTTTTAGCCAATAAAATTTAAATATTTTTACTTGAATTAACAACACACAATTAACAAATTGTAATAAATATTTTTAACTCAATAGCACAGTAAATGTATATAAACTTGAACTTATTTACAATAGAGACGATTGTCTCCGTTTCCTTAAACGCTTATTTATATGGTAGCATATTGCAACTATTAAATAAGGATACTGTCGCATGATAGCGATTTAAAAATATCCCCATTTAGGGATTCCAACCGTAAACTAGCTGATACGACGAATCATTTAAGATTTCCGCACTTATGCTCTGAGTATGGCACATACCTTGCTTAAATGTATTATCTAAATGGAGGTAAGGCCTGATGAAAATAGCCTTTGCTGTATGGGACGGGCGGATTTCACCTGTGTTTGATGTTGCACGACAGATAATAATTTTGGAAATCGAGAACAGTCAAATCATCAGCAAAAGCAAAGAAGCCCTCGTGGAAGAAGATCCGGTTGGAAAGGTCGGTAAACTGGCGCAGTTGCAGATTAAAATTTTGGTTTGCGGCGGTATATCCCGACCACTGGCGGGAATGCTGGCTGTTTATGGGATTCGAACGATTCCTTTTATTGCCGGTGACATCGAGCAAACCATTGAGGCTTTCATGGCAGGCACATTGCCGAATCCGATTCTGGGGATACAGGGATGCTGTCCTTTTTGTAAGGAGTTTCGAGTTGGGCACGATGGATCGGATAAGAGAAAAACAAGTTTAGGGCAGAAATGCTTAGAGCAGGAAAGGAGAAACATTATGCCGAGAGGAGATCGAACAGGCCCGCGGGGCGAAGGTCCGAGAACGGGTCGAGGGCTTGGACCTTGTGGAAAAAAGGGCCAAAAACCCGCTGATGGGCCGGATGATCAAGGTCAAAATCGGGGTCGGGGTCAAGGTCAAGGTCGGGGTCAAGGACGTGGTCAAGGTCGCGGGAGAAACCAATAAGGCTGACGGTCTTTCAAGAATTTTAAGAAAAAGGAGATACGAAAAATGCCAAGAGGAGACGGAACCGGACCCATGGGAATAGGTTCCATGACGGGACGTGCAGCCGGATACTGTGCAGGATTTAATGGGCCAGGGTTTACCAACGTGGTTAGAGGCCGCGGATATATTTCAGGTGCTGGTCGTGGGAGAGGTTGGCGACACATGTATTATGCTACCGGTCTCCCGGGGTGGATGCGAGGTTATCCAGGTAACGCCGAGCCCTATGCAGCACCGAATATAGAACCCAATATAGAAATGGAGAAGCAATTTCTGAAAGGGCAAGCTGACAACCTGCAAAGACAGCTTGGTGAAATTAAGAAACGATTAGTTGCGCTTGAGAATCTGGAAGCAAAGAGGGCTCAGGCAGATGAGGAATGATGATGAAGATTGCTGTGACAACTATCGGTGAGACGCTTGGGGCTGCAATAGACCTACGTTTTGGCCGTGCTGCAAAGTTTATTTTGTTGGATACTGAAACCGGTGTCTTTGAAGTCGTCGATAACACCCAGAATCTTAATGCTGCTCAAGGTGCCGGTATTCAAGCCGCGGAAACCGTTGTACGGCTTGGAGCGCAGTACCTTATCACCGGGAATTGCGGCCCAAAGGCGTTTCGTACACTGCAAGCCGCCGGTATTCAGGTGATCACAGGAGCGGAAGGGACTGTTGGTGAAGCCGTCGAGCGATTTAAGGCCGGTGGACTGAAACCGTCAAGCGCCCCCAATGTAGAAGGACACTGGTAAAGATATGATTATTGCGATTGCTTCAGGTAAAGGGGGTACGGGTAAAACGACTGTAGCGGTTAACCTTGCCTGTTCTTCCATTGCCGATTCCGTAAGGCTACTTGACTGCGATGTTGAGGAGCCGAATTGCCATATATTTTTAAATCCTGAAATCCAACGTTGCGAAATAGTTGGTATTCCGGTCCCCGAAGTGGATGAAAATAAGTGCATTGCCTGCAGTGAATGCAGTCGAATATGCCAATACCATGCCATTGCTTCGCTGAAGACAAAGCCGCTTGTTTTTCCCGAGCTTTGTCATGGCTGTGGGGGATGCACAAAGATCTGTCCGACTGGCGCGATCTCGGAAATCCGGCAGGAGATCGGGGTCGTTGAATTCGGAAGATATGATAACATTGAATTTGTCCATGGACGTTTAAACATCGGGCAAGCGATGTCTCCACCGCTGATACGTGCTGTAAAACAGAACGTAGCGGCCAATGGTATCACAATTATTGATTGCCCGCCGGGTACCTCCTGTCCGGTCATTGCCGCGGTAAAAGACAGCGATTACGTGGTGCTTGTGACCGAGCCGACTCCATTTGGTCTCCATGATCTTAGTTTGGCTGTGGAAACCATGCGTGAGTTGAAAATTCCTTTTGGGGTATGTATCAACAGGGCGGATACAGGTGATCTGAAAGTTGTTGATTACTGTCGACAAGAAAATATTCCAATTTTACTGGAGATTCCGGATGACCGAAGAATTGCCGAAGCTTATTCGCGAGGGCAATTGATTATCAATGTGTTGCCTGAATTCAAAAGCGGATTTCAGAAAATGTTCGACCGTATTGCCGAATACTATCACGAAGCCCGGGGACATTGAGCGCTTTGACGGAAACGAGGCATTTATGAAGGAAATAGTTGTAATTAGTGGTAAGGGCGGAACCGGAAAGACCAGTATAGTTGCATCTTTTGCCGCTTTGGCCAAAAATGCGGTTCTTGCAGACTGTGACGTGGATGCGGCCGATTTACATTTGGTTCTTTCTCCAAAGATTCAGCGTCGTAGCGAGTTTAAAAGCGGGAGAGAAGCTATCATTCGATCGGCTGACTGTGTGGGGTGTGGTGCTTGTTTAGAACACTGTCGTTTTGATGCTGTAAAAAAAGTCAGCACAAGAGACGGCAAGATATCTTTCAGCATCGAGCCGTTTTCTTGTGAGGGGTGTGGCGTATGCGTCGAGTTTTGCCCGGCAAAAGCCATTGATTTTCCTGAGAGGATATGCGGTGAGTGGTTTGTATCGGAAACCCGTTTTGGTCCCATGGTGCATGCTCGTTTGGCGATCGCGGCTGAAAATTCCGGTAAGCTGGTTACCATCGTGCGTCAAGAAGCAAAGAACATTGCAACGGAAAAAGGATTGGAACTTGTTATTGTCGATGGCCCCCCAGGCATCGGTTGCCCGGTTATTGCTTCGATTGCCGGTGCCTCTATTGTTTTGGTTGTAACAGAGCCGACTCTATCCGGTGTTCACGACTTAGAGCGTGTTCTAATGTTGACTCGACATTTCGGCATTGCAGCAGCTGTTTGCGTAAACAAGTGGGATTTGAACCCCCAAATGACAGAGCAAATCGAACAAAAAGCGTTACGATATAATTCTGAAGTAATCGGTCGTATCCGTTATGATCATGCGATCACCGCTGCGCAAATCAAAGCAAAAGCGGTGGTGGAAAATGGTGACAACCCGGTTGCTGAGGATATAAGGAAAGGATGGAATGAATTATGTCGGAAAATCAAGTAAATGCGGATCCTCTTAAATTGCCCTCAAACTTTGGAATGTTGGAGGATCCGGACGGCCATGCCAGGATCACGGGCCCTTGCGGAGATACGATGGAATATTGGTTGTGGATCAAAGAAAATCGTATTACCAAGGTGAGCTTTACGACCGATGGGTGTGGTTCATCCATTGTCAGTGGGAGCATGGCTGCACAATTAGCTGAGGGCAAAAACTTGAAAGAGGCATCTCAACTCCAGCAGGAAGATGTGCTGAAAGCCTTAGGCGGATTGCCGGAGGCATCTCGTCACTGTGCATTGCTGGCTGCGAATACGCTGAAAGCAGCTGTGGCAAATTTTAATGATCGAATGAAAAAAGAATCCGATATAAATGCCGAAATTGAGATATGAAAAATATTTTTCTTGACAATTAAATATGAAATTAATACTAATTTGCGCTGATTATATTGTTAAAAAGCAATCAGACTTTAGTGCATAGTTTAGGAAATTTCTTTTGGAATTAGCTTTAAGCCGGTCTTTTTTGACACTCCATACCGTTTTATCTCTCCTTCCAAGGTAACCTCCTGATAAAATGTACAGATCAAAATAAGTGAATTGTCCAATTATACATTGGATTATCAGATATTTTAAGGCGGAGTCGGATATTGCTCTGCCTTTTTTATTTTAAGCCCTTTTTATCCGGTATTCAGCCACTGGACTATTGGATAATTTATCTTAAAAATTAAGAAACGGAGATTTATATGCCTCAGGTTCAATATGGCGATACGGTCAAAGTACACTATACTGGAAAATTGGAAGACGGGACGGTTTTTGACACTTCAAAAAACCGCGAACCATTTGAATTTCAAATTGGAAGTGGAAACTTAATCAAAGGTTTTGAAACTGGTGTGGTAGGAATGGAAACCGGAAGTTCCAAGACTCTAACTATTTTGCCCGAAGAGGGATATGGATTGCACCGTAAAGATCTAATTGCGGTTGTAGAGAGAAAGGATGTTCCTGAAAATATTGAGCTGAAGGTCGGGCTGCCGCTTCAAATCAAACAACCGAATGGTAATTTCATCAATGTGATGGTTGCTGATATGGATGAGACCACAATTACTTTGGATGCAAACCACCCGTTGGCAGGGAAAACATTGGTTTTTGATATTGATTTAATTGAAATTGCCTAATTTTTAAGGCCATCCTTGGCAGATTTTTTTATATTTTATAAAAATTTTCTTTTGGTGGATTAAAATAGCCGTATTTTAAATTTGGAAAGATTTTTTTTATTTTATTGAGTATTTTTTTCATTCCTAAAGGCTTTCTATGTTTTGAAGCCCTGTCCATGATGTTGTAATATCTGAGCGGATCGAAATTCAAGTTTCGCCATTGAATCATGTGAATCGGATATTGTTTGATGAAGGCGATCAGTGCCTCAAATTCTTCGGGCGCGTCTGTAACTCCCGGACAGTTTAGATAATTGATGGAGACAAATTTTTTGCGACCAATTGCGATCCGGATGCTTTTTTGCACATCTGAAAAATCGTAGCCTTTGGGTCGGAAATAGGTATCATAACACGCCTTTCTTACGCTGTTTAAACTGACCCGAATACTATCTAACCCTGCATCAAACAACTGTTCTAATACATCGGGTTTGCTTCCATTGGTATTCATATTGATGGTACCGTGAGGAGTTGCCGAGCGTATTACAGTTATGGCAGGTTCAATCACCTCCGCTGCCAGCAAGGGGTCTCCTTCACAACCCTGTCCAAAACTGACAATGGACTTTTTTACTTTGAGAATATGTTCTAAGGCCACTTCTGAGATTTCTCGGGGGGTTGGGGTAAAAGCGATCCGATCTTGGCTGTTTTTAATCTTATCATTTTTTTGCAGTGATATGCAGCCCAGACAATGTGCATTACAATATCTGGATGTCGGCAAAGGTGCTTCATATCTTCCCAGGAAAAAATTTTTACCGGCCGGGCAGCCATACTGCAGGGCGCATTTTTCAAGATGTGCCCTGAGCCTGTTATTCGGCATTTTTTTTCTCATCTGATGGACACCGGCCATTACATTTTTTATTTTCATAAGTCTTAGATCCTGCCTATTTTCGCGATCGACAAGAATTGCGGCGGATCTAAATCGATCCTTTTGCCATCCGACTGCTCCGTAGGAAAAGAGGGGGAGGTAATCTGCGCCTTTGTTTTCCTTATAAGCACTGACAAAAGATAGAACGTATCCGGGTGAATTGAAGGCTGCAACCGGGAAAATCGGTTCACCGGGTCTATGCGGATTTTCTTTCAAAGTTTCAAATCTATTTCGGCTGATATTGTATACGACCGGACTCCTATCCGGTAACCGCATAAGTTCTCCACCATATGGCATATTGACTGTTAGATGAGTCGTCAGGGGCAAAAAAGAAGATCCGGACATGCCGACTGCTGCATAGCCTTCAAGTTCAAAAATTTCACCTTTCGGATTGGCAACGACGGCCGTTACTAATTTTTCTTTTTTAAGTAGGGAATTTTTCATTATCGGCTTCAACATCGAGTGGTTATTCTATACTTTTTTCTAATTGAGCGCACTTGCGGGCATAACCTTCTGAGAGAAGCTCAATTAATTCCGCCTCAAAAGGTTGCTCCGTGTTGATTGTGAAATGCATTTCAGGCGGAAGTTCATCAAGCGGCTGAAAATTTTTTAACATTTCCGGTAGATGTTGGAGTCTTGCATCAGAAAAACCGGTTTGGTCTTCACGTTGTTTGAGTCTTGAACGAATCGTTTCTTCTTTGCAAACGCATTCGACAAAAATGAGATTGATTTTGAGCTGATCGGCTAAGCGATGGGCTGATTCTCGCCATGACCGATTTGAATAAGTGGCATCCAGGATTACGGATTGTCCTTCCATAAGTTTTTGTTCAGCTATTGATAATAACTGCTGATAGACTTGATTTCGCTTTTCTTGGCGATACAGCCCTTGACCAAAAGGGACAATTTCTTGATGCGGTTCGGATTGTTTTTCCTTTCGAAGATGATCGGATTGAAATAAAGGGACCGTTAATGTTTTAGCTGCTTGTTCGGCTAAACGGGATTTCCCCGTGGCAGGTAAGCCGCAGAAAATCCAAAGCGTTGGGCGGCTAAACTGAATGGTATATCGATAAGCCAAATCCATATAACGCCTTGCCTCCTCTATCAACGCCTCCCGTTCATGGTTTTTGACTTCGGATAAACGGAAACAACTGACTTTCAACCGGACAACGGCGCGATAGGCGGCATAAAAATCAAGTAAGAGGTAGAGTTCCGGATCATAGGAATCTTTTACATAGTCGCACAAAAAGGCTCGGCTGAGTTCAGGGTAGCCCAAATGTTCCATATCCATATAAAGATAAGCCAGATCAACGGCTACGTCTCCGTACCGAAAACGTGTATTGAATTCGATGCAATCGATGATCTGAACGCCGTGATAAAAATAGACGTGTTCGGCGCGAAGATCTCCGTGGCCGTCTCGAATACGACCGGTTTGCAATCGATGCTGAAAAAGATCAGTATTATGCTCCAGAAAAGTGCGATTCGCTTGACAAATATATTCCCATTTTTTTCGGTCAAAATTTGCATCGATAAAAGGTTCTAATTGCCTAAAATTTTCTTCCATATTGAAAGCAATAACCTCTTTTCGGCCATAATGATCAATTTGAGCGTTTTGATCACTGCTTTTATAAAAATCCGACAGTCTATGCCCCAATTCTTGTAGTTGTGCCCGCTGAATTTTGTTATTTTTTAAAAGTTCTTTAAGATTAACGTCATCGGAAAGCTGTTTCATTTTTACTGCATATTCGACTATTGGACCGTTTTCTTGCATTGAAAAACGATCATTCCGATTTTTATAAATCTCAATAACCTCCTGATAAATATTATGGCTTAGTCTCTGATTGAGAGTCACTTCAAGTTCGCAAAAGCGTCGCCGGTCGTCTAAATCACGGAAATCGAGAAAACCGAAATCTACCGGCTTTTTTAGTTTGTAGACCCATTGACCGGTTAAAAAAACAGCAGAAATATGCGTATCGCGACGTTCGATCGTCGTAACGGAATGAGGATAAAAATCGGGATTCGCCATTGCTCGGCAAATCATTTCAAACTGTTTTAATGTATCCATATGGGATTACTCCAAAGAAATTTAATATAGAAAAAAAGTGAGCCGGAAACTTATGCGTTTTTATTCATAGACATGTTTGACAAGGTGTCCTAACTCAGGGAAAATAAGTGCTTTAAGAGCAAGCTTGCAGGCTTTAAGGCTTCCGGGCATACAAAAGAGGATCGTTTTTTCAATGATACCGGCGGTTGCACGGGATAAAATGGCTGCAGAATCAATTTCTTCATAGCTGAGCTGAGCAAACAAGGGCCCGAAAGCTGTTAACTCTTTTTCAAACAGCGGACGCAACGCTTCAATTGTCACATCTTGACTGGTAATTCCCGTACCCCCTGTTAAAAGAACAACATGTGGATTAAGATCATGAATAACATCAAGAACGGTGTTTCTTATGATTGCAATGTCATCCGGAATCACCTTGTGGATCACGACCTCATGGCCTTCCTTTTCGGCTCTCTTGGAAATCCAGCGCCCACTGATATCATCTGTAAGGGATCGGCTGCTTGAAACTGTAAGGATGCCGACTTTAAACATTTTTGAAGCCATGTCTTTATGTTTTTGACTGCTCATGATCCATTTACTCGATGACAACCCGATCTATTCCATCATTTTCAGATAGAAATACATTGACTGTCTCTGAACGTCTTGTTTCTATGTGTTTGCCGACATAATTGGCCTCGATGGGGAGTTCCCGGTGACCTCGATCCACCAGAACGGCAAGTTCGATACGATCCGGCCTTCCGAAATCTATAATCGCATCCATGGCTGCTCGAATGGTACGGCCGGTAAACAGAACATCATCTACGAGGACAATTTGTATACCGTCGACTGAAAAAGGTATGTCCGTGTTTTGTACGATCGGATGCTGACTGATTCGAGTCCAGTCATCACGATACAATGTGATATCTATACTACCCGTTGGTATAATCACTCCTTCAATTTCATGAATTTTAGATTGAATTCGCTTTGCAATCGTAACGCCGCGGGTTTGAATACCGATTAATGTTAGATTACCGGCACCTTTGTGTATTTCCAGAATTTCATGGCTAATCCTTGTTAAAATTCGGTCGATATCCGCGGCATCCAAAATTGGATCGTATGTGCTCATTGATTTTTTTCCAATTGAATCATAAAAATTTTGACTTTTTACGAATTAATCAACATTGGTAACTGTTATCTGCCGGTTAAAAATGAAATATTAACTTTTTATACCATTAATCGGTCGGAGATCAAGATCTATATACATTTATTTTCGGTTACATTCGGTTGTAAGCGCTGAAATTACCTTGATTTTTTTCTATATTTATTTATTATGAAGGTATGTAATATCTCCTAATTAAAAAAGCGCTTACTTTTGCCTTAAATCTAAAGAGACTTCTTTTATGATATGTTCCTGTACAGGCGTAATATTAGCCGGAGGGCTGAGTTCGCGTTTTTCGGGTAGAGATAAGGCTTTCCTGCCGATCGGCGGCCAAAGGATCATCGATCGGATGTACAGTGTATTTAAAAATTTATTTGAAGAGATCATATTAGTTACCAATGATCCGCTTCAGTATCTCGAATGGGATTTTAAGATTGTCACTGACATTTTTCCAATCCGTAGCTCTTTAACAGGAATACATGCGGGCCTTTATTTTTCAACGAACCCATATGCTTTTATCGCAGCATGCGATGCTCCCTTTCTGAAAAGAGAAGTCATTGAAGCCATCGCTAACCAAAATGATCCGCGTTTTGATGTTGTGATTCCTGAAACTTCAAAAGGCCTAGAACCACTTTGTGCTGTTTATTCCAAAAGGTGCCTCAGTCCAATAGAAAGGCAACTTGCCGTGCAAGACTTTAAAATCCGGCGATTTTTTCCAAAAAATCGTGTTAAAAAAATCTCGGAACAATTATTAAGGCAAAAAGATCCTACACTTCTATCCTTTTTTAATATCAATACGCCGCTAGAGCTGGCAAGAGCTGAAGAAATAATTTCGACAAGGGGAAATGACATTAAAAAGGACCATGTATGAATATTATCCATCTTATTGATAAGATCAAAAACCATCCGGATTACGCTAAAGTCGGAATGATTCTTTGCCATAATGGAGTTGTTAGAGCCACGTCCCGTGACGGTCGAAAGGTATCAGGGCTCAAGATTACAGTGGATCATGAGAAACTGCATCAGGTGATCGAAAGCTATAAAAAAAAGGAAGGAATAATAGAAATTCTGGCAGAAATTTTTGAAAACAAAGATTTATCCGTGGGTGATGATATCATGTTTTTAGTTGTTGCCGGAGATATAAGAGAAAATGTAATCCAAACTCTAAATGACACCCTGAATGCCATTAAGCAAACGGTGACATCCAAAACAGAATATTTCATATAACGAACCGGACGTTTAAAATCGATTAAAAGGAATTTTTTTATGCCGGCATTTACGCATATCGATCATCAGGGCCGAGTACGGATGGTAGATGTGTCCGTCAAAGAGCCGACGCTGCGGGTTGCGGTGGCTCAAGGCGTCATTTCTATGAATTCGGCTACCTTTGAAAATATTTATCGTCTTAACATAAAAAAGGGAAATGTACTTGAAACAGCCCGAATAGCCGGTCTTATGGCAGCTAAAAGAACTTCGGAACTTATTCCCATGTGTCATCCTCTGAATATGACCCATATCGCAATTGAGTTTTACCCGGATAAAGAAACAAATTCGATTCGGATCGAAGCAACGGTTCGAATTATAGAAAGAACAGGTGTTGAAATGGAGGCTTTGACGGCGGTATCGATAGCTGCCCTTACAATCTATGATATGTGTAAATCATATGACCGCACCATGAGTATTTCCAATATATATCTTGTCGAAAAATCAGGGGGTAAAAGCGGAACGTTTGTCAGAGAAAACAACAATTAGCCAATGAATTCGATTGAGTACACAGCTCTTTTTATAACCGGTAGCGCAACCGGTTTTTTAGTCGGCTGGTTAATTGCCAGATCAAAGTTTGCAGACCGATTTTCGGCCTCAATGATCGAAAACAGGTCAAAAATCGCCGGCCTTTGCGAAATTGTCCGCAATAAATCCACAGAGCTTAACAAATTAAAAATGATGATTCAGCGGTCCGAAGAGGAAGTTAAATCGCTTAGTCAAGAACTTTTTGAAATTTCCAAAGAACGTGTGGCGGCTTTAAGCAAACTGGACCAGATGAGTGATCTTAAAAATACGATCCAAGAGCAGAAACAAGAGATTGCTAACCTTAATACAACGATTAGCGATCTGAGAAGACGGCAGGCAAAACTCGAAACGATTATCGCTAAAGAACGTATTGAGGTCAAAGAAAAACTCGCTTTGTTAGAGGATATTCGTAATAATATGGCCGATTCCTATAAGGCTATTTCCGCTTCTGCATTGCGGGAAAATAACCAGTCCTTCCTTGATCTAGCTAAAACCACACTTGCAAGGTATCTTGATGGGGCCAAAAGAGACTTTGATCTTCAAGGCAAAGAGCTTAAAGATATTGTGCAGCCTATTAAGGAAGCCTTGCTGCGATATGATGATCAAGTCCGGGCCATGGAACTCTCGCGGGAACAAGCCTACGGCGGACTTTCGGAGCAATTGAATTCTCTTATTCAAACCCAGTTTAACCTACAAAAGGAAACCGGAAAGCTTGTCAGGGCACTTCATGTTCCGCATGTGCGTGGACGATGGGGAGAAATTACACTGAAACGTGTGGCTGAAATTTCCGGTATGATGAACCAATGTGATTTTTTTGAGCAACAGTCAACCTCTACGAAAGATGGTTTGATGCGGCCGGACATGCTTGTGTACCTTCCAGGGGATCGGCAAATTATCGTAGATGCAAAAGTGCCGCTGACGGCGTATCTGGAAGCCCTTGAGGCAGAGACGGATAAAGAGCGCCAGGGACTTCTGCTGACGCATTCGAAACATGTTCAGACGCACATTCAAAAATTAGCTCAAAAAGAATACTGGTCACAATTTCAACCGACACCGGAATTCGTGGTTCTCTTTATTCCCGGAGAAAATTTTTTTAGCGCAGCTCTTATGCAGAATCCTCAGCTCATTGAAGAGGGGGTAAAAAAAAATATTATTATTGCGACACCTACTACTTTGATTTCCCTCTTAAAAACGATTGCCTTCGGGTGGCGCCAGGAAACCATTACCGAAAATGCACGAGTTATCAGTGAATTAGGTCGTGAACTGTATGAAAGACTCTGTTCGATGGCAACCCATATGAATAGGCTCGGACGTGATATTGAACGCTGCACCACTAGCTATAATCAAGCTGTAGGGTCTCTTGAGCACCGTGTTTTTACTTCCGCCCGTAAATTCAAAGAACTCGGCATTTATTTGAGCGAGGATAAAGATTTGTTATTTATCGAGCCGGCTGAAAAGAAAACTCGAACCGTTGAATTTTATAAGGACTCATGAAATATCGTTATTTATACGGTAATTTTTTGTTTTTTTTCATTGCCTCGGCGATGTTGATAGCACTTTCCGGATGCTCGATTTTAAAAAGCAAACCTTCTATCAGCAGGGAAATGGGACTTCAGCGGATATCTTCAGCACATTACCCGCGTTTTGCCGATGATATGGGGTATGCAGATTTAGAGGAAGGTATTCGGCAAAGCATTTCATATCTTAAGAAGGTTCCACCGGAAAAGAGCTTTGAATTTGGGCAAGATCTGTTTGATGCTACCCACATGATCCAATCCTTGGAGTATTTTTTAAATTTTATTCAAACAAAACCATCTATAGAAGATTTAAATAAATTTATCGAATCAAATTACTGGGTTTATCAGGCGGACGGAAGAGACGGATCGGAGCAGGTCCTTTTTACCGGATATTATGAACCGATTTTAAAAGGAAGCCTAAATAAAAGTGAAAAATATAAATTTCCCATATATGCTCGTCCCGATGATCTCGTCACCATTGACCTGGCACTATTTTCCTCTCGATTCAAAGGGCAGCGGTTGATCGGTCGCTATGCAGACAAAACCGTCGTACCCTATTATAGTCGCAAGGAAATCGAATATGGCGGCTGTCTTGAAGACAAGGCCGGGACGATTGCCTGGATTTCAGATCCTGTGGATCTTTTTTTTCTGCAAATACAGGGCTCGGGTAAGATTTGGTTGGATAACGATCAAGTCATTCATGTGCATTATGATACGACCAATGGGCAACCCTATCGAAGTATCGGTAAGTTGCTGATTGAAAAGGGAAAGATATCTCGATCAGAGATGTCCATGCAAAAAATTTGTGCTTATTTGCGTAGTCATCCAACGGAGGTCGAAAACATTTTAAATTATAACTCCAGTTATGTCTTCTTCAGGCTGGAAAAGGAAGGACCGTTGGGATGTCTGGGAGTTAAATTGATTCCGGGTCGATCTCTTGCCGTGGACAGGAAACTGTTTCCTTTATCGACATTATCTTTTATTGAAACGAAAAAGCCTTTAGTTAGTAAGGATAAGGAGATTGAAAGCTGGATAAATTTTAGTCGATTTGTATTGAATCACGATACGGGTGGCGCAATTCAGGGGCCGGGTCGGGCGGATCTTTTTTGGGGTCATGGCACCTATGCTGAAATTGCCGCCGGATATATGCAGCACATGGGAAAGTTATATTTTCTTGTCTTAAAACCCGGTACCATATATTGTAACGCATAATAAGAAGCTTGAAACTTCAAAACAAAGCAAGTACGGATAGACGCTTTAAAATTGAATTAACTGAAAGATAATTGCATGAGGAGTTTTTATGTTCGGTATCGGTATGCCTGAAATGATTTTGATCTTGGCGATTGCGTTGATTGTCATCGGTCCCAAAAAACTTCCGGATCTAGCAAAATCCTTGGGCCGTGCCATCGGTGAATTTAAAAAGGCAACCAGAGAATTTAAAGAAACAATGGATATAGGCGATGAGGTAAATGATGTCAAAAAAACCCTTTCCGATGCAAAGACGGATATAAACAAATCCATAAGCGATGCGGACGAGACGGAGAGTAAAATTCAAAACCCGTCCGTTTCCGCTGATAAAGCTCCTGAGATTGATAGCGGTAAATTGAAATCTGCGGAAAAAGTCGAGTAAAGACCATAGAAGGGTTTTAAAAAATGAATCAGGATGAAAAAATTCCTTTTACCGGGCACCTGGAAGAACTGAGAAAGCGTCTGATAGTGTGTTTTTGGGCGATCGGGGTGGGTTTTTGTATTTCATACGTTTTTAAGGAAAAGCTGTTTGCGCTTTTATCACAGCCCCTGATTGCTGTTATGGGCGCCGGCGATCAATTGGTTTTTACGGGCTTGCCGGAGGCATTTTTTACTTATTTAAAAGTGGCTTTTCTATCAGGTCTTCTACTATCCGTACCGGTTATTCTATATCAGTTCTGGATGTTTGTCGCGCCGGGACTTTATGAAAAAGAAAAGCGTCTTCTTGTTCCGGTTGTTTTTTTATCTTCTTTTTTTTTCCTAGGAGGCGCTCTTTTCGGCTATTTTATTGTTTTTCCCTATGGGTTTAAGTTTTTCTTGGGATTTGCATCTGAAATCATCCGGCCGCTTCCCTCGATGCGAGAATACCTAAGCTTTGCTTCAAAACTCTTGATTGCTTTCGGCCTCATTTTTGAGCTTCCATTGGTGATTACATTTTTAGCCAAACTCGGTATTGTATCAGTCGAATTTTTAAAAAAGAATAGAAAATATGCGTTGCTTTTATTTTTTATCGTAGCGGCTTTAATCACTCCGCCGGATGTCGTTACCCAGATTATGATGGCACTGCCGTTAATGGTGTTATATGAAATCAGTATCTTAGGGGCAAAAATGTTCGGAAGAAAAAAGACTGATGATGATGGCCGGGAGGCATGATATCTACAAATTTTTAACTTTACCCGTATTGTTTGTCATTGACAGAAATATTGAAGCCTGGTAGTGTTTTCGTCATTGGTTATTCTTATTATACGACCAGAGAAAGAGGAAAGGGGGTGAAATTATGAATAAAAAATCTTTATTATTGGTTCTGTCGATTATCGGAATTGCGGTTCTGTTTTTTTCAGCCGGACTCTATGCAGGTACGACCGCGGCGGATGTAATCAAGATGGAAAATAAAATTTATTCCCAGCATAAAAAAGGTATTGTTGAGTTTACCCACAAAAAACATGCTGAGGAATACGGCGCTAAATGCGGTGATTGCCATCATGATGCGGCTGGGAAACCACTTGAACTGAAAGCAGGTGACGATGTTCAGGGCTGTGCCGAGTGTCACTCAACGGCAGGTCAAAAACCAAAGGGAAAGGATGCACCGAAGCTTTCGAAAAAGGAAGCGATTGCCCAATACCATGCTGAGGCGCTGCATGCAAACTGCATTGATTGCCATAAAGATTACAATAAAAAGACCGGGAATAAAACCGCACCTCAGACTTGTGCAAAATGCCATCCCAAGAAGTAGTAAAAATATCGTTTTAAGTTAAAAAGGGGCAATCATCATTATTAAATGATGGTTGCTCTTTTTTTTATTAACTCGTTTTCTTTTTCCTTGACATAATACGTTCCGTTTTTTACTTGGTTTATTCTAGGATATCTGGATTCTTATTGCGGAATAATATTTTGTTAAAAAAGGGGGTTTTTATGATCACAGGATGTTACACAGCGCTTGTAACTCCATTTAAAAATGATACCGTCGAATATGAAGGTCTTAATCGGTTGATTGATTTTCAAATACAAAACGGGATATCCGGTATATTGGCCGTCGGAACGACAGGAGAAAGTCCCTCTTTGGCCTGGAATGAACATAATAAAATCATCGAAAATATTGCTCAAAGGACAAGAAATAAATGTTTTTGTATTGCAGGGACCGGAAGCAATAACACTAAGGAAGCTTTTTTGGCTACCAAACATGCCGCCGATGCCGGAGTTGATGCTGTCTTATTGGTCGATCCCTATTATAATGGACCCAGTTCACTGGAAATTCGAAGAGAATATATTGCCCCGATCGCGACTAAGTTTCCGGATATTCAGATCATTCCTTACATCATACCCGGTCGTACCGGTACTCAGCTTTTACCGGCCGATATTGCTATTCTTCACAAGGAGTTTAAGAATGTCAATACGGTGAAAGAGGCGACGGGAAATATTGAAAATATGAAAAAGACAAGGAAACTCTGCGGAGCTGATTTTACCATCCTATCCGGTGATGATGCGTTAACTTATGAGATGATGGTTGACCCTGAGATACAAGCTGCGGGTGTCATTTCGGTCGCTTCCAACATTGCTCCCGGTGCGGTTTCTGAAATGGTACACCTTTTGAGGCAAGGGAATAAAGAAAGAGCCCGAAAGCTGATGACGAACCTTAGCCCCCTTTTTGATTTGGTGACGGTTCAGACTAAGGAAAAAACGCCTTATGGCGAAGTCGTATGCCGTGCCCGAAATCCACTTGCAACGAAAGTGCTCATGTCAATTCTTGGTATGCCTTCCGGGAGATGCCGGCAACCATTGGGAAAAATCACAAAGAACGGCTTGGAAGTGATTTTAAAAACTGCAAGAGCCATCCAGGCCAATACTCCTGAAATATTTAAGCCCATTGCAGACTTTTTTGGCGTTGAGATTGATTATCGTTTAAGCAACCCTTCCAATTGGGAAGGACTGTATTACGAAAGCTACTGAATTGATAAATAAAATAGATCTTTTCCTTAGGTTTTAAAAATGAAAAAAATGTATTGTTCGGAATATAAATTAGGGCGGCGGCTTTTAGGGTGTCTTCCACATGGAAAAGACCTGATTCAATCGATCGAAGATTTCTGCAGGGAGGCTTCGATCCAAATGGCAACCTTTTCGATGATCGGGGCTGTTTCTTCATTTACCCTTGGAGCTTATGACCAGCAGCAACAAGTTTACGTTACTTTTAGCAGGAAAACCCCTGCAGAAATCATCACCTGTACGGGCAACATTTCTATAAAAGATAAAAAAACCTTTGTGCACGCCCACATTGTTTTGGGTGATGAGCAAGGAGAAACAATAGGAGGGCATCTTTTTTCAGAATCCATTATTTTTGCCGGTGAAATCGAACTTCAAGAATTAATTGGAAAACCGATGGAAAGATCCTACGATCAGACAACCGGACTTTGGCTTTGGAGATCATCCTAAAGCAGCAACTTGTATAGTGCAAACGATTAGAAAGCTTCTGAAAACATAAAATGGTAAATTAAATTATTGCGGATTCAACGCAGGAGGTTAAGATGCAGCTGATGCTTACAAAATCAGATAAATTAAAAGCAAAACCGGACAATTCAAAGCTGAGCTTTGGAACACTGTTTACCGATTATATGTTCAATATGGATTATAACCCTGAAAAAGGCTGGCATAATCCGAGAATCGAGCCATATGCCCCGATTCATATGGATCCCTCCACTATGGTTCTCCATTATGGTCAGGCCGTCTTTGAAGGCCTGAAGGCGTTTCGGGATGATTCAGGTGCTGTCCGTCTATTTCGTCCCAAAGATAATATAGCCAGATTGAATCGATCCTCCAAAGCGCTGTGTATACCTGAATTTGATGAAGACTTTATTTTCGATGCTCTAAAAAAGTTAATCGCAGTCGAGAAAGACTGGGTTCCGAAAGCTCCGGGAACTTCTCTTTATATTCGGCCCACCATTATTGCCATGGATCCTTTTCTGGGAGTTCGAGCTTCCCATACATATCTTTTATTTATCATCCTTTCACCGGTCGGTGCTTATTATCCGGAAGGTTTTAATCCGGTTAAAATCTGGGTTACAAAGGATTATGTTCGGGCGGTCCGTGGTGGCTTGGGCGAAGCCAAGACGCCGGGTAACTATGCTGCCAGCTTATACGCGGGTGAAGAAGCGCACAGAAACGGTTATACGCAGGTATTATGGCTAGACGGTGTTGAACAGCGATACATTGAAGAAGTCGGATCCATGAATATATTTTTTGTTATCGATGATGAGTTGATTACGCCCATGCTAAATGGCAGTATTCTTCCCGGTATTACAAGAGATTCGGCCATCGCTCTGGGAAAAAAATGGAAAATGAAAGTTTCCGAACGTAAAATCAGCATTGATGAAGTGATGAATGCTTATGAAACCGGAAAACTTCAAGAAATTTTTGGGTCCGGTACCGCTGCGGTTATTTCTCCGGTCGGCGAACTAAAATATGGCGATAAGGTGATAACTATCGGAAATGGTGAAGCAGGTCCCGTGGCCAATAAGCTTTTCAAAGCCATCACGGATATTCAGTACGGTCGGGTGGAAGATACCATGGGATGGATTGAGGGGGTTTAGTATTTCAACGGGTTAAAAAATTAAAAAAGAATTTTAGGAAACTTATGTTGAAATATTTAGATGCCGCCGAAAATCTTTCCTTTTTTGTTTCAAAAATGGAAAAGGAGGGTATTGACCGCATTGTCATTGATACCTTTGCTTATTATTATCGCCAAATTATTGAAGGTGAAACCGGTCTTGTCCGTGACAAGGACATTGTGCCGGTAGATCCAAACGAAATTGAAAGCTTAAACAAGATTCAAGGTTATGCGGAAGCCGGCAGGGACACATTAAAGAATTCAGTCATGATTGTTTTAAACGGTGGCCTTGGTACGAGTATGGGGCTTACCAAGGCTAAGTCCCTTCTGGAAGTCAAAAACGGGAAAACATTCCTTGAATTGACCGTACATCAAGCTGAAACTCACCAAGTCACCTTGGCGCTGATGAATAGCTTCAGCACCCATCAAGATACACAGGCTGCCCTTTCAAAGCTCAATCCATCTAGATTTCCTTTGCTCTTCTTACAACATAAGTTTCCTAAAATATTGAAGGAAGGACTTGTTCCGGCAACGTGGCCTAAAAATTCAGACCTTGAATGGAATCCTCCGGGACATGGGGACATTTATACTGCTTTATATACTTCGGGAATGCTGAAAAAACTGCTCGACCAGGGTATTATCTATGCCTTTATATCTAATTCGGATAATCTGGGGGCAACGATGGATGAATCCCTTCTCGGGTACTTTTCAGAAAACCGGTTTCCATTTATGATGGAGGTTGCGGAAAAAACGCCGGATGATTTAAAAGGGGGACATCTCGCTAGACATAAAAAAGGCCATCTGATTCTGCGTGAAATTGCACAATGCCCGGAGGCGGAACTTGATGCTTTTACAGATATTCATCGGTTCCGGTTTTTCAATACCAATAATCTATGGATTAATCTGAAATTTTTAAAAAACCTCATTGAAAAACACCGAACAATTGAACTCCCAATGATATTAAATCCGAAAACATTGGATCCAAGAGATGAAACCAGCCCACAAGTATATCAGGTTGAAACGGCCATGGGTGCTGCAATATCCCTTTTTGAAGGAGCAACGGCGATTAAAGTTCCCAGATCCCGTTTTTTTCCTGTTAAAAAATGTAATGATCTTTTAGCTGTTCGGTCGGATTGCTTTATTTTTTCGAAAGAGAATAATTTAATTATAAACCCGAAGAGAACACTATATACAATAAAGATTGATCTTGATCCTCGATATTACGGGAAGATCGATTTTTTTGATCAAAGATTCAAAGAAGGAGCCCCATCTTTAATTCATTGTGAATCTTTACGTATCAAAGGCGATGTATTCTTTGAATCAAATGTAAAAGTAACAGGAAACGTCAACATAATTAATCGCGGCAATACTCCGGCGGTTATAAAAGCAGGAACCGTCATAGACCATGATTTTGTGTTTGAATAGGTTTTATTTTTTATAGGCATAAAAATATTTCATCACTTTTCGGACGTAATCTTCTGTTTCTTTTATCGGAGGAATACTTTTAAAGCGGGCAACCCGGGTGGGCCCGGCGTTATAAGCGGCTATTGCCAGCGGCAAATCGCCATCAAATCGATTGAGAAGCTGTTTAAAATAATAGGCTCCCCCCATAATACTTTCCCAAGGGCTAAAGGGATCATTTATACTCAGTGCTTTGATATTTTTGGGCATAATTTGCATCAGTCCCAATGCGCCTGCATGTGAAACCGCGTTGGGATTAAAATCCGATTCAACCTTTATCAGCGCCTTTAAAAGCGAAAAGGAGAGTCCGTGCTTTTTTGAAGCTTCGGCTATCAGATGGTCATATCGACTGTTTGAATAAGACGGTAAAGATATTTCGGGACGCTTACCGCTATATAGGCTATATCTATATAGAGAGGATGTGGGTACATTGGTAAAATGGAGGACTCCCTCACTGTCGACATACTTGTATATATCCGCGGCAGCGTGAAAGGCTGTCAGGAATGTCATCAAGATTATATAAAAAAGAATACCCGGGTAAAGAGACTTCATAGCGATGAAAACTGTCTTTTCTCCATATGACTTGAAATTTAATCAGATATCGACAGTTTCCAAAGAATCCTTTAATATAAAAATATTCCGGTATTGAGGTTGACCGATCTATTACCGATACCATTTATTTTTATCCAGATATTCTTTGTATTTTTTTAAGACAAATTTTTTTGGAAAATTCGCATGCGATAGATATGCAAGAGAATTTTCCAAAAAAGAGTCATATAAGGTGTTAAGACTTTCTTCTTTTTCTTGTGCATCGATAAAATTACGCGTCCTTTTTTGTTCAAAAATCAAGTTGGCTCCAAGAGCCTGTATGATTTCATCAATACTGCCTACAGCATCATCGATCCGTCCTGCTAATGTTTCACGAATGGGAATTTCAATGTTTATAAGTAAAGTAATTTGCCATCGATCGGCAGCTATCTTTTTGGAAGCATCATAAGCCTTTAATATTAAATTATTTTTGAGATTTATCGTTTTAATCAGTTTCTTTTCCATAATAAGTCCTTAGAATAATTTCAGCTGATAATGGTTGTTGGTTTTGTGCTTGAGGTTAAAAGCCGGTTCGTATTTTTTTAATCTTTTTTCAATATCGCTTACAAAGGGAGAAATCTCCCGGTTTAATAATTTGCCGTATAACAAGCGCTTTTTCGCATAAGAAAGGTATAACTTTTCTTGGGCTCTGGTCATGGCCACATAGAAAAGACGTCTTTCTTCTTCGATATTCGGCTTTTCATGAGTGGAGCGCTTGAAAGGGATATAATCCTTTTCGCAACCTATAATGAAGACGATCGGAAATTCAAGTCCTTTGGCGGCATGCATGGTCATCAGGGAAACCTTTTCGGCTCGAGGATCATAAAAATCCGGATCGGTCTGCAGGGTAATCTCAGTGATAAAATCAGAAGATCGAAGCCCGAATTTCCTGGAAATTGTTATTAAATAGTTAAATGCTTCCTCAATTTTCGGATTATTTTTTGTTTCAGATTCGAGGTGGATATGTTCGGATAGATAATTTAATTTTTTTTCGATAGGAAATTCCTTAATCGTTTTTTTAACGATATAGAGGTCATCAACAAACTCGGAAAGTGTTTGTTGACTCTCAGCTTTGATGCCTTGTATGGATGATAATTTAACATTACCCAAAGCTTCATCAAGAGAGTAACCGTTTTGATATGCCCACATCTTAAAATTATTTAATGTTTTTTTGCCGACACCGCCGGTATTCCAATGCATAATTTTATCAAAATCAGAATAAGAACCACATCCCTCGCTAACTTTTAAAAATGCAATAAGTTCTTGAATACCGTTTTGGTAAAGAATATTTTTTTTATTTACGATTTGATAAGGAATACCCGCAGTGTCAAAAACATCTGCGACAATTTGTCCCTGATTGCTCGTTCGATATAAAACGGCAAAATCTGAAAATCCCCGTGGAACCCGATCAACGGTATCATCTATTTTCCCAAAGTCGATGGAATGGAATCCGGTTCCGCCGATCATTTGTTCGATCGTCTTTCCAATGGTTACCGCCTCCGACTTTTCCGTGAGGCATTCAAATATGCTTAAAGTTTTAGTGCCATCAATTCCTGAATAAACGCGATGTTCGGAAAAATTCGTGTGATTCTGTGCGATAACCTGAAATGATGCTTCTAAAATGGTCTCGGTTGAACGATAGTTACGAACCAGATTGATGGTTTGCGCCTTCGGGTAATCATTTAGAAACTTATTAAAATAGCGAATATCCGAACCCCTGAATCCATAAATGGACTGATCGGGATCACCAATTACACATAACGCTTTATCTTGCGGAGCAAACATTTTCAGCATACGATATTGACTCGTATTTAAATCCTGATATTCATCGACAAAAATAAATTCGAAATCTTTCCGATATTTTTTAGCAATCGCTTCCTCTGTTTCAAGAAGTTTAACGGTGTTGAAAATAAGATCTTCGTAATCCAAAAGTCCTTGAATGGATAAGAGACGCTGATATGTTTTGTAAACCATGGAAAAGATCTCGACTTCAGAGGGTTTCACAAGCGCTGTCAGGGTATCTTCAGGCCCAAGTATTTGTTGTTTGGCCGTTGCAATCATATCTGAAAGCATATCAGGCGGGATTGAAATAGGAAATCCTTCTTCACTAACGAATCGTACGGCCTCACCAATTAGAAATTTTCGATCCGATTCGTCGATTATCGTAAAATTATGGGGCGTAAGATTGGAGATACCGGCGGCAATATTTTTTTTTGGATGGTTTAAAATTCGATCGTTTAAAATTTTAAAACAAAGCGAATGGAAAGTTGCTACAAATGGAAAAGATTTTGAATCTTTCACGAACAAGTTCAAACGATTGCGCATCTCTTGAGCGGCTTTATTTGTAAACGTCACCGCCAGAATCTTTTTTGGATCGATCTTTTTTTCCCGGATAAGATAAGCCATCCGATGGGTAATGGTTCGCGTCTTGCCTGTTCCGGGGCCGGCAACGATCAATAAGGGTCCACTTCCATATGTAACCGCTTTGAGCTGCTCTTCATTCAGTTCGCAGAAAATATTATCAATTCTTTCTTCCGATTCAGTTTGGGGGCCGCATTGCAATGCGGCAGATGGTTTTCTATTATTCGAGATTGACTTTTTGCACCTGAGGTTACTATTATTTTTTGTTTTATTCAGATTAGATACCGGTATGACAAAGAGCGATTTTTGTCCTTGCAGTTTTTCCCTTTCGTCTTGCTCAAAGATTTTTATTTTTCCGTATTCACCGTCATAGCCGGGATAGATATGGATTTTTTTTCGCCGCATTCTATCGATCGCTTCACTCAGCAGGGAGATACCGGCTTTGTCAATTGCGTTCCTAGAAAGGAGGTGCAGGATATTAAATTCAGGCCCGAGCAACTCAAGTGCTTTCTGATAATTTTGGCTGACGCGTTTTGATTTAGGACCGACCTGGAGGATTTCCGACAAAATTTCCGTTAAAGGAATAAGGCTGTAAAAGGGGTGCGTTTTTGCCGGTTTTTCACCCTCATCACGGTCTGCAAGTTCCTCAACACGATATAAAACCCCCAGCGTCAGAGGGTTTCCGCACACGGGACAAGTTCCTTTATGCGCTATGGATTTTTCCGGCCGAAAGCAGATATTGCATTTTCGATGTCCATCCAGATGGTATTTACCTTCTTCTGGATAAAACTCATATGTCCCTAAAAAACAGCTGGGATCGCCGGATTGAATGGCGGAAAATATTTTTGAATAAGAAAGTTCGGTATTCAATAGGTTCGCTTCTCGACCTAGATTCAAGGGGGAATGTGCATCTGAATTCGATACAAGGGTCAGACGATCTAAATTTGAGACTCTCCAATTCATCGCAGGGTCTGATGAAAGCCCGGTTTCAACAGCAAATATATGTGGGGTTAAATCTTCAAAGCACGCTTCAATTGAATCAAAACCCGACCTTGAGCCGAAAAGTGAAAACCAAGGGGTCCAGATATGAGCTGGAATTAAAATTCCCTTTGCAGATGTTTCAAGTACGATTTCAAGCAGAGCTTTCGCATCCAAGCCTAAAATCGGCCTTCCGTCGGATTTAATATTTCCGATGGCATCCAGCTTTGAATTGAAAGCGGAAACGGTTTCAAAATTCGGCATGAATACTAGATTATGATTTTTTCGGGTTTTAATACCTTTTTTGTATATACAACTGATTTCAGTTTCCAAAATAAAACGAACCGGATTGCGACAGGACAAAGGAACCTTCTGATCACATTTTTCGGCGATTTTATCTTTGAGCTTATAAAGGCCCTCCTCAGCAGGTTCTAATTTATCGGTTAATTCTGAAAACCAACCCGGATGAGTAAAATCGCCGGTTCCAACGACGGTAATTCCTTTGAGTTGAGCGGCAATATACAAGTTTTCCAGATCCAGATTCTTTGCCGTGGCTCTGGAAAATTTTGAATGGATATGAAGATCGGCTATAAATTTCATAATATGGCTTTTTTATAAAAATGAGAATATGTTAGTATAAATTTGTAATAAATAACAAATATTGTGATCAAATCAACTTATATTTCAATATGGACTTGTGATTATTCATATCGATATGGATGCATTTTATGCATCAGTGGAACAGTTGGACAATCCCGATCTAAAAGGTAAATGTCTGATTATAGGCGGAACGTCCTATCGCAGCGTTGTTTCCACGGCCAGTTATGAAGCCCGAAAATACGGGGTTCATTCAGCGATGCCGATTTATCAGGCCAAACAGCGGTGTCCGCAGGCGATATTTTTACCTCCGAGAATGGAGCGTTACAAGGAAATATCAAATCAAATCATGTTCCTGCTAAACGGGTTTTCTCCATTGGTCGAACCGGTTTCAATTGATGAAGCTTATGTGGATATCACCGGCTGCAGTAAATTGTTTGGAGGACCGGAGAAAATTGCTGTTGAAATAAAGAAAAAGATAAAAGCGTGTTTGCAGTTGTCCTGTTCAGTGGGAATTGCGCCCAATAAGTTTCTCGCAAAAATTGCATCAGATCTTAATAAACCGGATGGGCTGACATTGATTATGCCGCATATCGCTTTAGAGTTTATCGAATCTTTGCCGATTCAAAAGGTGCCGGGGGTTGGTCAAGAACGCAATCGAATTTTAGCGCGAATGGGTATTAGAACGCTGGGAGATGTTAAAAATTATCCCCTAGATATGCTTTTTAAAAAGCTGGGTAAGTATGGTAAACGGCTTTTAGAGCTTTCTTACTGTATCGACAATTCGCCGGTTTCACCTTTAAGTCCAAATAAATCCATCAGCAGCGAGCATACGTTATTTGAAGATACAAGTGATGTACGTCTTCTGAATCGTTACCTTTTAATTCAAGCTGAAGAGATTGGCCGTGATTTAAGAAGATTGAACATGAGAGCAAAAACCATAACACTTAAGATCAAACATGCGGATTTTGAACAAGTAACGCGAAGCCTTACGGTTGATTGCCCGACAAAATCTACGGTAACGATTTATAAGTTAGCTCAAAAAATACTAAGCCGATACAAGATTATAAAAAAAATACGCTTGGTGGGTTTAGCTGCTTCCAACCTGGTGTCCGCCGACCTGCCGGTCCAGATGGATCTTTTTAAAACAGAGCAAAGGCAGGGCCGAAAATGGGAAAAAGTGGATCGGGCAATCGATGTTATCACTCGGAAATACGGAAAAGATATTATTAAACGGGCAAGTCTGACTGAGGATTGATTCGGTTGTCAGGGCAATCACATAAAATTTTTAATTGAATCCAATAATCATATGGCAGGAGCTAGAGAGTATGCATCAGCGTAAACGATTTGATAAATCGTTTAAGAGGTGATCAAAGATACTATGTATTTCTTATGTATTTCTAATTCTTTTGATGAGAGCGTCGTATTGTACATGCGATCCGATCCAAAACCATGTAATCTCATTATCCTCAAGAATTCCAATAGTGCGGTAATCAATATTTATCCGGACTGAAAAAATTGGTCGTGATGAATGAATTCTTTTGAAGTGTAGACTTGGATAATATGGATCATTAGAAAACAATACATAAGCATTCTTTGCCTGTTTCTTGATATCTTTAGGAAGGTCATCATAGCACTTCCAAAATTGAGAGGTTGCTAAGGATTTCATAAGCGATTGATATCAAGAGAAGTTGTTTTGCCTTTACGTTTTTCGGTAAGGGCTTCATCTGCGAGTTTTTCTAAAACATCCTCTGATTCACCAAAAGTTTTAAGCCAGGCTCTTTCTGAATCCAATTCATCCAAGACCCATTTGGCCAATGCGTTCTGATCCAATTCGGAAAGTTTTGAAGCCTCCTCAAAAGCTTTATCAAGTAACTTGGTCATAAGCTAATCCTTATCATAAAAAGCATTCCAACAAAAATAATATGCCAGAATAGATCGCTTCAATCATGTTAAAAATGATTTTTTAACCTTAAATACATCATTTTAAAGAATAATACAACGTCATGATGCGTAATGCAGTAATACGGGAAAGATATTATTAAAAGGGCAAGTTTGACCGAGGATTGATCCTGTAGCCTTGTTCTATTTACAAAAAAAGCGACTCATGCTATTTGAAAATTTCCATCGAAAGGTGTTTGCTGTAAATTCTTAGATATCGGCCTTTAATATAGGCCGAGTCTCTTACAAGTATTATTTGAATACAAAGAAGGTGAAAAATATGCATACGGAACGTGAAAAAATTGATTTTGATGTCCTTTTTGTAGGAGGTGGTCCTGCTGGTCTCGCGGGGGCGATTCGGTTGATGCAGCTTGCTCGGAAAAACAATAAAAACATTGAGGTTGCTCTAATTGAAAAAGGGTCCGATATCGGTTCCCATGCTTTGAGCGGAGCGATCCTGAATCCTGTTGCTTTGGAGGAATTGTTGCCGGATTTTTTACAAAGAGAATGTCCGATTGAAGCAACTGTCAGAGGGGATGGGTTCTATTTTTTGACGCATCACAAATCGTATCGTGTTCCATTTATACCGCGATATATGCATAATAAAAACTTTTATGTCATCAGCCTATCCAAGTTCACAAAATGGCTCGCCGGCATTGCTGAAGAGCTTGGAGTAAATATTTTTCCGGGCTTTGCCGGTAAAGAAATCCTTTACGGCCAGGACCAAAAAACCATTATCGGTGTGCGAACCGGTGATAAGGGGCTTGGAAAAGACGGTTTGCCCAAAGGCAACTTTGAGCCGGGAATCGATCTAATGGCTAAGGTCACAGTTCTATGTGAAGGGGCAAGGGGAAGCCTGGTGAAAGATATTTCAAAAAAACTGGATATTTTTTCAGGGAAAATGCCGCAAGTCTTTGAGACAGGAATCAAAGAAGTGATCCAGTTACCGGAACCCAACTATTTTACAACTAGTAAAAACAATGATATCCACACCTATGGCTATCCGCTGGGCTTTAATACTCCCGGAGGAGGATTTATCTATGAGATGAAAGATAACAAAGCGGCGATCGGCTTGCTTATCGGACTTTCCTACCAAAATCCGATGTTGGATCTTTATGAGGAATTTTTAAAATTTAAACAGCATCCTTTTATAGCCAATATAATCAAGGGTGGTAAGGTGATTGAACAGGGAGCCCGAACGGTTTCCACCGGTGGGTATTTTACAATTCCAAGGCTCGCAGTCGATGGCGGTTTACTGGTGGGAGGCTGTGCCGCAATGCAAAATACACCCGGGCTGAAAGGAATTCATCTGTCCATGAAATCGGGTATGTCGGCTGCCGAGGCAATTGTAAATGCATTGGACAATAAGAGTTATAATCAGGAAACCCTCAGTTATTACCAAACGTTGTTTGAAGGCAGTTGGGCCAAAACGGAAATTTATGAAGGTAGGAATTTTGCGCAGGCGCTTTCTAAAAAAGGTCCTCTTAAATTTCTTCATTTAGGCCTCCAATATCTTACTAAAGGGCGGGGCCTCTATGATAAGATGTCGATTGAAGAAGATGATCGTACGCTTAAGGTTTTAAGGGGTCAGCCAAAGGAATCTATTGAAGGTTTTGACACAAAAAATTATGATGGGATTTTGTATGTTGACAAGCTTACCGGTGTTTATCTGTCAAAGACCGTTCATCGAGAGGATCAGCCGAGCCATATCGTGGTTCATGATCACAATATATGCGTCAATGAATGTTATGAAAAATATCAAAACCCTTGCACTCGCTTTTGCCCGGGTAATGTTTATGAAATTGAATTAGACGAAAAAACAGCCGAACGAAGGCTTAAACTAAATCCATCAAATTGCCTTCATTGTAAAACTTGTGACATAAAGGATCCATTTAAAAATATAACCTGGACATCCCCGGAGGGAGGGGACGGGCCGGGTTATACAATTCTTTAAGTCTAGAATAGGGAAATCGGCTTTTGGGCGATCAACCCCTCCGGGTATTTCGACGATTTTGACATAAAAAAAATTTTATAATCTGCCTTTTTTTAAAATGGCTACCAAGAGCCAGATTCCCAATATTGCGGCTGCAAAAAAGAAAATGATACCGATCAAAGAAATTCCATATACCAGGGGTGGAATTTCGGAGATAACAATTAAGGCTGAACCGATAATCAAAGCGGCGATGATAATTGAGAAAGATATACGGTTACTGATCTGGTCATGGGTTGCAAGAATAGTTTTAAGGCCCTGATTTTCAAATTTGAAAGACAGTTTGTGATTACGGATTAGACGGGTAATTTCAAGAGTGTCTTTTGGAAGTTGTTGGAGAAGTTGGAGTAACTCCGACGCAATTTTGGCGATGTCGTTCGCAATTCTTTGCGGATGATATCTTTCAAGCTTCACTTGTTGAATAAAGGGAGCGATTTCTTTGATCATATTAAAATCCGGATCAAGCATGAGCGCTACTCCTTCGACCGTACTAAAAGCCTTCATCATCAGAAATTGATCCGGCGGAATACTGAGGCGATGATGTGAAGTCAATACGAGCAACTGCTGAATGAATTTGCCTATTTTGATATCTTTCAAGGGCTTATAAAGATGCCGGCCCATAAAATCGGCCATTTCTTTTTCTAGAAGAGGCAGGTCGGGCTCATCTTCCCATGTTGTCAGTTTAAGAATGACTTGGGTAGCCTTTGACTCATCCTGATGAATAATGCTGTCCATTAGATCGACAAAATTTTCTCTCTTTCCTCGGTCAATGGTTCCGACCATGCCGAAATCCAATAAACACAGCACATTATTCGGCAAGACAAAAATATTTCCCGGGTGTGGATCGGCATGAAAAAAACCGTGATCAAATACCTGCTTTAAGAACAGATCCGCGCCCCGGGCATTGATAATTTTTCTATCAAGCCCGGCTCTTTGAATTTGATCGATTTCAGATACCTTAATGCCGCGGATAAACTCCATTATGAGAACACGTTCGGTAGTAATGTCACGGAATACTTTTGGGACATAGATGGTATTTTCTTTTAGAAATTGGCGTGCAAACCGTTCCATATTGGAAGCTTCAATTGTGTAATCGATTTCCTTCTCGATTGTTCGGGCAAATTCTTCAACAATTTTAACCGGGCGATGCAGCGTCAGTTCTTCTATGTGCCGTTCCATGAGTGTTGCCAAATGCAGCATGATTTCCAGGTCGATTTCTATGATCTTTTTGATGCCCGGGCGCTGGACTTTAACGGCAACATCTTCCCCCTCCTTTAAACGGGCCTGATGGACTTGCCCGATTGAGGCTGATGCAATCGGCATTTCATGAAAATATTCAAATAGTTCTTCCAGGGATGTTCCCAGTTCGGTTTCAATGATTTCTTTGACCGAGCTAAAGGAAAAGGAAGGGACATCGTCCTGGAGTTTTGAAAGTTCCTGTATCAAGTCGACCGGGATCAGATCCGGGCGTGTGGAAAGAACCTGGCCGAGCTTGATATATGTGGGCCCTAGTTCCTCGAAAACCATCCGAATTCTTTCCGCCCTTGTGAGCCTTTCAAGGCGAATTCGTCGTTTTCTTGAAACCAACTGAAGGCCGACTTCAAGATATTGATCGATTTTCAAAAGTTCAAGCAGATCGCCGAAACCATACTTGAATAAGACGATTAGAATTTGTCGATAGCGGTTCAGATGTCGATAGGTGCGCCCGATGACACCGATTTTTTTTATACTAAGCATTTCGTAAGCTGGATTTTATTGAGCCGTGTCTGATTTATTGCTGATTGTTTCTTTGAGCTCCTTTATTTCATTTTTCAGCTCTTTTAATTCATCTGCAGTTACAACATTTGCTTTTTTTAAAACATCTTTGATGGTTTTTTCCAACTTTTCTTCCAGTTTGGTCCGCGTTTCCTCATATCGGTTTAAAAGATCATCAAAGAACTTTTTTCCTTCTTTTTCAGACATTTTTTCTTTTTTGATAAGTTCTTTGGCGAATTCTTCAACTTCATCTTTGGTTTTAAGCGCAAGGCCAATGCCGGCCAGCATGCTTTTTTTAATTAGATCAAACACAATAGGCCTCCTCTAATATTTAGATTGTTTATTATTCTATAGTCTATAGTTAAGAATGGAAAAATTGACGGCTTTGATTTGTAAATTATATTTTAAATTATATCGTATTGCGAAACTAAGTACAATTTAAATTGAATATCTGAGCTTTTATGATTCTGCAGAAAACCCTTTACTCCAATGGATCGGGGTTTTCTGCAGAGGTTTTGGGAAGTTTATCAATCAATTAAAAGGTCGCACCATGTGGGGAATATAAATGTATGAACCGTCCTTAACTTTATTGCTATTTAATTTTGCCGATAACCGCACTCGCAATTGTGTTTTTCTGTATCTCTTTTGTGCCTTCATAGAGCTCGGTAATTTTGGCATCTCGATAGAACCGTTCGACTTCGTACTCTGTCATATATCCATACCCGCCCAACAGTTGGATGGCCTCGTCGGCAACCTCTACGGCGGTCCGAGCGGCAAACATCTTGGCCATGGATGTCAGCTTGGGGTCGATGCGACCCTGATCAAAGTTCCAGGCAGATTTGTAAGTAATCAGTCTGGCGAGCTCTATTTTTGTTGCCATATCAGCAAGCTTGTGTTGAGTGACCTGAAATTGAGCTAATTTTTTTCCAAACTGCTCTCTTTGTTTAACATAGGCCAGGGCTCGATCAAAAGCACCTTGTGCAGTGCCAAGTCCCTGAGCAGCGATTAATATGCGGCTTTCATCGAAAAATTCCAGAACATGATAAAAGCCTTTACCTTCTTTTCCGATAAGATTGGTTGCCGGCACCCTAACGTCTTTAAAATTTAATTCAGCCGTTGCCAGCGTATGAATCCCCATTTTTTGACCCACATCGGTTGCAGATAGGCCGGGACGATCCCCCTCAATAAGAATCAGGCTCATTCCTCTATGGGGGGCATTGGTTTCCAGATCCGTTTGACAAAGAACAGAGTAAAATCCAGCTAACCCACCATTTGTGATGAATGTTTTTGTACCGTTAATGATCCATTCATCGCCTGACTTTTCTGCGGTCGTATTCATCGCGGTAATGTCTGAACCATGGTCTGGTTCCGTAAAGGCACCACCGGAAAGCATTTGCCCTTCTGCGACTTGGGGTAGAAATTTTTCTTTCATTTCATTACTGCCGAAACGTAAAATACATTCCGATGCAAAACTGGAGAGTATTAATGCGGCTCCAATGCTCGAATCCCGCCGACAGAATTCTTCCGCAATCAATATGTTTTCCAAAACTCCAAGTCCTTGACCCGAATACTCCTCAGGAAAATGTATACCGATGAATCCGAGATCAGCGGCTTTTTTCCATATTTTTTCCGGAAATTCATGATTCCGGCTTAATTCGAGTGCTAAATCTTTGTCAAATTCACCTTTAGCAAAGTCTCTCGCTGCTTTTTGAATTTCTTGCTGCGATTTTGTAAGTTCGAAATCCATTCTGATATCCTTTGTTATAAATTATAAGTTCTGGAAGTAAAAGTAAATGAAAGAAAGTTAACACAGGAGTATAAATGATGCAAGGGCTTTAACATGTTTATCCATTCATGATTTTAAAGAAGATCGCCTATGTGAAAAACGGAATCTCTAAAAGTTGCTTGACACTTTAATTCAACTGACCTAATTAATTATTAATTTTATTCTGTTCTATTTTAAAAAAATAAGCGCTATATTTTTCGGTTTAGATAAATTGGATATAAATTTAAATAGGTTATATAGCATAAGCCAGGATAATTTCTATTTGGTACGATGAAACGAACAGGTTTTTTGTGGGATAAACGCTATCTGCTTCATGATACAGGTCCCTATCATCCGGAATCGCCTAAAAGACTTCAAGCGATTTATCAGGGAATAGAGGCTGGAAACCTTCTCCCGCATCTTCGGTTGATTCAAGCCAGCCGGGCGGATTTAAATTGGATCCAGCAAGTTCATTCGAAAAAATATATTCAACGCTTCGAAGAAGCTTGCCGCTCAGGGCAGACCATATTTGACAGCCTGGATAACCCGATCGGTCCGGTAACCTTTGAGATCGCCTTGTTGGCCGTCGGAGGTATCTTGGATACTACAAGGCTTGTTATGGAAGGTCAAATTGACAATGCCTTCTGTGCGGTGAGGCCTCCCGGGCATCATGCTGAAAAAAACAGGGCGATGGGGTTTTGCTATTTTAATAATGTGGCCATTGCAGCAAGATACATACAAAATCAATGGGACGTGCATAAAGTAGGGATTGTGGATTTTGATGTCCACCATGGTAACGGTACTCAGCATATTTTTGAAGAAGATCCGTCCGTATTCTATTATTCCATTCATCAACATCCTTCATTCGCGTATCCGGGTACGGGGCGAGAGTTTGAAAAGGGGATCGGTGCCGGCTATGGATTTACATTGAATTCGCCGGTGTTACCCGGTCAGGGGGATGCAGATTATCATCGTCTAATGGAAAGGGACCTTTTCCCGGCATTCAAAACATTTAAGCCTGAAGTGATTCTCGTATCAGTCGGTTTTGACGGCCATGTTGATGATGATATGTCTGATATCCAGCTATCTACAAGCGGATTTTCATGGATACAATCAAAGATTGTAGAAATGGCGGAAAGTTATTCAAAAGGCAGGTTGATTTCGATTCTAGAAGGCGGTTATTCGCTTGAACGCTTGCCGGATCTTGCAAAAAATCACGTCGAAATTTTGTTGAATTCATAGGCGCAATAAGATTTTTTTTGGAGGATACCATGTTCGTCGGTAAATCAATGACCCGAAAAGTCATCACCATTGATAAAGATGCGAATGTTCTTACAGCAAAAGATAAAATAGAAAAATTTCGCATACGTCATCTTCCCGTAGTGGAAGAGGGCAACCGTTTAATCGGTATTGTTACTGATCGCGATATAAGGAGCGCCTATCCGTCCTCTCTTTTGAATAACGGCGATAGAGAAGAGGAAGTGAAAAAGCTCTCAGCCATTAAGGTAAGGGATATTATGACCCCCCATCCCGTCACGGTTTCCCCCTCATGTACCATTCAAGATGTACTTTTACTGATGCAGCAAAAATATGTCGGAGCTTTTCCCGTTGTTGATGAAAAAGGGTTATTGAAAGGCATTATTTCCATCCGTGATCTTATACGAGCATTTATAACAGTTCTGGGTATTGAAGAACCGGGCACCCTTTTATGTATTTTGGTGGAAGAAAAGGTGGGACAATTAAAAAAAATTGTCGATGCGATTACTGAAGAAAAAATATCTTTCGGCAGCGTTTTGGTCGCTAGACATTGGGAAAAAGGTAAGCGGGCGGTTTTTCCATATCTTTTAACCGTCAACGTCGGTCATGTGAAAAGAAAGCTTAAAAATATGGGTTATACCTTGCTTGACCCTATGGAATGGTATATGGATCAATTGCCGAAGACATGATTGAAAAAAGGATATTTAATAAGATGAATGACTTGTTTAAACAAGCGGCAAATGATCTGGTTGCTGCAAAAAATGTTGTTGCTCTCACAGGAGCGGGTTTTTCCGTGGAAAGTGGTATTCCACCCTTCAGGGGAAAGGGCGGATTATGGGAGAAATTTAATCCCATGGAATATGCTCATATTGATGCATTCATGAAAAATCCGACAAAAGTCTGGAATGTACTACTCAAGGGCCTGAAAGAAATAATCGAAAAAGCACAGCCGAATGATGCCCATAAAGGACTAGCCAGGCTTGAGGAATTGGGTATTTTGAAAACCATTATCACCCAAAACATCGATGGGCTTCATCAAAAGGCCGGTAATACGGATATTATTGAGTTTCACGGAAATTTTGCTTGGCATCGGTGTCTGGATTGTGACAAGCGTTGTGAAACCGAACGAATTGATTTGACTGTGATTCCACCTCGGTGTGAATGTGGTGGAATATACCGGCCGGAGTTTGTCTTTTTCGGCGAAACGATTCCTCCCCAGGATCTCCGACGTTCTGAGTTGGTCGCATCGCAGTGTGATATTATGCTGGTGGTTGGAACATCGGCAGTTGTTCAGCCTGCAGCTTTTATGCCGCTGATTGCAAAAGGAGCCGGAGCCAAGATTATCGAGATTAATCCTGAAAAAACGCCTTTGACTGCCAGTATTAGTGATTATTTATTAATGGGAAAGGCAGGAGAAGTCATCAATGGTATTATGGCGGAAATTGAAAAACTTTTATCTCATTAATCCTAAATTTGACGGCAAAGTAAAAAGTTCAATTTCTGTGTAGCGCTTCATTTCATGTTTTTTTGATTTGGATACCTTTGTCTTTTTCGGGCTTTTTTATAAGAAAAAGATTTATAAATCGCGGATCGAGATTTTTTTCTGAAACTTCTCCATATTCACTTTCAATCTCGGTGAAAATATTTTCAAACGTTCGTCGGAGTCTTTGACTGATTTCATGTGTGTCCAACCCGGTTGCGCCTGAAAACCAGTTTAAGTAAGCTTCTTTCATCCAAAGACTGATTTTGCGGGGTCGGTCTTCATTGGGCCACAGTGAACCATAAAAACGCTTAAATTCATCAAGGCTCAGCGGAATTATTTCTTCTGAAACTGCAAGATAATGCCGAGCCCAGAGTGTTAAAATCAGATTCTTATAGGTAAGAAAACGATTAGAAAGATTTTCAAGTCTTATTTTCATCAAAGACAAGAGATTGTCAACGGCAATAATTTCGTTTAATGCAGTATCAGTTTCTTTAATGTCGTTGGTAGAAAAAAAGTCACGGTATAATAAACCTGTTTTGTAATTATCATAATAGAGAGGCTTTTTGATCAAAAGACCTCCAATGATACCCATCCATTCTTCGTCCCAGAAACTTAAAGGCAGCCCTTCTTTTGAAAACCAAGATTTTTTTATCCATCTTTCAGCGCGCCATTTAAGTTCTAAAGCCTGTGCGTATCCGAGTCGAAAAATTTGATGGAGTGGATACTGTTGTATCACTGAAGCGGTTTGATTAGGTTTCGGCTTAACTTTTTGGGTTATACGTTCAAGTCCGATACTTAAATATCCGCAGGCTTTTGTTACAATCGATCTTAACTCCTCTTGGTTCCTGATTTTTTTTTGATCCGCAGCGATAATGCGATTGCATAATCCGGCAAATTCCGTCTGAATTTGTTCCAGAACATCACCGATATCGATCTCTTGCAATGCTCGCTGAAAGAGATTCTCTCCCTTTAACATTTCAACCGGATAGAATGGAACCGGCAAAAAAAAGTCTCGCTGAGAAGTTGCGGATATAAATTTTAAACTTTGATTTTGAAGTGCCTTGAGGTTTATTGGTTGATAGATGCCGACGGCCTCTTCAAACGGTAAAAATCCTTTTTCCGCTAAGCGTATATTTCGCAGGCGATAGGCTTCTTCTTCGGATTCTGCAGGAATAATACTTTGGGTTTCAAGAAGAACCTGTTGATATGTAAAATGATCATAAGCGGCAAGATATTCAAAAAATTTATGTAGGAATTCGGTTTTGGATTCTATTGTGTGATGATCGGATTTCGGCTCGAAAGGATAGTCGATAATCCTTACATAATAGGTATGATCAAAAGTAAAAAATTCCTCTCCAAAGTCGGAAGGATCTTGATCATGTTCTCTTATACGGACTTCAATATTTTTAAATAAATAGAATTCAATGAATTCGGTTTTTTCCTTCAGAAACCATTTAATTAAACGATTTGGATCGGCTTTGAGCAATAGATCAAGCCAGCGTGTAAGCGATCGGTAACCGATTTTATCCTTTTCCCATCCCTCTAAATCCAATATGTATTCCCACTGCCGGTCGGACGCTAAGGATAAGAGGGCAAGCGAATCTTCCGGGCCGATATCATGGATTAAGAGATATAAATCTTCTTCCGGAAATGAATGTACAAGTGCAGCCGGTTCAGGGGCATCAAGAAGCCGTTCCAAAGCCTTCTCAGGAGGTAAAGCGAGAATCGCCTTGCGTTGTTTGGAAAAGTTTTTAATTTTTTCGGTTATATGCTTAATTTCTGAGTTTTGGTCCATCAGTGAAGATATATTATATTGTTTAAAAATTTTACAAAAAAGTGACTGATGCGGGTTTTGTCCTCCAGGGGGCAAATTTTATTAAAATTAACATGCCCGGAATTGCGATCAGCGTACAAAGAATAAAAAAATTTTCCCACCCGATATTTTTTGCCAGAAAACCGGTAGGCGCAGAGGCCATAACTCTCGGTATTCCCATCAAGCTACTGAGAAGTGCGTATTGGGTCGCAGTAAATTTTTTATTTGTAATACTAGCCATAAATGCGGCATAGGCTGCGGTTCCCATACCACCGCTTAAATTCTCGAAAGAAATTACGACCGATAATGCCTGAATATTATATCCGATTCGTGCTAAAACAGCAAAGCCGGCAGTTGATATAGCCTGCAGAAATCCAAAAATCCAAAGGCTGCGATGGATACCGACACGAAGCATGGCAATTCCGCCGATCAAGCTTCCTCCGATCGTTGCCCAAAAGCCGAAGAGTTTAACCACCGCACCGATTTCTGTTTTTGAGAATCCAATATCAAGATAAAAAGGTGTGGTCATCGTGCTTGCCATGGTGTCGCCGATTTTATAAAAAAGGATAAATGTCAATATCCAAACAGCTCCCGGGCGGCTGAAATATTCCAGAAGGGGTTCAAACACGGCAGCTTTTATACTTTCAGGTGCACCTTCAGTGACTATGGGTTCTGATGCCAACAGTGTCGTGAGAATCCCGGGAAGCATACTTGCCGCCATGATCAGATAGACCAGTGAAAAAGGCAAGTAATCTGCCAGTATGAGTCCTCCGGCGGAGGCTAACAGCATCCCGAGCCGGTATCCGTTGATATATAAAGAGGAGCCAAGCCCCAGTTCGGCATCTGGCAGATCTTCCCTTCGATAAGCATCTACGACGATATCTTGGGAAGCACTGAAAAATGTCACTATAAAAGCTACAAAAGCAACCATCCATGGATGGTGGATCGGATCGGTGAAACCCAAACAGGCGATGGAAAAAATCAGGAATACCTGAGCCATGAACAGCCATCCGCGCCGACGGCCGAGGTAGGGCAAAGTAAAACGATCCAGAAATGGTGCCCAAATAAACTTCAGCGTATAGGGAAGGCCCACCAGCGCCATCATCCCGATGACGGTTAGGTCCACCCCTTCTTCTTTCATCCATGCTTGCAGGACCGTTATGGTGAGCAGAAGGGGAAGTCCACAGGAAAATCCCATCAGAAAAGTCACAAACATGCGTTTGCTGAATAGTATTCTCGGTGCGGAGTTTTTATTTTTAGGTTGCACACGAATTTCTATTAGCGCTTATTTCCCCGGACATTGGCTGCGTACTGTTTCATCTATGTTTTTGTTACCGTAAGCTTTGTCAAAGTGACGGCTGAATTCGGCTGCAAGAGCGGAAGCTCTCTGATTGTAGGCCTCCTTATTCGGCCAAGTGTTTCGAGGATTCAGTATTTCAACCGGAACACCCGGACAGACCACCGGTATATTGAGGTGGAAATATTCGTCTTTATACGTCTCGACGTCGATCAGCATTCCATCTAGTGCTGCGTCGACCATTGCACGTGTTAGGTTGATGTCGATGCGTTTGCCGACCCCAAAAGGACCTCCACTCCAGCCGGTATTGATCAAATATACATTTGTTTTATATCGGGTCATTTTTTCACCAAGAAGATTCGAATAGAAATGAGGTAGACATGGCATAAAGGGTTGCCCAAAGAAGCGTGAGAAGGTCGATACGGGATCAATAACGGTGGTCTCGGTTCCAGCCAGTTTGCTCGTATATCCCATCAGAAACCAGAGCATCGCTTGTTCAGGGTTTAGAAGCGACACCGGCGGCAAGACACCGTTGGCATCGGCTGTGAGGAAAACAATAGTTTTTGGATGCGGGCCGGTAGATGACGGCTCTGTATTACTCAAAAAGTTTAACGGATAGGAGGCACGACTGTTTTGGGTCAGGCGGTCATCAAACAGATCGAATGTGCCGTCGGGATACATCATGGTATTTTCAATGATAACCCCATGGTTTAAATAATCATCATCATGAAAAACGGCGTTGTAAATTTCAGGTTCCTTTGAAGGATCAAGATTGATAAGTTTTGCGTAACATCCGAATTCAAAGTTTGCGATCCCATTCTCATCCCATCCATGCTCATCATCACCTAACAGAGCTCTTTTGGGATCAGCCGATAGAGTGGTTTTGCCCGTACCTGAGAGCCCTAAAAACAAGGAGAGTTCGCCTTTTTTGTTTAAGTTGGCTGAACAATGAATGGGAAGAATATTTTCCAAGGGTAGGTAATAATTCATCACGGTAAACATGAGTTTTTTGACACTACCACCATAGGCCGATCCATAAACCAAACCAACGCGATTTGCAAAGTCCATGACAATGGCCATACATGATGTTTCACCGTTTGGTAGTTTACGTAAACGACCCCTGTAGGGCGCTATATTGATTTTATCATTAGGCAGGACCAGCAGTGTAAAACCTTTATCGGCAAAAATACTTTTACCGATATCTTCAGGTATAGGCCGAAACATATTGAGAGTAAAAAGAGCAGTCAGAGAATTATCGCTGACGGTTTGGACAGGCAGAGCATAAGCAGAGTCCGCACCGATGACGCGATGAGTAATATAAATTTGTTTTTTATTTTCTAGAACCTTTAATGCATCTTTCCAAAGCATTTCAAAAGTTGTCGGATCAAGCCCCAGATTATTTGGAGAATCCCAGTCGATGTTATCGTCGGTTTCAGGGCGGTGGACGATGAGGGTGTCCTGAGGAGATCGACCGGTAGAGTCCGGCAATGTCCAAGTCACCAGGCTTCCATTGGCTGAAACCAGTGCCTGTTTATCTTCGACGACTTTTTTAATCGTTTCCCTTCTATAAAGATCTTTTTGAACATGGGGATGTTTTTCGATCACGTGGTTAAGTGTTACTTTAAACTCCATTGTCTTCCTCTACTTGCTTTTGTTGTTAAATTTGAATTAGGTCTATTGAATGCAATGTTTATGTTTTTAGTTTAATTAGAATAACCGGTTAAAATAATATCATTGAGATTTCTTTTGGGAACATAATGGATACCGGAATCATCCCGCCAATATTTTATATTGCCGTCAGTTCCAACCTCTTTAATGACGACTTGTTCTTTAGGCTTTCCAATGGCAAGCACGAGAAGTATTTCAAATTGTGAAGAAATATTTAGAACTTGACGAAGTTTTTTATGATCAATTGCAGCGATCATGCACCCCGCAAGGCCTTTTTCTCTAGCACCTAGAAGAATACTCTGGCTAGCGATGCCATGATCACAGTAAAAATTTTTACTAATGGAATAATCGCCGAGAATAATGATATATGCTGAAGGCCTTTCACCTTCTATGGGTCCCGGCCAATCTTTCAGATATGCGGCCCAAGCGAGGCAAGAAAAAATATCGGCGTTTTTATTCGGTTCACAGCTAAGAATATATTTTAACGGCTGCAAATTTGCTGCCGAAGCCGATAACCTTGCCAGGTTCACCAACTCTCTCAAAGTATCCAGATCCACAGTGTGGGCCTGGTAAAATCGCCTGCAACTTCTATTTTTCCTGATTAGATTTTCAACCATTTGTATTCACCGTAATGCGTTATTTTTTGGGAGCATTCCTATTTTGACGGATCCAGATCAAAATTTTATCAAATTCATCCCTTATTTGCTTCAACGCCTTCCCCCTGTGACTGATAAGGCTCTTCTCTTTAATGTCGAGTTCTGCAAAGGTTTTTCGATAAAGCGGGGAGTAAAAAATGGGATCATATCCGAATCCATTTGAGCCTACCGGTTTTTCGCCGATCAGACCTTCGCAGTCACCTAAATAAGTTAAGGCGGAACCGCTGGGAACCGCTATAGAAATTGCACATTTAAACGCCGCTCGGCGATTTTTTTTGCCTTGCATTGCTTTAAGCAATTTTGAACATCTTTGCTCGTCAGTTGCGTTTTTTCCGGCATAGCGAGCGGAATGGATGCCGGGTGCGCCGCCAAGGGCTTCCACCATGATTCCTGAATCATCGGCTAATGCCGGCAGCCCTAGAATTTTTGCTGTAATACTAGCCTTTTTATAAGCGTTTTCTGTAAATGTATGTCCATCTTCTTCAACCGGGGGAATCGAACCAAAATCATCCAGGTTTTTAATTAGGACGGGAAAATTCTTCAACAGATCTATGATCTCGGATTTTTTGCCTTTATTATGTGAAGCGATAACAAGGGTAATCAAATCTTGCATTGTAGCAACGACTTAGGTCTAAAATCAGATGGAGTATAGCCCGATGTTTTCAAGTTACAGCATGCCACGCAGAATAAAATTCCAAAAAAATATATTTTTGAATAATACTTCATCGGTCCGCTTTTGTAAAGTTTTTTAATCATAATTTGCTTTAAAGATAATTCTTTACAGGGTAATGGATGCTGTTATATGAATAAAATTTCAATCTTAGAAGAATAACGCTAAACTCAAGGAAAATGCCATGCAAAAATTACTATCCGATTCTCCGGGAAAAAAGGTGCTCATGCTCGGCAACGAAGCGATTGCGCGGGGCGCGATCGAAGCAGGTGTAGCTGTCGCAACCACCTATCCCGGTACACCGTCTTCAGAGATTTCACTCAACTTTTTTCAGATCGCACAGGAAAGCGACCTCTATTTTGAGTACAGCACCAATGAAAAGGTGGCTCTTGAAGTCGTAGCAGCCGCAGCAAATTCGGGTGTTCGCAGCATGTGCGTAATGAAGCATGTGGGGCTGAATGTGGCTGCCGACGCTTTGATGACGCTTGCTTATGTCGGTGTTAAGGCAGGTCTTGTGATAGTAACAGCCGATGATCCTTATATGTTTTCCAGTCAGAACGAACAAGATAACCGCTATTACGGAAAGCTGTCAGGACTTCCCATCATGGAGCCTTCCTCGGTGGAGGAAGCCAAGGATATGGTGGTCTTTGCATTTGAACTTTCTGAAAAACTGCAGGAGCCTGTTATTTTCAGAACCACCACAAGGCTTAATCACTCCACCGCAGCCGTGGTTTTGGGTAATATCAGAAAGCCTTGTATTGAGGGTGGGTTTGCCAAAGATCCTTTCAACTATGTAACGGTTCCGGCGGTTTCCAGAAAACTTCATGTTAAACTGCTGCAGAACATTGAAAAGGCAAAAAATATCGGTGAACATTCCAAATATAATTTTGTTGTTGGAAATGGGACTTGGGGCGTTATTTGTAATGGCGTCAGCTACAATTATGTAGCAGATGCCGTCAAGGATCTTAAGTTGGAATCCGCGGTCAAAATCCTGCGGATCGGCATCAGCCATCCCATGCCGCAAACACTTATCAAGAAATTTTTAAAAGATTGTGAAAAAGTGCTGGTTGTCGAAGAGGGAGAACCATACATGGAAGAAGCTGTCAAATCTTTTGCCCAAGAGGAAAGATTGACGCTTCCCATTATGGGCAAAGCTGATGAATTGTTTTCGCGCCTCTATGAATTTAATCCCGGCCTGGTCAGGCAGTGTATGGCAAAATATTTTAATGTGACCTATACACCGGCGGAGATTCCCGACCTTTCGGATCTCCCTGAACTTCCTCAGCGTCCGCCGAACCTATGCGCCGGATGTTCGCACCGAGCTACTTTTTATGCAGTCAAAAAAGCGTCGGAAGGATTGAATACGATTTGTCCGAATGACATTGGGTGTTATACACTTGGATTTTTACCGCCGCTTTCAATGGGAGATTTTCTGATCTGCATGGGCTCTTCCGTCGGGACGTCCTGTGGTTTTTCAAAAGTCACCGACAGGAAGGTGATCGCTTTTATCGGTGATTCCACATTTTTTCATTCCGGGATACCCGGTTTGATCAACGCTGTTTTTAATAACCATAATTTTACGCTCGTAATTCTTGACAACGGAACGACAGCTATGACCGGGCACCAACCGAATCCGGGCGTTGATATGCAGAATCTAAATTTAAGCGGCTATGGTCGTGTTTCGATTGAGGAGATTGTCAAGGCGATTGGTGTTTCACTGGTGAAGATCATAAAGCCCTTTAATGTTAAAAAAAGTATTCGCAGCATCAAAGAAGCGTTGAGTTTTAAAGGGGTGTCGGTGGTTATATCCAAAGAAATGTGTCCACTGTATGCGAAAAGTCTTAAAAAACTTAAAGGAAAACCGTTTTACGTCAGTGAAAAATGTAAGAATCACAGGCAGTGTATTAACCAACTCGCATGCCCGGCTTTTTTTATCAAAAATGATCGAGTCCAAATCGATCCCTTTATGTGTGTGGGTTGTTCCCTTTGTGCTCAGATCTGCCCGGAAAATGCGATTTTGCCTCTGAAAGAAAGATCTTAGGGCAAATTTAAATTTAATACCATAGGATGAAAAAATGAATACAACGCGACTAATTATCGTAGCAGTTGGCGGACAGGGTAACTTACTTTCCTCCAGGGTATTAGGCGAAGCTGCTCTGCTTTCCGATATTCCGATTCGAATGAGTGAAATTCACGGTATGGCTCAAAGAGGGGGCGTCGTAGAATCCGCACTGGTATTTGGAGACGCCGAAAGCACCATCATCTCGGATGGTGAAGCCGATGTGCTGATGGGGTTTGAACCTTTGGAAACCCTTCGGGCCTTAAATAAATGCAATCGCGATACTGTTGTGATCAGCAATTTGGCACCTTTGCCGCCATTTACCGTTGCTATCGGAAAAGGCGTTTATCCGACTCTTGAAAATATGCAGGCGCTGATTCGGGCCAAGACCAAAAAATTGATTGCCTTTGATGCGGTTGATCTTGCTAAAAAGGCCGGCAATGTCATGTCGGTCAACATGGTTTTACTGGGTGCATTGATTCAGACTGAAATTTTGCCGTTAACATCTGAAAATGTTAAAGAAGCGATTCGAACAAAAACCGTAAAACCGTTTGTTGAAACGAATTTAAAGGCTTTTGAGTTAGGTTTTTCTGCTGCAAAAGCCTTGGCATAACCTGTCCGCCCTTTTATAAAAAGTATATGGGCTCTTGGGTCATTTTTTTAAGAGGAAAATTTATCCATCAGAGCCCTTAATTCCTCTCCTTCAATCTTTTCTTTTTCCAAAAGCAAAGCTGCACCTTTCTCGATAATATCCTTATTGGCGCGAAGTATTTCTAGGGCTCTTGAATACTGATTGCTGATGATTTCTTTGACTTCCTTATCTATGATTTCAGCCGTAGCTTCGCTGTATTCACCCCCATTTCTTCTGCCTAAATCTAAAAAAGGTGATTTTTTTTCCGGTGCAAAATAGACTTGTCCCACCTCGCTGCTCATGCCATATTCTTTGACCATGCTGCGGGCGATATCGGTGGCCTTCGATAGATCATTATGAGCGCCGGTTGAAATGTCTTGAAAAATAATTTCTTCTGAAGCTCGGCCGCCTAGAAGTGTTGCAATCCGATTGAGTAATTCCGTTTTTTTCATCAGATAACGATCTTCCGTCGGCCTCTGCATGGTGTATCCCAAAGCCGCAATTCCTCTGGGGATGATTGAAATTTTTTGTACCGGATCAGTCCCGGGCAAAGAGAGAGCTACAATCGCATGCCCCAATTCGTGGTAAGCGACGATTTTACGTTCGTTGGGATTGATGAGACGATTCTTTTTTTCAAGACCGGCCACAATCCTTTCGACCGCTTCTTCGAATTCGGCCATACTGACTTTTTGCTTGTTTCTCCGAACCGCCAGCAGAGCGGCTTCATTGACCAGATTGGCAAGATCGGCACCGACCATCCCGGGAGTCATAGCGGCTATTTGGCTAATGTCCAGTGTTTCTTCATATTTGATGTTTCTTAAATGGACTTTTAAAATTTCTTCTCTTCCCTGTTTGTCAGGGCGATCTACCAGGATTTGCCGATCAAAACGACCCGGCCGGAGTAAAGCCGGATCAAGAATTTCAGGACGGTTGGTCGCGGCCATCAAAATGACACCCACCTTTGGATCAAAGCCATCCATTTCAACCAGCAGTTGATTGAGGGTCTGTTCCCTTTCATCATGACCGCCCATGGTGCCAAAGCCCCTAGCTTTTCCAAGGGCGTCGAGCTCATCGATGAAAATAATACAAGGCGCTTTTTGTTTGGCTTGTATAAAAAGATCGCGAACTCTTGCCGCGCCCAACCCCACAAACATCTCGACAAACTCGGAACCGCTCAAGCTGAAAAACGGGACTTGACTCTCACCGGCTACCGCCTTGGCCAGCAGTGTTTTGCCTGTACCCGGCGGTCCGACAAGCAAGACGCCTTTCGGCATTTTGCCGCCTAAACCGGTAAATTTTTCGGGTTCTTTTAAAAAGTCGATCACTTCCATTAGTTCCTGCTTGGATTCATCTACACCGGCAACATCTTCGAAAGTCACATCCAGTTCATCCTGCATGTAAATTTTGGCTTTGTTTTTACCCAGCATCATAAATCCCGGTTGTTGACTGGTCATCCGCTTCATCAGAAAATACCAGATGCCGACAAACACAATTATCGGCAAAAGCCATGAAAACAGATTTTTGAAAAAGGTCGATTCAATCTCACCTTTGAATGTCACATTATATTCTTCAAGTAATTTAGATAATTCAGGATCGACTCTGACGGTTCGAAATAATTCTCCTTGGCCGGGCGTGGCACTGTTTGACTTTATTTTGCCTTGGATCTGATTTGCGGTGATGGCGACTTCGGTAACATTATTTTCCTTCAGCAGTTGGAGGAATTCGCTATAAGGAATTGTGCGAATAGCTAAAGCTGAGAACAGCAAATTATGGAGAATCAGAACCAGCCAAATGCCCAGCAGTGTGTACCATATTGAAAATTTATGGTGCTTTTCCATGCGATCTCCTTTAAAATTCTATCCATTAAGTGATGAGAGGGGAATTTATAAGTTTATTAATATCATATACTAGAATTATGTCAAATGGAGTCAACTCCCGCCAAGGCGATTGCTTTAAAAATTAGCTTGACATTATTCACTTGACATTATTCAAAAATATATTTATATTATAAAAATTGAAAGCCTGTCCAGATTTATCGGCAGGCTGGTTTCGTTCTGAAGGCTGAAGCAAAAACCCATTGCCAAAATGGCAACCCGAAGTTTGGAACCAGAGAATTATTTAAGGAAGGAGGGTGTCACGATGGCTAATGGAATTGTAAAATGGTTTAATAGCAGTAAAGGCTTTGGCTTTATTGAGCAAGAAAGTGGTCCGGATGTATTTGTTCATCATTCAGGAATTAACGCAACCGGTTTCAAAGCTCTTTATGAAGGCGACCGAGTTACTTTTGACATAGAGCAGGGTAAAAAAGGTGCTGCTGCGGTCAATGTAACTGTGGTTTAGTGTTCTTTTTCTAGAATTTGTAAGGGCATTCCATCGAATGATGATGGAATGCCCTTTATATTTTGATAAAATGTTTATCCTTGATCGATTCTGATCATCACACCTCCTGATCATCACATATAGCTCCTTTTATTAAGCAATAAAGTTTGCTTACATTCATTCATATCATACGGTGGTTTTTTTTGAGTTTTTCCAATTCAAATCTCTCATTTAAATGACAATTGAAGATCATTAACAAAAGTTACAAGAACCTTTACAAACACGGAATGTTATGCGATATAGAATGATTTTGGTTGGATAGGTGGGAGCCACTGGAAATTTAAAGCTTTAGTTTCAAAATCAATATAAATATACGGTTTAATGTTTTTAGGGAACGAGGAAACAGGAAAGTTACTTAACAGACTTTTATACAAAGCTGGAATGATTTTTTAAAATTTTTATGGTATCTTTCGCTTATGCTTCGAGAACTTTCCATTAGAAATTTTGCCATTATCGACGATCTGCAGATATGTTTTTCAAAGGGACTTACCATACTTAGCGGAGAAACCGGAGCGGGTAAGTCGATTATTATCAATGCAGTCAATCTTCTGCTCGGCAGCCGGGCAACCGCCAAGCTCATTCGAACCGGTGCTGAAACGGCTGAGCTTGAAGCCCTGTTTGAAGTCGCACCCGGAAGCCATGTTGCCGAAGCGATGGAAGCGTATGGCTATAATACAGCGGAAGGGCTTTTACTCAGAAGATTGATTTCCCGCAACGATCGGCATCGTATTTATATTAACGGAAGACCGGCTACTATGCAACTGCTCAATGCAGTGACCGAGAATTTGGCCTGCATATCCGGGCAACACGCACACCAAGGGCTTTTAAAAGAAGAGGAGCAACTTACAATCCTTGATCATTTCGGCGGCTTGATGCCGTTGCGGGAACAGGTGGGTGCGTGTTTCCACGATATCGTTCCACTATTGAAGAAGCTACGTGATTTTTATATGAAAAGAGACTCTCAAACTCAACACATGGAGCTGCTTGAATTCCAGAAAAAAGAAATCGAAGAAGCCGGAATAACGCCGGGAGAAGATATTATTCTTGGCCAAGAGCAGTTGAGGCTTAGAAATGGTGAAGTGCTCTATCAGACAGTGCATGAAAGCATGGAAGAACTTTATAGCGCCAATGGAGCAATCTTCGAAAGACTTATCACCGTGAAAAAGGATCTTGAGAAGGCAGGTCGAATCGATCCTGAACTTTCCGGAAGAGCTTCGAGCCTGGAACAAACCGTCTTTCAGATTGAAGATATTGTCGATCAACTTAGAGCCTATATAGAAAGCATCCAACTGGATGAAAAGCGTCTCGAAGTGGTTGAGGCCCGACTTGATACTCTTAAGAGGCTCAAGCGTAAATATGGTGGATCGATTGAGACTGTTTTATCTCATCTTAAATCCATTGAGACGGAGCTTTCAGAACTCGAAAATATATCCGAGAATATACAAGAGATGGAAGCCGAACTCTTCGAGGTGCATGCGAGATTAAAAGAACTAGTATTAAAGCTTTCTTCAAAAAGAAAACAAATGGCAAAAGTCCTCTCTGAAAAGGTGGAAACAGAACTCGCTACACTAATGATGCCGCAGACAAAATTTCAAGTTGCCTTGGAAACTTTTTGTGCAGGCGATAATACGGATGCCTACCTTAAGACTGATAACACGGCAATCACCGAAACCGGGGTCGACCGGGCAACATTTATGATTGCGCCAAACGTGGGGGAAGCTTTAAAGCCATTAGCCGGTATTGCTTCCGGAGGTGAACTTTCAAGGGTGGTTTTGGCTTTAATGGCCATTTTAGCCAAGACCGCTTCTGTGGAAACGGCTGTCTTTGATGAAGTTGATGCCGGGGTCGGTGGAAGTGTTGCTGAAGTTATTGGGCAAAAACTGTTTTGCCTTGCCGATTATCATCAGATTATTTGTATCACGCATCTACCGCAGATTGCTAAATTTGCTCATCATCATTACCGAATATCAAAACAGGTGGCCGATGGTAGAACCACGACCACCATTACCGAGTTAAGTATGGAAGAAAGAGTGGAAGAAATTGCCAGAATGTTAGGTGGGGTAAAGATTACCCAGGCAACGTTTGCACATGCGCGGGAGATGATTCAGAACAGATAATATAGCTTTACTATTTTAAAATATTAGATTTAGGCATGATAATAAAAAAGAATTTTTAGCGTCAAAAATATCGGTTCAGCCAATGGGCAAAACCGGTTGATATTTAAGGAGAAATATCTATGCTGTTAAGCGAGATGAAAGAAGGACAGAAAGGGCGTATCGTCCAAGTCGGGGGAACCGGAGCCTTGCGCAGACGCATACTTGAAATGGGGATTGTAAAAGATGCCGAAATTTATGTCGAAAAATATGCACCTTTGCGAGATCCGATGGAACTGATCGTCAAGGGGTATCATGTGTCTCTTCGGGTTGAGGAAGCTGCATGTATAACCATTGACGATATAAGGTAGGGAACACCATAATGCAACAAAAAAGTCTTACCATAGCACTGGCTGGTAATCCCAATTCGGGAAAAACGACTTTATTTAACAATATCACCGGAACTCGACAAAAGGTCGGTAACTGGCCGGGAGTTACAGTAGAAAAAAAAGAAGGTATTATCCATAAACATGGTTATAACCTAAAAATTATCGATCTTCCTGGAACTTACAGTCTTACCCCTTTTTCCATAGAAGAAATTGTTGCACGTAATTTTATTCTTGAAGAATGCCCCGATGTTGTGATCGACATTATCGATTCATCCAACTTGGAACGAAGTCTTTATCTGGCCACTCAGCTCAGAGAACTGGATTGCTGTAAGGTTTTATTCGCTTTAAATATGGCAGATCTGGCTCGTTCACGGGGAATCCAAATTGATGCGGATAAGCTTTCCGAACTTCTTGATGTACCGGTTGTGTTTACCATTGGAAATAAAAACCAAGGGATTGATATTCTCCTCAAGAAAGCCATCGAACTAGGAGAGTCGAATGCTGTTGTGCCGCAGTCAAGAAGAGTTAAATATAGTCAGGATATTGAACATTCCATTGCACAACTTCAAAACTTTATTGAAGAAAAGAAAAATAATATATTTTTATATAATACCCGATGGGCGGCAATCAAACTCCTTGAAGATGATAAAATTATAAAGGAACGTATTCTGCAGAAGGTGGGAAATAGCGGCCATGAAATTCTACAGCAAGCCCAATTGCAGCGTAAATATCTAATCGACCGTTTTAATGATGACCCTGAGATTGTAATGACTGATGAACGGTATGGATTTATTGTTGGGATCATTAAGGAGGTGATGACAACTTCTACAAGGCAGCGAGTTGATATATCACGTAACATCGATCTCATTTTGACAAACCGATTTCTCGGGTTTCCGATTTTTATCTTTTTTATCTGGGCTATGTTTCAGATGACTTTTTCGCTTGGAGCTTATCCCATGCAGTGGATCGACAGCGGCATTAACTTGTTTTCAGCCTCATTAGACGGTTTGCTCCCAAATTCACTTTTAAAAAATCTTCTTTTAGACGGAATTGTTGCCGGTGTCGGTAGTGTGATTATTTTTTTACCCAATATTCTTATTCTTTTTTTCTGTATCGCAATATTTGAAGATACCGGATATATGGCTAGAGCCGCTTTTCTGATGGACAAAATCATGCATCTGATCGGGCTTCATGGAAAATCTTTCATTCCCATGCTGATGGGCTTTGGTTGCAATGTCCCCGCTATTATGGCGACTCGTACGCTGGAGAGTGAAAAGGACCGGATTCTTACCATCCTTATCACGCCTTTTATGTCATGTTCGGCTAAATTGCCTATTTATATCATCCTTGCTGGAACTTTTTTCAGCGCAAAAGCCGGAACAGTAATTTTTGCGATTTATTTTATTGGGATCCTAACGGCCATTTTAAGCGGCCGTTTGTTTCGTTCAACCCTTCTAAAGGGAGTGGATGCGCCATTTGTTATGGAATTGCCCCCTTACAGAGTCCCAATGATTAAAAGTCTACTTATTCATATGTGGGACCGCAGCAAAATGTTTCTTAAAAAAATGGGAGGTGTCATTCTAATCGGATCGATTATTATTTGGACGCTTTCAGCTTTTCCGCGAAACATTACGTATTCAACTGATTATGAATCCCAAATTAAAAAAGTAAAAGCAAATTATCTTACCGAATTTACCACCGGTAATGAAAATACAAAAGATTCGATTGAAAAGAAACGGGATGCTGCCATATCAAAAATTTTAATGGCTCAAAAAGCTGAAAAGATCGAAAAATCTTATATGGGCAAAATTGGAAAAGCTTTTGAACCCTTATTCTCTCCCATTGGTATTGATTGGCGTGGCAGCGTGGCACTTCTGAGCGGTTTTGTTGCAAAAGAAATTGTTGTCAGTACCTTGGGAATTCTATATGCCACTGAAGCCGAAGTGGAATCCGATGCCCTCAAAAAAGCGCTTTTAGCATCTAATATGACATCATCGGCTGCACTTTCTATGATGGTCTTTGTTATATTATACCTTCCATGCCTGGCGACTGTATCCACAATAAGACGGGAAACGGGATCCTTAAAATGGACGCTTTTTAGCATGGGATACAGCACGTTGATTGCATGGGGCGTGGCATTTTTGATTTATCAAGGATGTCGAATGATGGGTTTGGGATAGTTAGGTTCCCGGGTGAAATCGGATATCTTTGCAGGAGGTGGTTAGTTAGCATGCAATCATTTGAACCCGTATACATCAAGACGTTTCAAAAGGGGCTACTGAAGGATAAAATCATCAAGGCTTACAATATATTGCGTTGCTGCACCCTTTGTCCTCGAAAATGCAAAGTCGACCGGCTATCCGACCAAAGGGGTGTCTGCAAAACAGGTAAAAAAGCTGTCGTTTCAAGTTATCAAGCTCATTTTGGCGAAGAGAAACCCTTGGTGGGCAGAAACGGCTCCGGCACTATTTTTTTTACACATTGTAACCTGCTTTGCATTTTTTGCCAAAACTATGAAATCAGCCATCAAGGGCAAGGCAAAACCGTATCAAATGAGCAACTAGCTGATATGATGCTGAATTTACAAAATGTGGGTTGTCATAATATTAATTTCGTTACACCATCGCATGTGGTTCCTCAAATTCTATCGGCTGTTGAAATAGCCGTTCGGCAGGGACTTTGTGTCCCTTTGATTTACAATACCAGCGGCTATGATGACCCAAAGACTCTGAAGTTGCTTGAAGGTGTGATTGATATTTACATGCCTGATTTTAAATTTTGGGATCCGAAAGTCGCTGTGAGAACAGCTCAGGCAAGTGATTATCCGGAAATGGCTCGAAAATCCCTTATTGAAATGCACCGTCAGGTGGGAGACCTAGTTATTGATGAAACCGGCCTTGCTATACGTGGACTTTTGATACGGCATTTGGTTTTGCCCAATGGGCTAGCGGGAACACGCGAAATCATGCGATTTATTGCGAGTAAAATTTCAACGCGTAGCTATGTCAATATCATGTCGCAATATCGGCCGTGTGGTAGGGCCTCCGATGTTGAGGAACTTTCGGGATTTTTATCACAAAAAGAGTATGAAAAGGCTTTGCAGGATGCAAGGAAAGAGGGTATTACAAGGCTTGACCATACCTAAATCGGAGCTTAACTGTATAGAATTTATTTAATATAGTTTTCTTTTTTAATTTTTTATGGATTTAATGATCTAAAATAATGGGTAAAATTTTTGCCATCGGAGATATTCATGGGTGCTTTGACAAGCTGCAAATTCTTATGGATAAGATCGATGTTGATTTTGATACTGATACCCTTGTTTTTTTAGGAGATTATATTGATCGTGGCCCTAATTCTTCAGAAGTGGTAGAATATTTGATCGATTTGAAAAAGCGTTTTTCCAAAATCATATTTTTAAAAGGCAATCATGAAGAAATGCTTGAAGATTTTCTTGCAGGAATTGATAGACTTAAATATCTGACAAATGGGGGACAGCAGACTCTGGATAGTTATTTAAAAAAGAGCAGAAAGTTTGAAGCTTCACCGATTCCACAGGAGCATCTTGACTTTTTCAAGAGGCTACGGCTTTATTATGAGACGGATCAGTATATCTTCGTCCATGCCGGACTAAGAGAAAATATTCCGCTTGAAAGTCAAGATGTACTTGATATTTTATGGATTCGTGGCCGATTTATCGATTCGGATTATGATTTTGGAAAAAGGGTCATATTTGGTCACACCGTTTTTCCGGAACCTCTTGTTCAACCGAACAAAATTGGTATCGATACGGGTGCGGTTTATGGTAATAAACTTACCTGTCTTGAATTGCCGAGACTCATTTTTTATGATTCCTAAAATTTAATAAAAAGCCTTATGCTGATATTTTAAATGACGATCTTGAAAAAATGAAATCATTTATATGTATAGGTATAATTCTGATCTTAATGGGCGCTGCCCATGCTTCGGAGGAGCGTTTGGCTGTTGCGGTTCCGATAGCCAATATACGTTCCGGTCCGGGAACGAGGTATGATATTTTATGGAAAGTGGAACAATATTATCCGGTCTTGATCCTTGAAAGATCCGGTTCATGGTGCCTTTTTCGTGATTTTGAAGGTGATAAAGGGTGGATTAGCAAGTCGCTTTTAGGCAAAATTCATTCGGTTATTTCAAAAAAAGAAAACTGCAATGTTCGAACGGGACCCGGGACACAATTTCAAGTAGCTTTCATTATCGAAAAAGGAATTCCATTTCGGGTTTTACAACACAAAGCAAATTGGATTCATGTACAGCATGCCGATGGTGATAAAGGTTGGATTCACGAGTCTCTAGTTTGGTAGTAATTTGTGTAAATTTATTATTTCCAAGGCATTAAAGCGGATTTGAATGTATTAAGAAATCGAGGGGGAAAAATGGCAAAAAAACGGATATCACGCGCAAGGAAAAGAATTCTAGAAGAGCCGGACGAGTTTATTACATTTTCCAGTAAATTATTGCAATTTAGCACAAAACATAAGGGAAAATTAGCTTGTATATTTGGTGCACTTTTTATCATTGTCATTGTTTTTTCCGGGCTCCAATATTCTTCCAATAAATCTGAAAATAAGGCTTTTGTTCAACTGGAACAAAATATGACAAAATATGAAGAAGTTAAAAAAAATATGGGTACCGAAAAAGCTTATCTGGATGTCGCAAAAGATTTCGAGCGAATTTTAGAAGAATATTCGAATAATAATGAAGGAAAAAAAATTGCTAGGCTTATTTTTGCTAATCTTTCATATGATGCCGGTGATTTTGAGAAGGCAATCAACCTGTATAATATAGCACTGACGGATTTTGATACAAAGATATTTTATAAAAACCTAATCTTAAATAGCCTAGGCTATTGTCATGAAGCCAAAAAAGATTATGAAACCGCGATAAAATATTTTGAAATGATCATTGCTGAACCGGTTGCTATCCTGAAAGACGAGGCGTTTTTTAATTTGGGACGTCTTTATGCGGTAATCAATGCAAATGATAAGAGTATTGGTGCATTCAAAAAAATAATTTCAGACTATAGTGATTCAATTTATATTGAATTAGCCGAAGAAAAGGTTACGGGTTAGGATTTAAAAAAACGGTGGAATAAAGATTGTGAAATGGATAGCAGCAAAAATTATTTTTGATTTTGATGAGAAACAGCTCGCGACGGATCTGATTTCAAATATTTTTTATGAGATTGGTGTGAAGGGAGTCGTTGTTGAAGATCCTGATCTTGTACCCATAGAAGGATGGGGTGACAGTGTTGAGAGAAAGCCGAATCAACATTCGGTAACCGGTTACATTCCAAAGAACCAACAGGGAATCAAGAGCATTCAAAATTTGAAAAAAAAATTGAAGCAACTGGAAAAAAAAAATCGGATTTTCTCAAAAATATTTTATCGGGAAATTGCGGAAGAAGACTGGGCCGAATCTTGGAAAACATATTTCCAGCCGATAAAAATCAGTGAAAAAATTGTAGTTAAGCCTACATGGCGTGAATACAAACCTCATCAGGATGAAATCGTCATTAAGATCGATCCGGGGATGGCCTTTGGAACGGGAACGCATCCAACCACCTATATGTGTATCAATCTGATTGAAAAATATCTCAAGACCGGAGATTCATTTATGGATGTGGGTACCGGTTCCGGGATATTGATGATTGCTGCCGCCAAACTCGGAGCTGCCCACCTTATAGGCATTGATATTGATCAATTTGCAGTCGAAATCGCTCAAAAGAATTTGTTGCTGAACGGCATAGAAATAGAAAAATTTCAGCTGATAAACGGAAATCTTATTGATGGTATAAAATCGCAATATGATTTTATAGTGGCTAATATCCTGTCGGAAGTGATATTGGTGCTGCTGGACCAGATTCCTCAAATTTTAAAAAAAGATTCAATATTTATTTGTTCCGGTATCATTGAAGAGAATAAGTTAAAGGTTGTTGAAAAAATGGAAGCATTAGGTTTTAATATTATTGAATTAGTAACTCAAGAAAATTGGGTTTGCGTTGCCGGGAAAATATGAATTCTTAGACGAGTTCGAATATGATCACAGGAAACTCGCAGATTATCAGCTTTCAAACAGGACTTTACCCGTTTCTTTTAAATTATAACCGGGCAACTTATGGGATAGTTTGCTGATTTTTTCGGGCTGTAGATAGGTAATAAAGTCCTGCATGATAGCCGTCGGCCAGAGATTCTTTGGAATGACGAGATCGAATCGTTCTTCCGTGAGGGGAATAAAATCAAGCGGAAGTAAATGTGTTATATATTCTATTCCCATGCCTACGTCAGCCTCGTCGAAGAAAACTTTGAGCGCCACTTCTAAATGCGTATTCACCACATCGAAGAACCCCCTGATATCCCTTTCATTCAGGTGCAGTTGCCGCATAAAATACTCAAGCAACATTCGTGTTCCCGATCCCTCGTTTCTGTTGATGAAACGTGCGTGCTTATCCTGAACGTTCACCAAATCCTTAATACTAAGGGGATTACCTTTTTTTACGATAAG